>JASFMV010000096.1:0-5088 GCA_050117375.1 Nitrosopumilaceae archaeon | reverse complement strand
TAGATTCCATTCAAAATCAATTTGGCAAAAAGTATTCTGACTTCATAAACGGAGAAGAATTTTTTTCTGATGAAGAACTTGAAGTACGATGTCCGTCTGATACTAAAATTGTACTGGCTAAATTTCCAAAACTAAATGAAACCAAGACAAAAGAGGCAATCACTTTTGCAAAAAATGCTTTTCCAAAATGGAGTAATATATCATACATAGAAAGAGCAAAAATTTTCAAAGATGTTGCAGATGTATTTTCGAAAAAAAAATTCGAATTAGCTGCTTGGCTATGTTTTGAGAATGGAAAAAATCGAATTGAGGCAATGAATGATGTTGATGAGGCAATTGATTTTATGAGATTCTATTCTTTTCAATTAGAAAAAAACAAAGGATTTGGCAAGCAGACTGCCCATCCAAACCCTCATGAAAAAACACAAACAATCATGAAACCTTTTGGTGTTTGGGGAGTAATTGCTCCTTTTAACTTTCCATCAGCAATTGCAATTGGAATGACAACTGGTGCATTGCTTACGGGCAATACTGCTATCTTAAAACCTGCCAGTGCAACTCCAATTTCATCCTATTTTTTTGTCAAGGAATTGGTAAACAGGTTGCCCAAGGGTGCGATTAATTTTGTTACTGGTGATGGTAGCATAGTGGGAAAAACCATAATTGAAAGTCCAGAGATAGATGGAATTGCATTTACTGGTTCCCGTAATGTAGGACTGGCAGGGATTAGGAAATTTGCTGAACAAGGATCAAAACCCTTTATCGCAGAGATGGGTGGGAAAAACCCTGTAATTGTGACAAAAAACGCAGATTTGGAAAAAGCCGCTCAAGGTATTGTTCGAGCAGCTTTTGGTTATGGAGGTCAAAAATGCAGTGCATGCTCAAGAGTGTATGTCCAAAAGGAGGTAGCAGACGAGTTCACTCAAAAGTTGCTAGAAAAAGCAAAATCATTGAATATTGGAATGCCTTGGAAACGTGAGTCTTTTATCGGTCCTGTAATCAATGAGGATGCAATAAACAAATTCAAAGATTCTGTAGATCTGGCACAAAAAGATGGAAAAATAGTTTTTGGCGGAAATATTCTAAAAGACCAAGAACGGAGCTCTGGATATTTTGTTGAACCTACTATAGTCAAAAATCTTCCCCGGGATCATAAATTAATCAAAGAAGAGTTATTCTTGCCATTTCTCTGCATGGATACATATGATGATTTTCAAGAGGCGATCGAACTGGCAAATGATACAGAATATGGATTAACAGCTGGAATTTTCTCAGAAGACAAAAAACAAGTAGATGAATTTTTCCAAAAAATTCAAGCAGGAACAGTTTATGCAAACAGAGAAGCCAGTGCGACCACTGCTGCATTAGTTAAAAGCCAACCATTTGTTGGATGGAAAAGCTCTGGTTCTACTGGTAAGGGAGCAGGCGGGGAAAATTATTTACAACAATTTTTGAGATCACAGACTCAAACCTTATGTGATTGAATAAACGAGCTTCCCAACAACAAAATGTTGCTTTTTCTTTCCTTTAACCGCCTTATAGAATAAGGCAGCCAGTTTGTTCCATATGGGATATAATCAGATACAACAAATCCCTCTTTGACAAGTATGGGCTTTAGATCATCTCTTACACCCTTTAAAAACTGGAATTCAAACTTTACCTGATTTTTTTTTGATAAATTCCTTGCCAACTCTATCAGTTTTGAATCATGTGTTGCAATACCAAACTCATTTCCTTCTTCAAACAAAAACTTCATTATTTTCTCATAGTTTGCATCAACCTCGTCTCTTGTTTTGTATGAAACCTTTTTGTCTTCGCTATATGCCCCCTTCACGAGCCTAATTTTTGCTCCGTGGTGAATTAATCCTTTCACATCATCCACACTTCTCTTGAGATTTGACTGAATAGCCACCCCTAGACGCTCATATCTGGAAAACAAATCATGATACAATTCAAGGGTCTCATCTGTATGATCTGAAGACTCCATATCCATCCAAACAAAGATATGTGATTTGGATGCTGCATCAATAATTTTTTCAAAGTTTTCCAAACAAGTCTCATGAGAAATAGACAATCCTATCTGAGAAGGTTTTATGGAGATGGCGCCTCTTACCTTCCACTTTCTAAAGGAGCTAATAATTTGGTTGTATTCAGAAATTGTTTCTAGTATTGGTTTAGAATCTGTATGATATTCACCAAGTTTGTTTATGATGGCGTGTCTACCATTTTTGTAAGCTTCTTGTGCAGACCTTAGAGCATCATCAATGGTATCTCCTGCAATCCATTTTCTTGCAAATCTAAAGAGCACTTTCTCCATTAGACTGGTGGCATTTGTCATCTGAAAGAAATAAGAGACAAGGTATTTGAAATATTGGTTCCAAAGGAGGATCTTGTAAAAATAAGATCAAACAATGAGTTATTCGAAAAATTTTTTCAATTTATGATGAAATGCCAAAACCTTTACAGTTTTCTCGAATTGGATTTACAGATTCGATAAAAAATGAGAAAACAATTTTCATTACCATTAGAATAAACAGCAATGATGGAGAAATTGTTGGATTTGCAAAAGGAGGACCGCTTGAAGGTTATTCGCTGCCAAAAGAAGTTTCCGATGAGAATTATGGAAAGACAAATACGATATTTTTAGAGCCAATTTCCCTAAAAATGGGATATTGGGGGTTGGGTAGAGGTTCAGAACTAAGAAAGCTATTTTATGACAAGGACAAATCTAGCGGGTACAAATATCTTACAAGCTTCGGTTTACGCGATGTAATTCGAGAGAGAGTGAGTAAGGAAAATGCAGAATTTGTAATGTTATTTGATCCTGAACATTGGGATTATTACAGAATAAAACTTTGAGTAACGAAACTAAACCTTAGGTTGGATTCCTTTTTTGGGTCTCAAATTATTTTTTGTTTGCGCAGGGTTTTAGAAAGGATTAATTTCCATCCATATCCTTAAGTCCTCAATCTGAATAGAAAGACATGGGAAATTCATTAGGAGATTACAACATTGCAAGATCTTCTTCAAACAACATAAAAAATATCAAATCGTCTCAAAGAAAACCCACCGATCCTGACAAACCAAAAAATAAAAAGAAAAAAAACACCTCCCCCACAAACATAATTTACAGCTCCAAACCCAGCATAAAATCTGATGCAAAAAAAATGTTCAAAATAAAAATTAATGATACTGTAAAATCAAAAAACAATGAAGAAACTAGAAAAAAATTTCTAAACTCTTCATCATCTAATTATATTATTAAACCCGGGTTTAAAAGGCCTGGAAGATAGGTTTTTGTTCTCAAAACAGAATGTTTGGCTCTTGGGAATTGAACCAATAATAGTTTTGAATCAAAACGTCAGAATAAGAAATTCAAAAAACAAAATTATTCTAAAAATCTAACGGAATGTACTTGTTTGCTTTTAGCCATTCAACTTGAGGCAATGTATATCTCCATAAAATATCTCCCCTATCATCATTTCCAAAATCCCATGGTGCAATAATTACCACATCATTATCTCTAATCCAAACTCTTCTTTTTAATTTCCCTCTTATTCGTCCTCGTCTGGATACGCTATCTTTGCATTTTACCATCACATTTTCTCCGCCCATCATTTTGATTACTCTTCCAAACATTTCTTCATCTCCCTCTGGCAGCCTAATCTCTTTTAATGCACTTTCATTTTTTACTTGACGTTTTCCCAACGCATTTCATGGAATCCTTATGCTATTAACGTTGGCATAGTAGAAAAATCCTCAAGACTTTTCTTAACTTTAAATTTTTTAAAAATTAAATCATTGAAAATAGTTTGTAAAGTTTAGGGAATGATCCCAAATTAACTTCTGGTACAAATAGGGGGACAAATGCAGGTAACTATGTCATTATTTTGTAAGAAATGTCAAAATAGGAGATTTCCCAAATGGATAAAAGAAGAAAATCAGACGAATTGGCTTTGTGAAACTTGCGGTAATTTCGTTGATTCTCAAGACAATTTTATTCGTGATGTAAAGTAGATTTTGGAATGTATTTTTTGGAAGGAATCTAATCCGACATTTTCAGGGTATTTTCAGCAAACTTGATGAAATCCTGGAGTTTTGCAATCTTATGTGTGGTCTGAAGAGCATCAATCTTATTTGGCGGTTTACTACTCAAAGACAGATCCCTTTTTTCTAATAGAATTTTTTGTTGTTTTTGTGCATCAATCATTTCTTTTCTAAGATTTTCTCGATTCTTTATTTCATCCATTTTTTTAATTTCCAAAAATTCCTAATTTAAAATCCGTTAACGTGTTATTCTATACACGTTCATTGTACTTAAGGAGGTTATTTTGGGAATTTCCTTTTCCATACCCTTAAGTTCATCTATAATCTAGAAAGGCATGAACTGTCATCAAAAAAGTGAAGCCCATCTTTGGAGATACTCTAAGACCAATAAAACACGCAGATGTTTGAAGTGTAAGTCTATCATACCACTCACCAAAGAAGAATTTACCCTAAAGTGGGGAATGCATAAAACAGAAGTCAATTAGACTCCTTTTATTTTCATGCGTACTTTTGTCTGACTTTATTCCCAGTTTGGTAGTTGAACTCCAAGTTGGTATTTTTGATAATATGGACTAGAATTATGGCTTTTTACTATTCAATTTTTCTCTGTACCAAGAGAGATCAGAAAATACAATTTTACACTCTTCTCTTTTTTCCAAGCTCTCGCTTTCCACTTTTTCCTCTGCTTTTATTTTCTGATTTTCAGAATCTTCTCTTTTTTCCAACTCCTCAATTTTTTTAAATAATTTGTTGGTAAGGTGCACTAACAATTCTTTGGTTTTTTCTAACTCTTGAATTTTGATCATATCAGCTGATTCGTGGTATGAATCAATTTTATCGTCAGATTTTTTTATTTTTTCAATTTTTAGGCCTTTTGTTTTTAATAACCATTCAAGATAATCCGGTACAGCTTCTTCTAACTCTAATTTAGGTGTCATCCTATAACTATACCAATCTAATACTTAGTCTCATGTCAGTTAGAATACCAACTGACATTTTCCTATTAAGGGCAATTTTGGTTGTCTGAAGCCAAATCAACTC
>JASFMV010000095.1:0-5121 GCA_050117375.1 Nitrosopumilaceae archaeon | reverse complement strand
TTTGATCATAGTCAATTGTAATGATTCTTCCCTCTTGTTTGTATATTGCATCTGCAAACCACATTGTAGAATATCCTGCAGACATTCCTATTTCTAGAACATTTTTGGCCTTCATGGATTGAAGAAGTATATTGTAAAAAATACCCGTATCTCTGCCTATGGCAAGGACTTTTTCTGAATTGGGAATCTGGTGAGGGTTTTCTTGTTCATACTTTTCTTGTTTTTCAATTTTTTTTAAAACAAAATCAATTTTAGAGCTGACCATGAAGGGACTAAGTTCAAGTAGTCTAAATTTGTTTTAAAAATACGCCTATAAGTAATAAAATATGATCTTAAGGTCAATAATATTTTTTAGCTTCCATTTCAATTACAAATACCCAATAGAATCATGGGCAATAGGTTAGAAGAACATGAGGTAGTAATTGACAAAGACTTTGAAGAATTTATGAAGTCTGCAGCATTCTTCCAAAGGTGAAATTTCAAAAACAAAAAATTTCATCTTTTGTGAATTTTTTAATATGTAAAAAATTGTTTTCCTAAACTCGCTTTAAAAAATTTTCACATTCTATTAGGGAATCACGAAGCTTGCCATTATTATGATACCCATCAAGAGGGTTAAGATCCAATGCAATATTATAACATTTGATGGCTTCGTTGTATTTTCCTAAATTCTTGAGCGTGTGTCCCAAATTTTGCCATGACAAAATATCTCTTTTGTTAATTTGAAGAGCATGTTGGTAGAATTTCAAAGCTAATTTGAAATTTCCCAGGTTGTATTGAGCATCGCCTTTTGTTGCCCATCCATCAAAGTCATTAGGATCAAGCTCGATCATCTTCTCCCCATAAGAAAACAGAACTTCCCATTGTTCTAATTTTGTCGCCTCTAGAGCTTTTTTTCTCCAATATTTTTTGTCTTTTTTACCTAACATAATGCTAGTTAAATTATGCATAATCAAATTCTATAAAATTTTTCATTCAACCTAGATTGTCTGAAATTAATATGACTTACACCAAATTAAATAAATTATTTTTCTAGTATTATAGTGAGCTTTACAGATTGTCCTCGATGTGCAAATCAAGGATTGATGATGCCCTTAAAAAAGGAGGATGATCGATATGTGTGTTCTATGTGTAAGGCAGAGTATCAAGAAGAAAGTAAAGTATCAGAATAATTCAGCAAAGCAATGTTGTTAGTTAGAAATTGCAGTTAGTAATTCGTTTAATCTAACGGGTTTTTTCAAGCAGTCATGAATTCCTTCTTTCTTTAACAAATTGTCTACTTGTCGAGGGGTAAGGGAAGCGGCAGACAAAATTATTATTTTTTGATCCTGCAGCATTTTGTTCCTTTCTAATTTTTTGATAATATCGAGTCCACTTATTTCTGGCATTGAAATATCCAGAACAACAGCATCATATTTTTCCTCCTTTATGTGGCCAAGAGCAATTTTTGGGTCATTAATTATTACATTGTCAAAGCCTTTTTTCTTGAGGAATATGGAGAGTAGTTCTGAGACATCATGATTGTCATCAACAATAAGGACTTTCATCATTCAATTAATGTAAATATTCTTTATAGCAATGTGTCAGTTCTTATCCTAATTGACAAGTAGAAGGAGCCTAGTGTAGAATTTTCCAAGGCATGACCGCCTTCAATCCAAAATCACAATTTGATTATTCGTGAAATTCAGATTTTAAGCAGAATAAAAAAGAAAAAGTGGGTGTGTTTATTGTGGTGTGAATTCTGTTGTAGCTACTGGATAGAATCGTAATTGTATGTTTGTTGCACCATCGTTGATGATTTCAAGACCTACATTGACAATTTGAGCCAAGTTAAAGACCCAAAAGTCATAGACCGCATTGCAACTATAGTCATCGCCAAATTCATTTTCCATAAATGCAGCAAATTCTTTGTCGGTATCAATTTGGTCATTGTTGGATTTAGGATCTGAATTATCTTGTCCTCCATCGTTAATAGCATCAAGTTCTGCATCATCAATCATTCCCTCGGCAGTAAGTTGGTCCACACCTAGCGTGGCCATCAAATCACTAAATTCTATAACATCATCCATAGCACCACCATTGAAGTCTTCCATGCTGATTTGATCAAGTGGAGCTTGACTGTTTAGTGTTGCATTTTCCAAGATTGTTGCATCACATACTGCACCACTCCATTGGAACATTCCAGTTATATCAACAAATGTGCTCTTGCCTTTTCCTTTCTGGGGAGAAGCGGAATCAAATCTTTCAAGAGATCCATTTTTGACTTTGAATGCTTCTTTGTCTGTAATTGCTCCAGCGCCATTTATCAAATCTTCATCAGAACATGATAATGCTTCTGAACCGTCTTTTACAAACAATCTGATGTCGTTAGCAGTTACGTTTCCTGACATGTCAACATCGTTATAGATTGGTTCTCCCATACTGTATTCAAGACTTGAATCTGTATCACGATACATTTCAGTACCATTTAGGAAATTTGCAAGAGGTAGATCTAGATCATCATCACCAGGTCCACTATCATCTACGAAGCTTCCATCTGAATATGCCCATGTACCTGCATTGGCTAATCTTTGATCACCATTGGTAACATTTTGACTGGTGTCAATGTCATCATACACTGTTTCTCCAATATCAAATAGTGGAGTTAAACCTGTAGAGTTTTCATGCATGATGTTGGATGTGAAATTCAAGAGTGAGTCACCAAAGTCAGAATCACCATCTTTTACAGTACTACCGGCTTCTGTCACATTACAGATGTGGTTAATTATTGGCCCTGCCAGAGTAATATTACTGGCTACTTGGTTTTTACCCTTATCTGGCCCTCCCTTTAGAGACCAAAATACATAGTATCCCTCCTCTTCATATGGGATTTGTACCTGAATTGGGTCATTTCCGGTAAAAGCTTCTGAACATGGGTCTATTGCAGTTAGATTTTCAACCTTAGATTTTTGGTTTGAGATAAACTCAATTGTTTCCTTTACTGTCTCATTTGTGTATTGAGAGAAGAAGACTGAACCACCACCTGGAGAGTCGTCACAATTGTAATCAGCCTTTTTTCCATGGCCAATGAGATTGTGGTGTGCTCCACTTGGCACACCGTTGCTCCATTCAATTACGTTTTTGCCATTTTTATCTTGAGGTTTAGCTCCAAATGCAGAGTAATCTGCAGTTAGACTTCCCAGCGAAAATGATCCAAAAACCATAATTGCTGCAAGACTTATTGCAAGAACTTTTTTTGCGTTAGTATAGTCGTTGTGTGAAATTGTCATTGAAGTTCCTTTGATCAAATTATTTAAAGAATTGCTATTCTTTGCTAAGCTTGATCTGTTTTTGTCGTTCATTGATTTTGTCAAAATTATTTGATAATTAAGACCATGTTTGTCATCAGTGTTTCTAACACTTGTGACAAACATGTATTAAAATCAAAATTAGTTGAGATTTTCCTTGATGAAAAACTCTCAAATTCTCTTTATGTTTGTTATTTTAATGGTAATTTCATTTTCGATTATTCCTAGTTCATTTGCATGGCATTCTGCAATAAATTTGCCTAAACCCATAGCACCTGTTTCAAGTGAATCTGGCAATTCAGATAGTTTAGATTCAGAAGGACATCTTACAAGACCAACCTTTGGGTTAGATCATGAAAATAACAAACAGAAGGTAGACTATGGATTCAAACTCAATGACAAAAAATTTTCTCTGAGTGACAATTTCCATACTCCCTTCGTTGAGCAGACAATTAACATTGGGAAGAAAAATGTCTTTGAGGCAACAGTATATTCTGAGAAGGGTTTGCATGTGCAAGAATTTCTGTTTGGTATTTCTCAGGTAGGTGATGCACATTTGGCAGAATTAGGAATAGAAGTATGGTTCAACAATAATGGAGACATTGAAGAAATAAGGGCGATCCAAGAAACAGATGTTGTTGATGCAGAACATATTCTTGCCACCCATGAAAAAGTAAAATGTCGTTTAAATAGTGCCGAAAAAGAATGTGATTCTACAAGGATATCAGTAACTTTCCTTGAACCTCTAAAAGACAAAATAATGGCAATAAAAGCAATTGACTACAAAAACAGGTATCAAATCACATATCTTAATGAGGGAATTGATCTATCAGGAAAATCTCTTAATCCAATGCAGAGTGTAATTATTCCTTCACCCACTAGAAACGAAGGTGCTATCGAAATAACTCAGACAGAAAAGTACGGTGTTTTGTGGACCTCTGATGATGGAAGAATTTTTGAGAGAAATTCCTTTGGTTCATTTAGACAGATAATTGACTCCTTTGAGAGATTCCATGATTCAGGAGAGCCACGAACTAGAGACCACTCTGAATTTGGCAAATTAATAAAATTTGAAGAATACAGAGGATACAATGTGTTTAATGCAACAAAATTAGAATCAGAACTTCCTGGTACTTTTGCATATTCATTTCCCGAGGAAAATCAAAGAATCAACGATGAAGTAAAAGAAAAAATGTTAGAGCAAGAAATGATGGCACAGAAAATTATAGAAGATGCCAATATTCAACAACGATTTTCTAATATTAACTCATAATTGATCAAATGACTTATGAGTTTTAACACGGACATTATCAAAATTGTTTTTGATGCGTGATAGAAAATTGAAATCAGTTAATAAAAAAATTTGCTAATAACTTTTGCTATTAAATTTTAGTATCTCTAAATTTTTCACACAGTTACAAAAACAAATTCATATTTTATTGAAGTAATACAATATTTTTTGTAATGTTACAATGGTGTCATTATTGTTAGAAACACCTATGACACACATGATCTTAATTATAAAATTATTTGTAGGTTTTTCATGAACAAAAAAATTGCAATTCCAGCAATAGCAGTTTTTGCAGTCACATTAGGACTCGGAGTATTTAGTCCTGTTTTGGCTACACAGCCAGATAATGGAGAACATAAAATCCTAATCTGTCATGCTGCTGAAGCAAAGAATGAGTTCAATATGACTGGAGATGGCTTTTGGCATAATACCACCTCTGGCGCAGTGCCAATTGATATAGATAATCAAGGCAAATTGAAAGGTCACTTTGACAAAGATGGATTGTCTAGACACAACAATGGAACCATGGGAGATTGGGTTATC
>JASFMV010000094.1:0-5156 GCA_050117375.1 Nitrosopumilaceae archaeon | reverse complement strand
GTGCAGGACTATAGAAATGGATTTGGACAGAATCTCTTATGCCTGACTCTCTGAGCATTGAGTCAATAAGTAAGGCAGCCTCAAATGGAGCTGGTGGACATTTGTAAGGCATGCCCATAATAGAAATTGCTATTGTTCCTGATTTTAATTCCTTGATTTTGTTATGAATTTTTTCAGATTCTCTGTAATCATAAAGATTCATTCCATGTTCAACTAGTCCGGGGATTTTTTGGGGAGCTAAAACTGCTCCCATGGCAATAATTAGATAATCATATGAAAGATTCTTTGTGGTAGTTTTGATATTTTTATTTTCTAAATCAATTTGAAGAATTTCTTCATTAAGAAAGTCAATTTCTTTTTTAGTTAATTCATTCAGTGAGCCAGTTGAATTTTCAAAAGTTCTTGTCCCTTTTATTATCCAGAGTTTAGCAAAACCAACCATAAACCAATTTTTTTTATCAACAACTGTGATTTTTACTTCTGATGAAGAAAGTGAATTTCTTATTTCATTAGCAGCCGATAAACCGCCAAATCCACCACCTAAAATCAAGACATGAGGAATATTTTCTGACAATTTAACGATCTTGTGTAGTTGGTCTAATTAGAATTTCATTTACATTAACATGATTGGGCGACTCAACTGCATAAAGAATGGCGTTGGCAATATCATCAGCTTGTAGAGCTTCCATTTTTTTTGCATTTTCCACAAATCCCTGAAGGGATTCATCAGTGATGGTATTGGTCAATTCTGTTGCCACAACTCCAGGCTCAATACAAGTTACTCGAATATTTTTCCTGACACTGAGCTCTTCTCTAAGCCCTTCACTGAATGCAGTAATTGCATGCTTTGTTGCACAATAAACACTACCTGCTGGAAATACGATTCTACCTGCAACTGATGAAATATTTACAATGTGACCTGATTTTTTTTCAAGCATGTGGCTTACAACTGCGCCTGTACAATACAATACTCCTTTGATGTTTACATCAACCATTTGATCCCACTCGTCAATTTTCAAATTTTTGACAAAACTCAGAGGCATCAAACCTGCATTATTTACCAATATATCTACAGACCCCCATTTTTCCAAAACATTACTTACAAAAGAATTACATTCATCTTTTTTTGTTACATCAAGTTTTTGAGAATAAACTTCACCACCATTTTCTTTAATTTTGTTTTCTAAATCTGCCAGTTTGTCGGTTCTTCTAGCTCCAATTGCTACCTTAGCTCCGGCTTTTGATAGCGCCAAGGCAGTTGCATATCCTATACCACTGCTTGCTCCTGTGATTATAGCTACTTTGTCATTGAGCATCAAAATTCACTTACTAGCACTCTCTTGGCAAAGAGTAAAAATGTTTTCGTGAAATTATACTAAAATAAAAAATCCCATAAAACTAACAGGTTTATTAGAATTAAATTACTACCAGAAATTATGAAGCCGGAAAATTGTGCATATTGCGGAGATATGACTGATTTGCCATTTCATTGTAGTTACTGCAAGGATCCATTTTGTTCTGAGCATAGATTACCTGAAGAACATAGATGTGTCAAGCTAACTCAAATTAGAGCTAAAAAATTTGGAGAAAGAAAAGTTATTCGAGATGGCAATATTGGAAAATCAAGTGGTATCAAAAGATTCTTTAGAAAATTTAAGAAGTAGATTATTTCAGTAGGGGCTTTTATCTGGAGAAATTTTTGCTCTTTTTCCTTGGTATATCAAAGCAATAGCTAATGCAAACATTACCATGGCAGTTAATGGAAAATTTTGTGGAGCTGGCAAAATAAACCAGTAGTATACTCCAAATCCAATTGATACTGCAGCTTGGACCCAGAGTTTAATCCATTTGGGAGATTTTACTACTCTGCTTATTCCTTCTACAATGAAAATTCCAATAACTGGATAAATTGTGTAAAATAGAAAATCAATTACATCCACGCCAGTGTGCGACATACAAAATAAAATAATGTCTGAGTCTAATTTCTACCTAATCTTCCCAATGAATTTTTGTGGCAATATTTTTTGTAATTAGTGCCTGAGCATTTTCATATGGAAGTGTAGCAATATCTTCTGGCTTGAATGGCCCATATTTCTCTAAATCTGCCCCCACAATTTCATCAACATTTTGAAGGAACCTAAGTACAACTGTTTTGGTTTTATGGTTTTGAGAAATTGATTCAAGAAATTTTGATTTTCCATTAATTGTAGCAGAAAGAATCATCTCTGTTCTTTCTCTTTTTTGTTCTTCTGTATCTAAGATGAATTTTTCTTCATCCAGTAGATTAGTAAAATTAATTCCGTCTGATTTAGTGGTTTTTTCTAATCGGATACTAAGTAAAAGAGACGCAAGTTCTGAGGTCATATCAATTAAGGATTGTTTGATTTTACTTTCAATTCCATCAAATTCTTGTTTTTTCAAGTTTCCAAGAAAATCAGAAAGGTTTCGGTAAAAATCTGGTTCTAGTTCTTGGATTGAATCGTTTTCGGTTTCTCGTAGAACTTTTGAATGCAACAATTGAATATCAATTTGGTTTGTTTCAGACATTTCTTACCTAATCCTTAAATGATGGATGTATTTGTGTTAGCTTGAAGTCAAAAATTGCCCTATAAAGTGAGTCATGGAAAAGCACTTCAGGTAACTTATTCACCTGATGAGGTTTTCTCCAGAATTCAACATGAAAATATTCAGTTTATTGATCTTCAGTTTACAGGTTTAACGGGAAGATTCCATCATACCACAATTTCAGCTAATACTTTTACTCCAGAACAAATGAGAGACGGGCTTCCAAAGTTAGATGGTTCATCAATTATTGGATTTACCAGTATAGATGATTCAGACCTTTTACTAAAACCAGATCCTAATACTTTTGCCATTATCCCATGGATGACTGAGAATAAGACAGCTAGGTTGTTGTGCGATGTTTATTGGGGAGGAGGCAGAGGAAGGCTTTCACGAGACCCAAGAGGAATTGCCCAAAAGGCCGAGGAGTACATCAAAACTCAAGGTTTTGATTACAGTGCTTGGGGTCCAGAAGTAGAATTTTTTGTATTTGATAAAATTCACTGGGATGTTCTTACGCCATACAAAGGTCAGTCATATTCTATTGAATCAAAAGAAGCACCATGGAGTCAGGAGGGGTCTGGATATCCCATGGGTCTTCAAGAAGGGTATTATCCCAGTACACCATCAGATACTCTAACTCCTTTTAGAAATGAATGTGTAAATATTTTGAATACTCATTTTGGAATCTTGTGTGATAATCATCACCATGAAGTTGCAACTGCAGGACAATGTGAAATTGATATCAAATACGATTACATGACTAATGCTGCTGATGCTGCTCAATCGTACAAGTATGTAATTAGAAACATTGCAGCAAAATATGGAAAAGTTGCAACAATGATGCCAAAACCAATTGCAATGGATTCAGGTTCTGGTATGCATGTTAATGTTAGTTTATGGAAAGGAAAGAATAACGTATTTTATGATCCTAACGAAGATGATGAGCTTAGTCAAGCAGGAAGATATTTTTGCGGAGGAATAATTAGTCATGCAAAAGCATTATCTGCTATTTGTAATCCTACTACCAATTCATATCATAGATTAGTTCCAGGATATGAGGCTCCTGCCTATATTGCTTGGAGTGCAGGGAATAGATCTGCAATTGTAAGGGTCCCAAAACACCTGCAAGGAAAGAACTACTCTCACCTGAAAAGACTTGAATTTAGGGCACCTGATCCCTCATCGAATCCTTACCTAGTATTTGCTGCAGTTACTGCAGCTGGTATGGATGGAATAAAAAAGAAGACGGATCCTGGTGAGCAAATTCATGATGATATCTTTAAGATGACAAAATCAGATAGAGCAAAAAGAGGAATTGGCGTATTGCCAAAAAGTTTAGGAGAAGCCCTAGATGAATTAGAAAGTGATCGAAAGTTCTTAACTACAATCTACACAAATGATGTTATTGATAAAATCATAGAGCTTGAAAGAAGGGATCAAAGAGAAATTGCAATTAGACCACATCCTCATGAATTTTATCTATATTTTGATGTGTAAATCTAAACTCTTCCAGTAAGCTGGAAAATCAATGCTAATGAAATAGCAATAAGTCCAAATCCTGCACCAAAATAGATTATTCGGTGTTTTTCTGAACTTGCAGATTTGTATACTAGAATTCCTCCAGCTAGACCCACAAATAATACAACAACTCCTGAAATTACACTATCAAATGAATTACCAGTAATTAGAGGATGGAAAAATCCTGCAAGTAATGCAAAAAACATTACCAAATAAACATACTTGAAACCTGTCCTTATTTTTGATGAAGTTTCACTCAATGTGTTTTTTGGAATTGATTATAAAATAAACTTTTGAAAAATGAATCCTCAGATTACATCATTCCGGGCATTCCACCCATTCCAGGCATGCCACCCATACCTCCCATGCCACCCATATCGGGCATTCCACCCATTCCAGGCATGCCACCTTCGGCTCCTGGAGGAGGTCCGGCAGATTTCTGAGTAGCAATGACATCATCAATTCTAAGAATCATACATGCCACTTCGGCTGCAGCTGATACAATTTGTAATTTTACTGCTAGGGGTTCAATAATATCACTGGATTTCATGTTTGCAATTTTGCCTTTCATTACATCAATGCCAGTCCATTTTTCTCCCTTGGTTTGTTTTGATCTTAAAACAGTCAAAGTATCTATTGGATCCATTCCTGCATTCTCTGATAGTGTTAGTGGAATTATTTCTAGGGCATCTGCAAATTTCTCTGCTGCTAGTTGTTCTCTTCCTTCTAGAGTTTTTGCCCAGTTTCTTAATTTTGTTGCAGCATAAGTTTCTGGCGCACCACCACCTGCAACAATTAGTGGGTCTTGAATTACATCTTTGACTACCATTAATGCGTCATGTACAGAACGCTCTACTTCATCTACAACTCTTTGTGATCCACCACGTAAAAGCAAGGTTACAGATTTTGGATGTTTACAACCTTCAATGAATACCCATTTGTCCTCTTCTATCTTTCTTTCTTCTACTAAATCTGCAGTTCCTAAATCTTTTTCAAATAAATCGTCAAGATTAGTTACAATTCTAGCACCAGTTGCCCTGGCCAATTTTGTAAGATCACTTTCTTTTATTCTT
>JASFMV010000093.1:0-5162 GCA_050117375.1 Nitrosopumilaceae archaeon | reverse complement strand
TGAGTTCCTTCTATAATGTTTTGTGCATCATCGCCGCAAATCAGGATATTTTCATCAATCTCGATTTTTCTTTTTCCCATATCGTTTACAGGATGATTAGGAATTTCAATAGATGAAAATGGAAGATTGTTTACTTTGAGTTTCTTTGGTTTGTTTACCATGAAAAGTCTAATGCTACTTGCATCTACAAATTTCCGATTAAATGCCTCTAGTGCATCAAAAGGTGCTAAAGTATTGGCTTTTGTCAATCCTAATGATAAGATAAATTTCTTAATTGCCTCTGCTTTAATTCCTCTTCTTCGGAGGGCCTCAAGTGTTGGTAATCTAGGATCATCATACCATGAGACCTTTCCTTCTTCTATGAGTGGTTTTAGAATTCTTTTAGAAATAGGCATTCCTTTGAATTCCAACCTAGAAAAAAAGTCTTGGTAGGGTTTTCTCATGCCTAATTCATCTAAAATTGCATTTATCAGGTCTTTTCTTAATTCAAATTCTTTTGAACGAAATGCGTGAGTTATGCCGTCTTTACTATCTTCAATGGCAACTGCGAGATCATAGCTTGGCCATACTCTATATTTTTCTCCCAAAGTGTAATGCTTTTCATCTATGATTCTAAACAATACAGGATCTCTCATTACTGCATTGTCTGCTTTCATATCTCCACGAAATCTTACGATAGCTTCTCCAGGTTTGTATTTTTCAAACATTTTGTCCCATCCTTGATTATTTTGTTTAGTGTCTCTGAAACTACATTTGCAAGCTTTTCTCTCTTTTCGATTTTGACTTATGGCCTCTCGCTTACAAGTACACACGTAAGCCTTTCCAGAATTTATCAATTCCATTCCTTTTTCATAAAACAATTCCATATCATCAGATGTACTTTTCACAACATCAAATTTTACGCCTAGCCAATCCAAACCCACCTTAATGGCTGCATGATACTCCATTCTTTCAGCCTCTGGATTTGTATCATCCATTCTTAGGATACATTTTCCCCCATACATCTTTGCGTATTCGGCATTGATTATTGCAGCTTTTGCATGTCCAATATGGGGATAACCGTTAGGTTCTGGTGGGAATCTTGTTACAACTTTTCCTTGCTCTGCTCCTTGTAGCGGAGGCAAACCTTCTCTTTCTTCTATTTTTTCTTTGGGTTTGAGTATGTCTGGAAAATTTTCTTCAATCTCTTTTTTTTGCTCATCAAATGATAGTTGATTTACAGAAGAAACTATTTCTGAAATATCTCCTATGATTTCTTTTACTTTACTACGAAATTCAGGTTTCGTTCCCAAAATTTTTGATAAGACAATTTTATCCTGAGTTTTACCTTCATGTTCATATGCATTTTGTAAAGCAACTTTTCTGATTTCATTTTTTATATCGTCATCCAAATTAGAAACTCCTGTGTAGTTGTTGAAAAGAACGGCTTTTTTATACTAATTGACAATTTTGTGCCTAAAATATGCCCAAAATATGGTAACTTTGACTAAAACACAAAATCTTTCATAAAATTTTTTTGTTGGTTGATTATTCTAACTAAGAGAATATTTTATTCCGTTTTGATTCTTAGTTCCAATCTAGATTCAATTATTTTTTCTTGGCAAGCTGTTTTTCTAAAAGGGAATTAATCATATGTGAAAAACTCACAGATTTGTTTTCTGCAAGTATTTTCTTGGATTGGACCATTCTAATTTTCTTTTCCAAATCTTCATCTAGCATTATTGTAATTCTCTTTGCCATTAATTACTACCACCTATTTTGGCTATTTGAGCCTTTTTTGGTTCTTGACTTTGTTCTTAAAATTGCGCCACAACAAGGACATCGTAGACTTTCAATAGCTAAAAACATACTGCACATTGAGCATCTTTTTTGCCCAATTTCATATCTTGAACCGTTTGGAACTTTTTTACCTTTAAAGTCTTCACAAATTCCTTTACAACAATACCCCATTAGAGATCACCGTTTCCAAAACTATCGTGGCAACATGGGCATCTAGAATACTTTGATACTAAATTTAGATTACATGTTGGGCAATATTTTCTAAATATTTCTACTTGGGAATTTCTAAATGAAGAATTTGCATCATAGTATCTACAAACACTTCGGCAGGAATTCTCACTCAATTTTTACCCTCCCCTATGTTAAAGAAAGTTCCACACTCTTTACAAAAAATACCATAATTTTCAATCTGAACCGAAATGTTTCCACAGTTAACACATATCTTAATTGATTTGTTTACTGTTTGTTTTTTTTCCTCAAAACTGTTTGTTTGAATTACCTGAGTTTCCATATATCTATTAGGAATGACTACTAATTAAGTATTGTTATTAATTAGGAATCATTATCAACTGATAATACCTATAAATAAGATAAAATGCTATCAAAGACATGCAGCAATTGGAGGATTTGGTCTCTTCTTTACGTGAGGAAGGGTTTAGAATTACTCCTCAGAGAGTGGCAATTCTGGAATATCTTTTGAGAACTGAAGATCATCCAAGTGCAGAGTATATTCATCAAGTGGTAAAGAAGCAATACCCTATGGTGAGCCTTTCTACTATATACAAAACCCTTGATCTTCTTAAAGAAAAAAAATTGGTAGGCCAAATTGAGGTTGGAGGAGAAACAAGATTTGATGCCCATACTGATGCTCACATTAATTTAGTCTGCATGAATTGTGGGAAAATTGATGACCTTGATGAAAATTCTCTTAATGAAATTCAAAGTCGGGCGGCCAAAAAATCAAAATATCTGATTGTAAAAGGCAATTTTGAATTAATTGGATATTGCAATGATTGCAAGTCTAAATTTAACTAAGAAACCTATCTTTGTATATTATCAATAATGAAATTAACAATGCAATATAATACCAATTAAAGAGTAATACATCTGATGAAAAAAAGACCAACAAAAAATTTTCGAATTTCAAAAACAAAAATACGTAGAATTCTTGTACCTGTAGATGGTTCAAAAACATCTCTTCGCGCTTTGTCTTTTGCGATAAATTTAGCTAAATTCACAAAATCCAAGATTATATCTTTGCACGTATTGCCAACAGATGTCTCCTCATTATCTATTATTGAGATGATGAAGCCATTGTCCTCAATTCAATCAAAAGGTTTTGAATTGAAGATTGGAAAACGCGGAGAAAAAATAATTGAATCTGCAAATAATCGCTGCAAACAAAATAAAATCGAATTTTCGTCAAAAATAATAAAAGGAAATCCCGGATATGATACAATAAAATTTGCACATAACAAGAAAAACTCTATTGACCTTATAATTATGGGATCAAGAGGAGAGGGACATGCTGAAGAAATCTTACTTGGAAGTGTCTCTTATCATGTTATTCATAAATCCAAAATTCCAGTAATGATTGTAAAATAATTTTAAAATGAAGTTTTTAAAAAAAAAGACTGAAAATTATCTGGCCAAAATAGAGGTGCTAATTTGCACAATGAAGAATACTGGTTTTCTTACTGATGATGATGTAGAAAACGCCATTAGAAATACTCCGAGACACCTCTTTGTTCCTGACTCCCAAAAGAATGAGGCCTATGAAAATGCCCCTGTACCTATCATGAATGGCCAAACAATATCACAGCCATCTGTAGTGGCAAGAATGACTGAATGGCTAAATCTTAAGGAAGGCAACAAAGTTTTAGAAATTGGAAGTGGATCAGGTTGGCAAAGTGCAATTCTGGCCAATCTGGTAGGTTCGGGAAAAATCTTTACAATTGAGAGGCATCCACAGTTAGCTAAATTTGCAAAAAAAAATTTGGAAAAATTACAAATAAAAAATGTCCAGATAATACACGGCGATGGGAATCTAGGGCTTCCTGAAGAATCTCCTTTTGATAGGATATTGATCACTGCTGCATGCAAGAAAGTTCCTGAAAAATTACTACAACAATTAGCTGTGGATGGTTTATTGTTAGCACCTGTCGGAGAAAATATCCAGTCCTTGGTATTGCTAAAAAAAACATCTGATGGGATTATTGAAGTTAAAAATCAAAAGGGATATGTTTTTGTTCCTTTTGTTTGAAAAAATACGGGTCTAGAGACTCCGTTTTACTACAAAATCTAACAATTCTACAAGTTCTCTTTTTGCAGAACCTTTGTATTTTGCCAAGGATTTTTCTGCTTTTTCTGCATATTTTAGAGCCTGACTTCTCACGCTTTCTTCTATTCCTATCTTGCGAATTACTTCGACTGCTTCTTTGAGATCTTTTTTAGATGCCTTTTGGTTTCCAAAGGCCTTTAGGATTGCTTTTTTGTTTTTACCTTTTGCAGATTTTATTGCCATAAGAATAGGTAACGACTTTTTACCTTCCCTTAGGTCATTTCCTACCGGTTTTTTTGTAATCTTTGGATCTCCCATAACCCCAATCAAATCATCTGTTATTTGAAATGCAATACCGAGATTTCTTCCAAATGAAGAAAGATTTGAAATATCCTTTGCTTTGTTTGTTGCACAAATTGCCCCCATAGAACACGATACATCAAATAATGCGGCAGTTTTCTTCCCAATCATGTTGATGTATTCGGATTGTGTTGGAACTCTTTTCTCTTCGGCCATTTTTATGTCAAATAATTGACCTTCGCATACATCAACGCAGGCCTTTGCAAGACGAGAGATAAGTTGGTTTGTTGCAGTAGGATTTAGTTTTGAATCTGATATTATTTGATAAGCCTTGGAAAATAGTACGTCTCCTGCAAGTATTGCTACAGGCATTCCAAATTTTTTATGGACAGTGGGAACCCCATGACGCATTTCATCATTATCCATAATGTCATCATGAACTAAAGTAAAATTATGAACCATTTCAACTGCACTTGCTGCAGGCATTGCATTTGATTTCTTTCCTCCCAAAATTTCACAGCTCCTAATTACCATGTATGGCCGTAACCGTTTTCCGCCGTTTACAATTAGGTGTCCTGCAGCATCGTAGAGCATCTTTGGATTTCCTTTTAATTTCGTTTTTAGGTATTTGTTTACAACTTTGGCATTTTTTTCAATTGGTTTGGTGTTTTTCATTGAACTAATCTCCAATTATCGTCTGGTAGATGAAGTTTAATTGCTTGTTGGAATGCTTTATGCATTTCAGGATTCATCCATGGTTTGAAGATATTTTGGTATTTTTCTAACAATAATTTTTCGGATT
>JASFMV010000092.1:0-5180 GCA_050117375.1 Nitrosopumilaceae archaeon | reverse complement strand
AAAATTGTAATTTGTGAAGAGTCCGATGAGTCTCCACTTGGACCTCTAAAAGTAGTTTTAACATCTTTTAACATTGATAGAATAATTGATTGGTTAATTTTTTGAAGAATGAAAACTAGCTAACTAATTTAAATTATTTTTGTGAAAATAGAAACTAACTCTGGCAAAGCAACTGCAGAAGTTGATCTAATTGATAAATCCATTTCTGGAGTCATTATTGTTTTTTCTGGATTTATTTCTATTAATGTGGCATTATTTTGTCTAGCGTAAATAGGAAGTGTATTGGCAGGAGATACAACTAATGATGTTCCTGTAATAATCATAACGTCACAATTAGATGCTTGAATTATGGCCTCCTCCCAAACGTCTTGTGGCAAACCTTCTCCGAACCAAACCACATCTGGTCTGAGAATATTACCACATTTACACAAAGGAGGTAAATCAGAAAATTGTGCAAAAATTTCATCTTTAAAATCACAAGATGTGCATTTTATTTTCACGATACTTCCATGCAATTCCAACACTTTGGAACTCCCAGCTCGCTGATGAAGACCATCAATATTTTGTGTAAGAACCGCAACTTGGAGAAAGTTTTCTAATTCTACAATCGCTTTATGTCCCAAATTAGGTTCAGCATTGAAAATATTTCTCCTTCTTTCGTTATACCATTCCCACACAAGTTTTGGATCTTCGTAAAAGGCATCAATAGTAGCTAACTTCATAGCATCATAGTTACGCCACAAACCATCTTTTCCCCTAAAGGTCGGAATTCCACTTTCTTGTGATATCCCCGCTCCCGTAACAAAAACTATTTTTTGAGCATTTTTTAATTGATCCTCAATTTGTTTCTTCATCTTATTTTATTTCAATTTCCAAAAGGTCCCTAGCAGTAATGACCGAATCATGAATTTTTTTTGCCTCTTCAAGGTGTTGTTTTTCATCTTTATATCGTGCAGAAAAGTGAGTAAGTATTAGATTTTTCACATTTGCCTTTTTCCCAAGTGTTGCAGCTTGTTTGGCAGTAGAATGATGTGTTTCAACGGCTTTATCTTTTATTTCATCTAAGAATGTTGAATCAAAGACAAGATAATCACATCCTTCAAAAAATTTCTCCAATTCATCAGTGGGCATAGTATCCCCTGAAATTCCAATTTTCTTTCCAGGTCTTTTATTCCCCAGAACTTGTTCAGATTTAATTATTCTCCCATTAACTTCAATTTGTTCTCCGTTTTGTAATTTATTCCATAAATGTCCTTCAGGGATTTCCAATGCTTTTGCTTTTTCCAGATTAAATCTACCAGGTTTATCTTTTTCTTCAAAACGATATGAATATGCAGTAATGGAATGACTAGCTTTACATGCAAAAATGGAATAATATTTTGAGTCTAAAATTTTACCTTCTGATATAATTGAAATCATTATTGGAAATGATAATCCAAAGTTTAACACTCGAATATTTGCTGATATAAAATCATCAATCCCCTTTGGACCATAAATTTCTAGAGGTTCTGTTCTATGCTGCATTGTCATTGTTTGAAGAAGACCTAAGATTCCAATACAATGATCACCATGAAGATGTGTAACAAAAATTTTCATTTTTTTATTCCATCCTAAACCTGATTTTAGATAAGAAACCTGTGCTGCCTCTCCCGCATCAAACATTAGTATCTCGCCTTCTCGCTCTAGGCATATACAAGATAACCCACGATTCTCAGTAGGTTGAGCTGCTGATGTTCCTAAAAACACAAGTTTCATTTTATCAGAATTGTTCTTGTCAAGCTTTTATGCCTATAGATATCATAAATTTTTGAAGGGGTCATTTTCAATTTTTTTTCAAATCCTTTTTTGCACATAATAGCAATTTTTTTACGCCGAGGCAACATAGAAACAAATTTTTTTATTAATTCCTGAGGATTTTCAGATACTTTAGAGGCAGTACCATAAGGTAAATCCGTTACAATTCCATCAAACTTGTCTTCTATTGTGGTAAAATGACTAAAATCTCCTTTGATAATTTTCGAATTGAAGTGGTTTGCATCCAAATTTTCTTTTGTTAAATGATACATTTTCTCATCAAAATCAACTCCTATTGCTTTAATTCCCATAGATTCAGCCTCAAGAAGTGTTGTTCCGGTACCACAAAAAGGATCACAAACAGTTTCCCCTTCTTTTAGACCAATTAAGTTAATCATAGCTCTTGCAAGTTTCCAATCTAATTCATGTGGATGTTTTTTAATTTTTTTAGGGCGCTTAGGATTTTTGTAAGGTTTTGAAAATCCAAAAAAGTTTTGTTGGTTTGTAAATATCAGGTAGATAATAATTTCTGGATTTTTTAGATCAACTTCAGCTGAAGATAATTTTGATATCATATCTCCCATGGAACTTTCTAATCCTTGAATGTCAAACTGTTTTGAAGATAAATTAACAATTCTACATGCAAATGTTTTTGCATTTTTTAAAACTTCATAGTTTTCTTCACCCAAAAAAAGACCTGACATTTTACGTAAAATCTGTCCTGATAATTTAACAAAAGTTGCACGTTTTGCAATTTTTTCCCAATTTATAGCAGATTGAATTATTACCAAATTAGAAAAGGATTTTGCTTTGGCAAATCTATCATATGTTTTTGCAATAGCAATAATTTCATCTTTTGCTAATTCTAAATTATCTTTGGTTAGTATAAAAAAACTTTCAGGCATTACTTTATTGCCTTTGCAATTGTATTTGAGACATCAACTATTGAAGTTTTTCCGGGAATTGTATTTGTACTAATAATTTTTGCAACGCCAGCTTTTCTAATTTTCTTTTCTGCATTATTAATCAAAAGCGCATGGGTACACGCAACAAAAACACGTTTACATTTTTGTTTCTTAAGAAATTCGGTCGCTTTTATTATACTTCCACCAGTACTAATCATATCATCAACTATAATCAGATCTCTACCGTCAACTTCATCTAGGTTTTCATTCTTGATTTGAACTTTACCAGTTTTCCGATCTCTTTGTTTTTTTAAGGCAAGAAATTCAGATTTGTATTCATCGGCAAATTCTTTTGCCCTTTGTTTACCTCCTTGGTCAGGAGAAATCACTAGTGGGTTTTTCAGATCTAGTTTTTTAAAATATCCAACCAAATCTGGAATGGCAGTCACATTTTCAGATTTTATTCTAAAGAGATTTAATCCGATCTTACTGTGAATATCAACAACAATTACCTTTGATGCTCCAACTCCTCTGAATAACTGCCCAAGAACCTTCATACTGACTATTTCTCCGGGTAGGAATTCTCTATCTTGTCGGGCATATCCCAAATATGGAATTACAATTACCACCTCAGAGGAATACTCTTTTGCTTTTGAGATTAGAGATAATGCTTGAAACAGATTAGAATCAACAGGGGGAAAAATTGATTGAACTACAATTATCTTACCTTTTGAGATTTTTCCTTTTAATGTAATCTTACTTTCCCCATCTGGAAATACTCTAATTTCCGTTTTTACCAAATTTCCTTTTAATTTCTTTGATAGTTTTTTTGCTATTTCTTCTGAGGAATTTCCTGCAATTACACTAATCAACAAAAGATCGTGTAGTAATGGGATTCTTAAGTTTTGAGAAAAGTAAACTATTCATCTCCCTCACCACGACCAATGTCTCCCATTCCATATTTATCAATGACTTGATTTCTGTCTGCATCTTTCTGACTAATCTCTTCATTCTCTCTTTTTTCATCACCTTGATAGATTGTTCTAATTGGCCATGGAATTCTAATATCATATTTTTGAAATTCTTCGTACATGATCATCCTAAGATCTGTCTTTGTTTTGAATTGAGCTCCATAATCTTTGACATATAACCACATTGAAAAATCCAATGACGAGTCATTAAATTCATTAAATCTAACTACAGGTTGAGTAATATCCACATGAAGGTCTTTATCACATCCACAACTTTTCTTATTTTTATCTAGATATGGACATCTATTTTGTCGTACAAGATGCCTTCCCTTCACATCCACAATTTCTTTCATTCCACGCTTACCAACTTTAACAAGAATTGATGCTACTTGCCTTGGATTATTCAAATATGATACCCCAACTTTCACAACTGCCGGAACTAGCTTGTTTTCTTTAGTATAGTTTACAATTTGAGAGGAAACCAATTGTCTAGTGGGAATTATTGCTAAGGATTCATGCAATGCGTCTCTAACATAAGTAACTCTGGGCGTAATTTTGTGAACATATCCGTTGTATCCTGTATCAAGTTGGACCCGATCACCTTCTTCAAAAATCTTATCCTTTCTAATAACAAGATAGGCAAAGTAATTTTGCATGGTATCTTGCAAGGCTAAACCTATTCCAATAGAGAAGCCACCAGTTGCAGTTGCTAAAACAAACAAATCTACTCCCCACCAAGCTAGCACTCCAAGAATTGTAGCTACAAAAATTCCTATGGGCAAAAATTGTTTTGCAGATTTTGGAACTCCTTCTTTTTTCTTACTTGCATATCCTGGAGGTCTTGAGCTTGGAATAATTGGTTCAAAACCATGAATTCTTTTTTCTTCTCTCCAAACATCAATAGGAAATATTTCTTCTGGCTTGGCACCTGGTTTTAGCTTTCGACCAGATTGATTATTTCCTGTTATACAATTTTTAAAATATTTTTGATATTTCTCTCTCTCAGATTTTTTCCATTCTTCAAAAGGATCTTTAACTAATTTTTCATAACTACCAATTGAATTACCCTTAGTTGTTCTAAATTCTTCTAAAAATTTTAGACCTTCTTCAGTTTTTAGATTTTTTTGAAATTCTTCTTCTGGAATTTCTTCTGGTGCCAATTTAGGTGGAACCCATTTGTACAACTTATGAAACAAATCATCCTTGTCATCTGAAAATCCTCGATGGTCAAACCAAGCACCAAAATCTTCTTTTTCAAGTTCTGATTTTTCACGTTTAGTTAATGCTATAGGGATGAGATGGGAAACTGTGTATCCTATTACCAAAATATTGAATGTATTGAGGATTTTTGCAAATGTAGCCTCTGCAGATAAATCACCTTCAACTGCTATATTTTGGTCAAATAATCCAGAAGTTTGAATGTATGCATTTGTTGATGAAATCAATGCTATTGCAAAAAAAGGAAGTACTGCTTTGCGAACAAATCTGGATAAATGTGGTCGTGAATAGT
>JASFMV010000091.1:0-5260 GCA_050117375.1 Nitrosopumilaceae archaeon | reverse complement strand
AAAAGGAGAAGCTACAGTTGAGAATTTGTCATCAGAAATTATCAAACTATTAGCTCCTAAAATGCCCCCAAATGTAGAGGCAGTAGGAGTCTATATTTACGAAGGTTACAATAAAGGCTCACACATTATATCAAACATTTCAAGATAGTTAGAAGATGGAACCAAAAATTACAGAAAAAGCATGGAACCCAGAGATTGAAAAAGCAATTCTAAAACAATGGCAAGAGGAAAAAATTTATGAATTTTCTCCAAAAGATGATAATTTTACAATAGATACACCACCACCATATCCTTCTGGCAGACCTTGGCACATTGGAGCAGCAGCTCACTATTCTCAGATTGACATGATTGCAAGAACTGCCCGAATGGCAGGAAAGAATGTCTATTTTCCAATAGGGATTGACAGAAATGGGCTGCCTGTAGAACTTTACACAGAAAAGAAACACAACATCAGAATGCGTGAAACCGAAAGGGGAGAATTTCTAAGATTATGCAGAGAAGCCCTAGATGACTTGGAGGCTGAAATGATTCTAATAATGAAGAATCTAGGCATAAGTGGAGACTTTTCAAACTATTACCGGACAGATTCTGAGGAATATCGAGCATTGACTCAGGCAACGTTTATGGATTTATGGAAAAAAGGTCAAATCTATCTTGCAAATCGTCCAAATAACTACGATTGGGTTTCAGGAACAACAATTGCTGATGCTGAAATAATCTATCAAGATTTACCAACAAAATTAGTTTACATGAAGTTTAAGATCAAAGACGCCGACAAGGAAATTATTATTGCAAGTACACGGCCTGAGCTTTTGTGTGCATGTAAAACAATCATTGTAAACCCTGAAGATCAAAGATATTCTCAATATATCGGTAAAAAAATAATTGTTCCAATAACAAACGCAGAAGTTGAACTTCGTACACATCATTCTGCACAGATGGAGTTTGGTTCAGGAGCTGTTATGGTTTGTAGTTATGGTGATCAAAATGATGTTGCACTATTTAGAGAATTAGAATTAGAAGAAGTAGTAGCAATCGGACTTGATGGCAGAATGACTGAAGTTGCAGGAGAATATACAGGATTAAAACCAAAACAAGCAAGAACAAAGATCATAGAAGATCTAGAAACCAAAGGATTTATAGAAAAAACTGAAGATATTGTTCACAGAACCCCAGTTTCAGAGAGAAGTAAAATCCCAATTGAGATTATTCCAATGGAAGAATATTACCTAAAACAAAAAGAATCAGTTGAAAAAATAAAAAAAATGGGACAAGAAATTACGTTCTATCCTTCAATGCATAAGCAAATTCTTATGAATTGGCTAGAATCAATAAACATTGATTGGCCAATTTCTAGGAGAAGATACTATGGAACGGAGATTCCAATTTGGTATTGCCAAAAATGTTCTGAACCCCATATTCCAGAACCAGGAAAATATTACAAACCTTGGTCAGACAAGTGTCCAATTGAGAAATGTACAAAATGTGAATCCACAGAGTTTGTTGGAGAAGAGAGGACATTTGATACTTGGATGGATTCAAGCGTATCTCCTCTTTTTGTCTCCAAATACAACAGAGATCAAGACTTTTTCAACAAAGTATATCCCACTACAATCAGACCTCAGGCCAAAGATATTGTAAGAACCTGGCTCTACTATACACTTCTTAGATGTGAGCAGCTTACAGGCTCAAAACCATGGTCTGAGGCATGGGTAATGGGGTATGGTCTTGATGAAAAAGGCATGAAAATGAGCAAAAGCAAAGGAAATGCAATAGACCCCCTTCCTGTAATTGAAAAACTAGGAGCTGACACCTTTAGGTTTTGGAGTGCCAGTGAGATCAATCATGGATATGACTTTAGATGCAATGAACAAAAAATAGAATCCACAAAGAAATTTCTCAGCAAACTATGGAATGTATCGAGATTCTTGTCTAGTTTTCCAGTAATTGAATCAGGAAAACCCTCACCAACAGATGAGTGGATTTTAGAAGAGCTCAACAACCTTGTAAAGGAATGTAAAAAGGGATACGATGAATACAATTTCTTTGTTCCAGCAATTGCCATTAGGGAATTTACATGGAATGTTTTTGCTGCTCATTACATAGAGATGGTAAAGGCAAGAGCATATGGAATTGGTTTTTCAGATGAAGAAAGAGATGGCGCAATATTTACACTGCATAAAACATTATCAACAATTTTGAAATTACTTGCACCTATCACTCCATTTATCACAGATCACTTGTGGAGGACTTTGTATTCATCACAAAGCATTCACAAGGAATTACAGGTAGAAGCAGAAGACGTAGAGCATCAAAGTAAAGTTACCGAAGAGATTACAGAGTTTAACTCAAAGGTTTGGAATGAAAAGAAAGCAAAAGGATTGTCCCTAAAAGATTCGTTTTCATTTCTTGTTCCAGAAAATTTAGCACCATACCAAAAAGATCTAAAATCAATGCATAATTTGGAAGACTAGACTTAATTTTTTGATTCTTGGATTAGGTTTACAAAATATTTGTGTAGTGAAACATCTCTAGTTAGCTCTGGATGAAATGAGGTCCCAATTATGTTTCCTTTTTTTACTGCGACTATTTTTTCATTGAATTTTGATAATACTTGCACATCAGAGCCTGCCTCAGATACGGATGGCGCTCTAATGAATACTCCTCTGAATTTTGGGATTTTAATTGAGTCCATTGAAACATCTGCCTCAAAGGATTCACGTTGTCTTCCAAAGGAGTTTCTCTCGAGTTTAACATCAAGTAAATCCAATAGAGGTTGATTTGTCTTTCCAATTACACGGTCATCTGCGGTTTTTGATAGTAAAATCATGCCTGCACAAATTCCAAGGACAGGCATTCCTTTTTCGATTTTTTCCTTCATTACCTTAAGTGAGGAATTTACTAGAGATAGTTGTCCTATTGTGGTGCTCTCACCACCTGGAATTATTAAGCCATCTAGATTCTCTATATCTTGAGCAGTTTTAACATCAATTACAATTCCATCCAAGTTTAATTCTTTGAGAGCTTTTTTGGTTGCAAGAAGGTTTTCTTGTACGTCTCCTTGAATAGCCAATACACCTACATTTAGACTCAAGCCGAACCTCCACGTTCCTGCATTCTTAATTCTAAAGTATTAACATCAAGACCTAGCATGGATTGTCTTTCATCAATCATTTTTTGTGCTTCTTTGACTTTTTCTGATTCATTCCAAAATGTAGTAGCCAAGACAATGGCTCTTGCTCGCTCAGCTGCATCGTTTGCATTGAAAATTCCAGAACCTACAAAAATTCCATCGCATCCAAGTGACATCAAGTATGCTGCATCAGCAGGAGTTGCAATTCCTCCTGCTGCAAAATTAACAACGGGTAATCTTCCAAGTCTTGCTGTTTCTTCTACAATATCATAAGATACTTTGAATTCTCTTGCCATTCTAACAAGATCTTGATTATCCCCTGAATCATAAATTGACTTTATTGTTCGTAATTCATCGTTTACTTTTTTAATATGAGTAACTGCTTCTGCAACATTTCCTGTTCCAGGTTCTCCTTTTGTTCTAATCATTGCAGCTCCTTCTTCTATTCTACGTAAGGCCTCTGCCAAGGATCTTGCACCGTTAACAAACGGAGTTGTAAAATCCCATTTCCAAATATGATGATGTTCATCTGCAGGAGTCAAAACTTCAGACTCGTCAATCATGTCAACATCTGTTTCCTCAAGGACTCTTGCTTCATACACATGTCCTATTCTGCATTTTGCCATCACAGGTATTGTTACAGAATCCATAATGTCTTGAATAATTCTAATACTTGCAGTTCTTGCGACTCCTCCTGCTTTTCGGACATCAGAAGGTAGCTTGTCTAAAACCATAACAGATACAGCACCTGCTTCTTCTGCAATTTGTGCCTGCTCAACGGATGTAACATCCATAACTACTCCATTTTTTAGCATGTGAGCAAATCCTCGCTTTAGAGTTGAGGTTCCACGAGAAATTTCATTAGAGTCAGATTTCTCAAAAACTATTCCTTTGGCATTTCCCCTTTCACCTGCTAATGGCAGCATAATCTAATTCTTCTCTGAGACTATTTGTACCTATTCACTAATCTGTTCTACAATTTCATCTAACTCAGATTCAACCATAGTGATGATGGGAGGAATGAATTTTTCAGTAGCATTTTGTTGTGGCCAATGTATCTGTTTAATTGCTCCATTCAAAGTGACTTTGACGTTTGATTTTTGGTATTGCATTACATCGTCTTTGACCGGAAAGGACTCAGTGGGTATTGCAATAAATCCCGTTTCCTTGATTAGTGCGGTTAACTTTTTGAGTTTTTCTTCATTTAATTTAGATTCGATTTCAGGTTGCGGGTAGCCCTCCTTTGTAACGGAATATTTTACATCTCCATTATTTTTGATTAGGAGAATCTCTGTTTTTTGAGAGGACAACTTGTCTGTAATTCCAAATGATACTTTGGATAATTGATGTTTTGTGTATTCAATTTCAATTGTATCATTGGGATTTGCCGCAGAAAATGGAATGTCAGGTTTTGTAATTAAGGGAATAGAGATTAGCAATGCGACAATAGCTGGAATTGCTCCGGCTGCTAAAATAATTGGTTTAACCATGATTTTTTTTACGATTCTAAAATCAGTTTAATCTCAAATAAATCTTGGTTAAAGTAACTTAAAATTCAAGTCTTTTGCAATCCTTGTCGTGGGGTCGTAGCCTAGCCTGGTAGGGCGACAGTATCTACAACGATCACCGCTAAGGGCTCCAGAGGTAAACTAAGCTAAACTGACTCACGGATGATGTAAGTTTGGAGCTGTAGTGACCCGTAGGTCGCCGGTTCGATTCCGGTCGGCCCCACGTTCCTATAATACAGATTTAGAGAAGATTAATTCCATTAGTCCAAATTTTTGATTTGTTAGGAATTACCGAATCCTAGGTTTGGAGTAATTTACTTTAAAAAGCGTGATTCACTTCAGGCTTCATTTTTTTCTTTTACCTTGCAATTGATAGAGATTTTTTTCAAATCCTAGTTTCTAGATCTAACATCGAAGATTAAAAGACTGAACAAGGTTGAGAAATCGACCTAATTCTCCGTAGAATTTTATTCCTTTTTCAGTAAGAACATAAATTCTATGTCTCTCATTATGGATCATTTCGACTAATCCAGCTTCAATTAGATTTTGACATTTATCAATTAATGCATAGTGGGAAAGGTTTGCTTTGCGGGAAAGTCTTGAAATTTTCACACCAGAT
>JASFMV010000090.1:0-5302 GCA_050117375.1 Nitrosopumilaceae archaeon | reverse complement strand
CATCTATCGCCAAACTTTATGCATGAAAATTATATTTAAACAACTGGAAGTGTAACACGATCAATTTACAAGATGGAATTTTTATAAAATTGAAAATTTAGGTTGTCTAACTTACCGTAACTGAACCGTTAGCCCAAGGATGAATCATGCAAAAGTAATCGTATTCTCCTGTCTTTTCAAATTTGAATGAAAAAGTTTCTCCTGCCTTTATCAATCCACTGTCAAATATTCCATTTGGTCCTTCAATGATGTTTCCACTGGTAACAGTATGAGATGTAGAGTCATCATTTCGCCAGATCACTTCTCCTCCTGCAAAGATTATCAAGGATTGTGGATCATAGCAAAGATTTGCTTCTTCGCATCCAGGAATGTTAGTTCCTTTTGGAATAGAAACAAGCCTTGCAGGTAATTTTGATGTGGTAACTTCTTTTGTAGTTTCACCCAGCTGTTGGGTTTCTTCTGCTACTTGTTTTGTTGTTTCTTTGACTTTTTCAAGTACATCACTGCTGGATTCTTTTATGTCCTGCCCTGTCTCTTTGATTGTAGTAGTAGTTTTTTCAATGATTGGAGTAATTTCGGACGAAGAAGGACCTGAAAAGGTGGTAAATCCTAACGCAATTGCCACTACTGCAATCGCAATACCAATTCCTGCTTTGTCCATTGATGTCATGAGAATACTAATCTTGGTCCCCCCTTAAAGTAATTATGATATTATCAAAAAAGAAAATTAAGCGAACAGATTAAGTATTGTTACAAGGTTTTATTTTGTATGACTGATGATCCTTTTTGTCACTGCGGGTCCTGTGGACATGAGAAAGTAGATGAATGTTATGCAAAACAATGTTCATGTTGTTTGACTGATCATCAGGGAGCTTTTGGCAAAAATAGATAGTTCTTTTATGTAACATTTTGATCTATTTTATCCCCTCATAATCAGGTTTTTCTAATGTTTCATAAACTAGTATTCATCTTCCATCGTGTTTCTCTCCGAAATTAGTTCGTTTACATAACTACAAAATTTGCACTTGCATTTTGACATAATTGCAAATGGTTCTATTTTGATTTAATGTCAGGTATGACTTTTAAAAAAACAAACAGTTCAGCTTTGTTATGACAGTGTAAAGGGATTTTGGAACACTTCAGATCATTTAAATAAATTATTCATGTAGTAATTACTGATTCAAGTCTGCCTGCTATCGCCCGATAGTCAAGTTTTGACTTGGGTCATTTCTTAATTTTAAACCAAACGAATACTTCAATAGTAGAGACAACGTTTGTTAAACATGGCACTGGGAATTATCATAGCAGTCGTAGTAATTGCAATACTAGCGGTTGTTATGATAAAGATGTACAGAAATACAAGTAAGGCAAGTTATTTTGGAGAGCCTAACCGATGTCAAGTTTGTGGGAGACGTGGAGATAATGAAATTTGTCCATTTTGCAAATCTGATTCAAAATCATTAAGATGATTAGTCTTCTAGATATTCAATGAATTTTCCAGTGTTTTCAAGTTTTATTGAATTGATCTCTTCAAGATTATTCATAAAGTTCATTTTCAACAAAGAATCCGATGCAGTGTACAAGACCTCTTCAATGTAAAATGTTCTTGAATTTCCCATACCATAGTATCTTGTGTCATTTTCAGTGTGAGTCACGGTTCCTTTGAGATTGATTCCCTCTTGCGTATCTAAATCAAATACGTAAAATCCATTCCAACGATTCCAATCAGGGGCAATTTTTCCAAATTGGATTCCTTCCAGTGATTTTGTGTCACTACTTATTGGAATTGAGAGTAGACTTTTTCTCTTATCAAAGAAAAATGCCTTGTGGTCATTTAGTGCCTCAGAGTGTGTAGATGAATCCCCAATAACATATTCATCAATTACTTTTGGATTGCTTACGTTAGACACATCAAAAAGCGCAACTTTTACACCAAGTTGTTGTACTCTACCACTTCCTACTTCTTTGGTGTCTCGTCCAACACCAATAACATGATCATCATCGTATGGATGCAAGTAGTTTGAGAATCCGGGGATCTTTAGCTCACCTAAAATTTTAGGAGTGTCAGTTGACAAATCAATTACAAAGAAGGGATCAATTTGTTGGAATGTTACCAGATACAATCTGTCACCCATGAATCTTGCAGAAAAGATGCTTTCGTCTGGTGCAATTTCATCAAGGCCTCCAACGATTTTAAGGTCCTCATCTAAAACATAAACTGCATTTGAGCGAATCATTCCAGAGTATTGGGAATAATATTCAATAGTAGTAGCAACCCTGAATCTATCACCACTTTCATCCATTGAAAATTGATTCAACAATCGACCAGGAACTGAGCCTTTGGCTTGGTATTCTAGTTTTTCTCCGTCAATTGAAATTTTGTGAATAATGGTTTTTAGTGATTCCTCTTGGATTTTTGCATCATATTCGGCAAGTGCCTTTCCAATTTTTTCAAATAATTGTTCTTTTTGGTTTTGGGTCATTTGGTTGTAAGAGTCTTGTAAAAGTTCAGAAATTTCTGCCCATTGCCTTGCAGAATTAAGACTAGAGTCTTGTCGTATTTGTTTAATTTTTACCTGTAAATCTTGCGGCAATAATGGAACTACCACATCAAAGAATCTGTCCTGTGATGATTCTTCATAAAATCCATAAGGAAGGTTTTGCTGGTATGTCAGGTAAAAGTTGTTCTCAGAAACATAAATGGTTCCACTATATCCCATCAAAAACGTCTCAGAAGATATGGTATCTCCAAAAATATCAATGGCAGTCAGGGTGTTAAAATTAGAAAATCGTTCAACATTATCAAAGTAAAAGGCATCAGGTACCATTACCGGTTCTGCTCTTTCCATAATTATTGGAAGTCGAGGATATTGATAGTCTATGTTTTTGTTTGTTACAAAGTATGCATAGTTGCCGATCATTCGTGCATCTCGGAAGTGACCGTCAATGGTATAGTCTTTTAGAATCTCAGGGTTTTCTTTATCAGACACATCTACAATCAATGCATGAGTTACTGGATTATAGGATGGTCTTGGAATAAAGTCAAACTGTGGAATTATTTCCTCTTGGCTTTGCCCATTGTAAAATATTACTAAACGATCATCATTGAGAAACATGTTTTGAATCCATTGAGATTCAATATCCAAGGCGATTTTGAGTACAAGGTTTGCAGATTCAGCAGGATATGCATCAATTATTGAAAGAGTATTTTGAGAAACAATATACACATATTTTGAATCATTTTTTAGATAGTCAGGTTCGTCTACATTTTCTACCTGAACATTTGTGGTTGAATAATCAACGCCATCAGAACCAGACTGAGTTTTTGAATTAGAGTCAAAGCTTGGTTCTGGTGAAGGAACTGGTTCCACAGCTGGAGCGCCAGTTGGCATTGCTTCGCCTGCCTCTACGCTTCTCTGTTGTATTTCTAATGCTTCATCCGATACAAATACGCCCGTTGGCCTCAAAAATCCATCATCGTAAAATCCTCCTTCAAAAACGCTTGATGCAGTTAAAATTTCTCTTAGTTCAGATTCAGAGGAGATTTTTTTAATCTCTTGGGAGCCTTCAAAAAAATCTGATACAGTCTTGTTAACATAGATTATTTGTGTAGGTGGAGGAGTAGTGGTAACTTCTGGTTGCGTATTTAATCCTAATCCAAGAATTACTCCAGCTGTTGCCAAAACAGCAATTGCCACTGCGATTGGTAGGATTATGTTTGAGTTCATTTTTATCATCTTTTTTCAATTCTGCCTTTTGACAGTTACTATTGTATCTCCTGTGAGCTTAAAAGGTTAAGTGAAATTCTAATTTTACCAAACAATTTACATATCCTAGAGTCCAATAAAAAGAATTCAATGTCTGAAGAAAATAATCAAGATGAAATCACAGAAAAAATCAAAATTATTGCGACAGACGACGAGAAAATAAAATCATTTGGAGAACTTTTAACAAATGATTCGAGTCGAGCGATTCTACAATTGTTATTCAATGAAGAATTAACTGCCCTTCAAATTGCAGAAAAGACCGGCATTTCCTTGCAATTAGTAAAATACCACATAATCAAATTACAGGATTTAGGAGTGGTGAAGGTTACAAAAATTGAAAAAAACTCAAAATCTCAGGATATGAAGTTCTATTCAGCATCGAAATTTAGCATGGTTATTGTTCCTCCAAAATATTCTGAAAAAACAAAAGAAAGTAAATTGTTGGTGAGATCTTTTAAGCATATTTACAAAATTGCTGGGTTAGGGATTGCCGCTGGAGTTTCTGGATTGATGTCATTATCTTTGTTGCAGCAGGATACTCAAGTTGTAATAGATCCGAGGGAGACCACTCAGGTTACCTCACCCCAAAATGGAGGATTTCAATCTTCAGCAGATGAATCAGTAGAGGATACCGCTCAATTAGCTCAACCCGAACCAGAACCTTCACCGGAAATTCTTCCGGAATCATCCCAAGATTATGTATTAGAAGAAGCATTAGAAATGCAAAAGAGGAGTATAGAAGCTGCAGAAGCAAATCCAGCTACAGGCTCTGGAACAGGAATTTTTGATGTTGGTGATTTGGCAATTACATTGATAATTTTAGCAGCAATTTTTGGTGGTTTTGCTGCATTCTTTTTTTTCAAATCAATCAAACATTCAAAACAAAAACAGTTGGTATAGTTTTCTAAAAAGGTTTGGTGAAAATCAAATTTCATCAAAGCCTTTATCCAAAAATCACATAATTTACTCAATGACTGAAAAAAAAATACCAGTTCTAGCAGCAGTAATTTTTAGCCTTCTAATTTTACCTGCTGTAAATGGAATTGCCTTTGCACAGTACATAACTTCTGATGGACAAACAGGACTAAATGATTATCTTCAATTAGCTCAAGACAAAGTTGTCCTAGCAAATGACAATCCAAAAGCTGGATCAGGAACACCAATGTTTGCAGCAGATGGTGTTATTGGTGCACTCATTTTGTCTACTGGAGTGTTTGGCGGCATATCTATTACATTTTTTATGAAGAGCCGTCAAGGAAAATATTCTGCAATAGGACGTGGATAGACTCCACTTCCTTTTTTTGAAAAATAACCATAAACATGTTAATTTGAGCCTAAATTTGAGGAGTTTTCGAGGATTCAGGTGAAATTAGCAAAGAGAGTGATACCTTTCTTCTGCATAGCTAAGGTACACCTCACTTCCATAGTAAAGTTTTGATTCAATTATTTGGTTTTCTGCATATTCTCTTAATTCAGGACATGAAAGGCTAACGATAAACTCCTTTTCATCTATCATGTCTTCGTATGTGATTACT
>JASFMV010000089.1:0-5307 GCA_050117375.1 Nitrosopumilaceae archaeon | reverse complement strand
ATTAATGGAATTCCATTTTGTTTTGCATATTTTTCTGCTTTTTCTATGGATAAGGCAGTATAAGTTTCTGCATCCATCATTTCACAAATTGCAGTTACTGGTGTTAAACCCGCAAGTTTAGCTAGATAAATGGACATTTCGGTATGTCCTTGTCTTGTTTTCAATAAATCCTTTGATGCAATCAATAGTGGGACATGTCCGGGGGTTTTAAAAGAAGATACGAATTTTTTCTTTTTATTATCAACTTTGTAAATTTTAGCCATTTCTTGAATAGTTAATGCACGGTCTTTGTCTGTAATTCCAGTATAGGTTTGATAGTGATTTACGTAAATAGAAAAGGTAGGTCTATCACCGTATGGTGCAAGCCCCATGATCATTTCCTTATTTGTTGAAGATTCTGCAAGAATGTCATGCATGTAATGAAGATCCAAGTCATTCGCAAAATCATGATCAATTGAAATGCAAAGCAGGCCTCCAGCGTGTTGCCGCATTCGCGCCACGTGTTCAGGGGTAACAAATTCTCCAGCAGCCACCATATCAATTTCATTTTCTCTTCCTGCTGAATCAAACAAAAGGACAAATTCTCCTCTTTTTAGAGATTGTATGCCAGATTCTAAAGACATTTAAAAAATTATTCTTAGATCTGATTATAAAGTTTACTAAAAAATTAGTAATTACCAATATTTTGGTAGTTTAATCATTTTATTTTAGAATGTATTTCCCTAGAATGTCAGTTTCAATATTAACTTTATCGCCAATTTTTTTTGTTTTAAAATTTGTAATCTCTATCGTATGTGGAATAAGACATACAGATGCTAAATTCTTTTTTACGTCTACCACAGTCAAACTTATTCCATCCATTGCAATAGAACCCTTTTTTACAACATATTTTGATAGTGATTTTGGAACTTCAAACCAAACTTGGACTTCTTTGGGTTTTTTTTCAATTTTTTTTATAGTTCCTACTCCATCAACATGACCTAAAACAAAATGTCCTTCTAATCTATCTCCAGCTTTTAGGCTTCTTTCAATATTTACAATTCCCCCAACTTTCAAATTCCCAAGATCAGTTTTTTTTGTTGTTTCCTCAATCATTTCAAATGTCGAACCAGTTCTGGATAACCTTGTAACGGTCAAACAAACTCCATTTAACGCAACACTTTGTCCAATTTTTAGGCCTCTTCCATGTTTCCCTAAATCAACAATCATTTGTATAGCACTTCGATTGTTTGTTGCTTTAGTAATTTTTTTTACTTTGCCAATGCCCTCTACTATTCCTGTAAACAACAACCATTCAAATAATTTTACGTATAAATTGATTTAGAATATGGAATGAATCCAAATATCTAATTTTGAATGATTATGGTGGAACATAAGAATCATTTATTTCATAAATAAAAATTCCTAGTAATATTCGATCTTCATTTACAAAGGAAGGTGAAGCATGAACGAATCTAAAGGGTCCATCTCCATCTGCAGGATATTTTATATCCTTTCCGTATACTGGAGTTAATCCCATTTGATAGTTTTCAGATTGTACACTAGTATCTCTTGGATTGATATATGAGAGAGTAGAAAATGGGAATAATTTACCTAATAGTGTATCATTCCAAAAATAATCAGTACCACTTATTCCATCTGCATGTACATACTTTCCTATAGGTTCACCCGCTATACGCATAAACCATTGTTTTTTTGATTCATCTCCACCGCCGCTGATAAGATAGACTGGTTGATCTTGGCCTTGGTCAACTCTTTGTCCTACAACAAAAACCAATATGTAATCTGCTTCTAATTTTTGAAGATTTTTCCATGCCTCGTCAGGAGGACTAAGAAAAGTTGTGGCCATTTGGGCAATTCTTGTACTATTCATTGTAGCATTATCATTTATAGTTGCACGGTCTGACATTGTGGTTATCCAATATCCATAATCCCACCAAGATGCAATTACAGCCTCCTCAGGAGTGTTTGTTTTTATCCATTCCAATGATTCCTTCCAGTCGTTGGTAGCAACATTCCAATTTGAACCTCCATTTAGGATAGTGGGGGGGGCTTTGGCACTATTTATCCAATTTGAGTTGGGATAAACTAAAGGAATCAATAGAAGAATTATAATTATTCCTAAAAATGAAAACTTTAGAATATTTTTTGTACGCATATTCTCAAAAGAATTTTTATTTTTGAAAATTTCTTTAATTAAAATGGATAATCCTATTGAAGATAAAATAATCAGTGAGATCGAAGCGAAAACTTCTAACCTAACAAAGGTAGAGCTAACATAAAGTCCTGTTAGACCAATTATTAATGAAAAAACCATCATATCATTTTTCAAATAAGAGATGGTGTCAGATTTTTTACTTAGGATTATCCAAGCCCCAAGTCCTGCAAAAATCATCAAAATGGAATGAAAGAAAAAGGATTGGGATGTTGTAGGAGTTGCGTGTTCTGCTATAGAGTCCTGTAAGGGATTTTCTGATGTAAGAAATGGATTAATTGCAATCAAGTATCGAAATTGTGGAATGTCTACAAATTCAAATTGTGCATTCACTGCTATCATAGTAGGACCAATTATTATCATGATAGCTAAAAGGATCAAGCCATTTCTTGTTTTACTCTCAGTTTTACTGAATTTTTGAACAATAATACAAGATATTAAAAAAATAGTTGGAACAATCAAGGCCATCCCTCCTAAACCAGTTACAAAGTCCGGTCCTGGTCTTTCAAACATTAAAGCGCTTGACAAAAATGATACTGTAAAAAGAGGAATGCTCCAAATAATAAAATCGTGATCTTTTCTAATGAATGGTAATAAGAAAAAGAATAATCCAATTGGAATTATAAAAAATTGAACTCCCCCCCAAGCAGAAAGCCCAAAGGCAAAAACTATTCCGCCCGTTATTATTTTGGGAATGGCAATTTTTTTATTTTTTGTTTGTATTCCACTCAAAAATAAATAAACAGCCAGTATTCCATAAAACAAGCCTAACGGTTCTGCTTTGAACCAACCAATAGTTCCTCGCAATAAAATTGGTAACGATACCGAAAACAGAACTGCAGCAAAAAGGCCTGCGGTTGTACCTGCAATTACTCTAACTAGTGCAAAAATTAGAATTACTGTTAATGAACCAAAAACAACTGGAAATAGAATCGTAAAATCATATAAAGTTGAATTTCCTCCAAAAATTTGGTAAGTTGCAGCAGCCGTAACATGAAGCATAACAGCTGATCTTTCAGAGACGTTTCTTCCTTGAGGATACCAACTTAAATCATCATGCCAATCAAAATATTCAGCATAGCCGTTTTCTACAATGTATTCTGTTGCTCTGAAATTAAAGAAAGGATCAAATTCATTTAATTCAAATCCCGCATCTGCTCCTTGAGAACGAATTAAAAATGAGGTTGTAAAGGCAAGAGCTAAGATTCCGATGATTAGCAGATAACGAATTTTAAAATTAAATTTCCCTAAAGATTCTAAAGATTGTGCCAATTGACTTTTGGATTGTGAGATTATTTATTACTCTTTGGTAAACGGGATAGGAAATTTGTGATTAAATTTTACATTGTGGCTTGTGCTGCATCATGGAACATCTGGCTTTTAGCACAACCTGCAGCCAATTCATCACCGGCACCACGTCTCATAAGGCCTCTATACAGACCATCTTCGAGTTTGACGCCTTCACGTTCTTCCCATTCTTCTACAGTGATAGAATATTTCTTTTGAATTCTGTCTCTGTACCATTCTGGAATTACATTAAATGCGCAAAATGGAATGATTCTAAGATCAGGTGTAACATAATGAATATCACATCTTTGAAGTCTTTCCAAGTCTTCGTTGTACTTGTCCTGAAAGTGCATCATACCCAAGAATAAACCTTTGACATGCCATGAACCAACTGAATCAAATGATCTTTTCATTAAAATATTTCCAAACATCTTTGCCAAGTCAAGTCCTGCAGGCTGTTTCTTTGTATCAACAAATCCTTTTAGTTTTCTTACAACTTCAAGCATGGTAAAGTACTTGTTTTTACCAGAACGAATCTCTTCTGCCTTATCCTCGAATAGTTCAAGCATACCTTGGATATCACAGAATTTTGTCAAGGGAACAAACTTCTTTGTTTCTTCATCTTCAAAGATGTATGTTCCTGCACCACATGCAAAGTGGATTGATAATTCATACTTTGGTTTGCTTGAGAAGGCTTCTATTACATTTGTTAGTGGCATACAACTTGGTACTGGGAACCAGTCATCTACAGTCACCTCACCGTTTGTTTGCTCCTCAATTCTTTGAATACAATCTGGAACTGTAATTCTGTATTTTTCGCGTTCACCTTTACCCATTCTTCCTGTTAGTGAAACTGGTTGGAAGTTAACGGCATGGACTACATCCATATTCTTTTGGGCATATCTGATAATTCCGCCTAGTTCATGATCGTTAATTGATTTGATTACTGTTGGAACAAAAACAACTGTAGTTCCAGTCTTTCTACAACTGTCAAGTGCGTATGGAATCTCCCAGTGGTTTTTAGGATTGGTTCTTGCAGTTACACCATCAAAACTAAGATACAAATTGTTACATCCAGCTAGTCTAACTTCTCTTGCAGCTTCAGGATCCATAGCATGTCTAATACCGTTGGTATTCATTTGAATGTGGTCTACTCCCTCTTCTTTCATTATTTTGATAAGATCAGTGATATCTTCTCTAAGCATTGGTTCACCGCCAGTAATTTGCATAGAGTTTCCAGGGATTGGTCTTTCAGCCTTTAGAGTTTTCATCATTCCTCTAACTTGTTCATGGTCTGGCTCATACATGTAAGCACCCTCAAGGCCTTTCTTAACATAAAAGAAGCAATACCAACATGTCAAGTCACATCTGTTAGTTACAATCATGTTTGCCAATCCACTGTGAGATAAGTGGTTTGAGCATAATCCACAATTGTTTGGACATGAACATTTGTCAATCATGACATTTGGAGCATGAGCACCTTTACCATCTACCCAGTAAGTACTGAATTTTTTGTACATTTCATAAGAACCAAAGTATAATTCCTCACATTCACCGTGTGTAGGACAAATTTTTGACATAAAGACTTGATTGTCTCTCTCAAATACTTCAGCATCCAAAATCATATTACAATCAGGGCAGATACTTTGAGTGAATCTAATAGTGGATTTCTTGCCTAAATTTTTTGTTGATTGGTTTGAAATCTGAATTAATGCCATTGTATGTTTGAAAAATTTCTAAAATAGTATATAATCCATTTCACACTAGCCCCCGTGTGGAATTTAGGTTATAGGCATACCTGATTT
>JASFMV010000088.1:0-5416 GCA_050117375.1 Nitrosopumilaceae archaeon | reverse complement strand
ATCAGTTGCATTCAATCTTTTGTTAGCATATTCTTTAGGATTAGGAATTCCCTTTGTGTTAATGGGGGTATTTTTCTCAAGGGCAAGCAAAATAATCAAATCAATGAGCAAGCATCTGAAATATTATAATCTGATACTTGGCGGATTCATTATACTTTTGGGGGTTTTGGTGTTTACAAATCAATTAGCATATATTGCAAATTTCCCACTTCTCAATGATCTGTTACTATTAGGATGATACAATGAAGTCAGAGATTAAAACCGCAATAATTTTGGCAGTGGTAATAGTAGCATCAATAGGTGCAATCAGCATCATATTTTCAACTCTTGAATCAGGGGACAATCCTGCATCGATTGAAGAGTTTGATCCTGAAATTCAAATTGACAAATCAGGATTCAAAAAAGCTCCTGATTTGGTGGGAATTTCTCACTATCTGAATACTACACCTGAAAAACTAGAACAACAAATGAAAGATAAAGTAATCCTTTATGATATTTGGACATATAGTTGCATCAACTGCATCAGAACTTTGCCCTACATTACTGCGTGGAATGACAAGTATGCCGATGAAGGTTTGTTAATTATTGGAATACATTCCCCAGAGTTTGAATTTGAAAAAGAAAAAGAAAATGTGGAACTCGCTATAGAAAAACATGGAATAACTTACCCAGTAGTTATGGATAATGACTGGGGGACATGGAATGCATTTGAAAATCATTATTGGCCAAGAAAATATGTCGCAGACCATGAAGGATATATCAGATATGACCACATTGGAGAAGGAGCCTATAAGGAAACTGAAAAAATTATTCAGGAACTGCTAAAAGAAAGATCACATATGTTAGGTCTTCAAGTCGCATCTGCAGAACCATTAGTTGAGATTGAAGAGTTTGAGCACACTAGTTTTAGAACACCTGAATTATACTTTGGATATAAATTTGCACAAGGCAGAAACCAGTTAGGAAGTCCAGAAGGATTTAATCAAAACCAAATTACAAATTATGCAGAATCAGAAAAATTAGATTTGCATAAATTCTATCCTGTAGGGAAATGGATGAATCTGGAGGACAGTATGAAACTTGAATCCGATACCGGTTCAATCAAAGTACTATACCATGCAAAGGAGGTAAACATCGTAACTGCAAATCAAGCAAACTTGGAGATTTTCCTTGACGGAACTCCTGTAGATGGGACTTATGCAGGCTCTGATATTATCTCAGGAAATACAATTACAGTTACAGAGCCGGACTTGTACAATATCATTACTAGTGAAAAATCGGCTACTCATGAATTAGAGATTAAAATCAAAGGAAAGGGTTTTGAGATATACACATTTACCTTTGGGTAAGTTGTAACCAAGGTCTATTGTAACCAAGGGTACATAGACAGCAGTTACAAATTAGTTTAAAACAAAATTTTCAAAGAATCCTCGGAGCAATTAAGGTTTGATTAGTAACTCATGGAATAAAGGATCTGGAGAAAGTTTATCCCAAAAAGTGATGGGCAAGGTCCGTCCAGATGAACCACTAAAGAACAAAATCGAGTTTGCTCAAAGAAAATTACAATCACAAATATCAAAATTAGAAGGAATAAACATCAAACTTCAAAGAAAACATGATTCTATTTTTGAAAAAATAGTAAATGCACAAAAAACTCACAATAACGGATATGCAAAGGCCTATGCCAACGAGCTTGCCCAGGTAAGAAAAATGAAAAATATGGTAAGTGGCGCCAAATTATCAATGGAGCAGGTCCAGTTAAGACTCAGCACTGTCTCAGAGTTGGGAGATGTCGTTGTCACTTTGAGTCCTGCAATGTCTTTAATCAAGGGATTAAGCTCTTCACTGAGTGGAATAATGCCTGAAGCTAATGCATCAATGAATGACCTATCATCCATCCTTGGCGATGTCCTCAGTGGTTCTGCAGTAAATGATGCAGGAATCATGGATTCCGGAACAACAGATAACGCCGATACAATGGCAATACTAGAAGAGGCACATTCAGTAATTGAAGGCCAAACCAAAGTCTCAATTCCAGAGGTGCCAGACAACCTAAAACATGAGATTGTTCAACGAAGAACTGCAGGCACTTTAATCTAAGAAATCTAATTTTATTTTTTCTTTTTGCTTTTTTGTACAAGAATTTTTTTGATTCTAGATATTGTAGGATAGCTATAACCCCGTCTTCTATAATTTGCAATCATCATCTTCCAATTTTTTAGCCTCCATTGGGCTTGTTCTGGTGTAACTGAATGAACCTCCTTTTGGATGATGCTTTTTCGCCCAACCTTCAGAGTTCCCGAATCCTTTGCAGACCACCGGTTTTTTGCAAATTTTAGACCAGAAAGAATTTCCTCAATTGGCATCTCTTTGAAATATTCTCGTAGTTTTTTTAATTCTACATCAGTTGGCTTTTTTGAAACGGGGAGTTCAATTTGGGGTTTTTGCACAAATTTATCAAAACTTGATAGTTTAAGAAATTCTTGCTAAACCAGATTTAACTAAAACAAAGAATATTTGATAACAACTCAGCAGCCAAAAAAGTCAAAATTAGAATTCTTGCATAGTGTCATGTACATTCCTGCGCCCAAGATTAATGCAGCAAAGGCAGCCAATGGGATGAGAATAAAGATGTTAGTTTTACGACCCATGCAGACATTACTTTTAGTTCCTATAAATTCCTCTCACTTTACAAAACAAAACTTTCGATCAAATTGAAAACTCAAGTAATTGAGTCCATAGAGTAATTAATTCGAAATTTTGTTTACATTCATGCCAGCAAAGGGGCCAGTAAGCATATTGTGGCAAATTCTATTCGTTGTATTTGTCCCAATTTTGGATTTGTGGGCATTTTATCGGATAAAGAAACTCAGAAGATATCTTTTGTTTGTTTATCTACCTCAGTTAATCATTGGTGGAATTATTACAGGTTTTATTTTGAGTGCAGTCTTTGAAGATAACAGTCTTGATAGACTGGAGAATTTTTCTAATGACTTACAAGGTAATGATCTAATTTTAGTCGTATCAAATATCATACTGGGTTTAGGGTTTACAATATTTTCAATTTACTTGATTGCAACTTGGTCTGAAAAATGGAATAAACAGTTTACAAAGCCATAATTGTTTTGTGTAATTATTATTCCACAATAATTGTAAAGGTTCCTTTAGTTTTTGGATTCTGTAATAGCATCACCATCTCTCTTGGTAAACGATCTGAGGCCTTGTCACATTTTACTGCAAGTGTTCTTGGGCAAACAAAATCACTTTTTCTAATTACAATGTCTTCAGGATGAGTCAGTACCAGATCCTCATGACCCTTCCCTTTTACAACAAATTCGTGTTCTTGGACTTTTATTGAGAATTGAACCTCAGAGGAGGGATCTTGTAGTTTTGCTTTTAGATTTTCGGGTAGATCAGAACAGCTATAGTTTGCATTGACTCCAATGATACAGTCACCCTGCAAAGTCAACTCAGACTCTTTTGTAATTTCAATTGTTCTTTTATGATTTGATCTGATATTTTCATGGCCAGAAAATTCAATCTCGAATCTCACGCCAAAACAGATAGGCTAGACTTAAATTAATCTTCCAAAGTATTGAAATCGAAATGCTTCCTGCACAACAAGGTTATGATAGAGCAATTACCGTATTCTCACCTGACGGTAGACTATACCAGGTAGAATATGCCATCGAGACAGTAAGAAGGGGGACTATTGCCGTAGGCGTAAAAAGCAAGGAAGGCATCGTAATAGCAGTTGAAGAGAAACCAAGGAAATTACAGATTTCAGATCAAGCTCAGAAAATATTTCAAATTGATGACCATGTAGGAGTTGCAGCAGCAGGCTACATTCCTGATGCTAGAAGTCAGGTGGATAATGCCAGGTTCTTTTCCCAAAGCAACAAGTTAATTTATGATGAACCAGTCGAGGTTGAAACAATTGCAAAGCATTTGGCAGACCAATCTCAACAATATACCCAATATGCAGGAGTAAGACCATTTGGAGTCTCTTTGATTTTAGGCGGAGTGGTAAACAAAACACCCCAACTATACCTTACAGACCCCAGTGGAACATACATCTCATATGACGCAATTGCAATAGGTTCTGGTTCTGATCAAGTAACGGACTTTTTAGAAAAAACATACAATGAAAATCTATCACTCGATGATGCCGCAGCATTAGCAGTAGCTGCCATTTATCTCTCAAGTGAAGACAAGGAAGGAACAAGCCACATCCGAATGGCACAAATAAAAACAGATACAGAAACGTATGAAATAATTTCAGAAGACCAAATTAACAATCTTGCAAAAATAGCAAAAGAAAAATTTCCACATGGAGATAAATAATTAATTTAAAATTAAATAAAAATTACATTGAATCTATCTATTGCCATTCCTGATTCGTCACTTTCTGATGAAACCAAAAAAGTTGACAAAACAAGAAAAATCTCAGAGATTGCAAGAGCTTGTGCAATTTTTCGAGTAAATACAATTTACATTTACCAGGATGGTAACAACAAAGAAGATAGAAATTTGATGCTATTGATTTTAAAATATTTGGAAACTCCTCAGTTCTTACGAAAAAGATTATTTCCAAAGATGAACGATTTGAAATTTGCAGGGGTTTTGCATCCTCTAAAAATCCCCAGCCACATCACACCGGCAGATGCAAAAAAAATCAAGAAAGGGGATGTAAGAGAGGGCATTATTGTAAGTTACAAGGGAAAAAGATTCGTAGATGTTGGAATCAACACACTTGTCCCATATTTTGGTCAGGAAAAAATTGGGAAAAGAACTACAGTTCAATTCAAGTCAATACATCCAAACTTTGAGGTAAAGCCAATTACAAAAGAAGAGGCATCCGTTTATTGGGGATACACACTAAAAGAAAGATCAAATCTCTTTTCCCTAATCAAAGAATGGAAGGGATTGACCATAGTTACTTCAAGAAAAGGAAAAACTGCCACAAAAGAGCAAGTTACAGGATACACCAATTCAGGAAAACCAGTTTTGGTGGTGTTTGGATCACCTGAACAAGGAGTCCACCAAATTATTGGGGGGAAAATGAGTAACTTACAAAACTCAAAAACTCTGAATTTTTTCCCAAACCAGGCAACTGAGACTGTAAGACTAGAGGAGGCATTACTTGGCACCTTATCTATCATTAATGCTTACAGTACGGGGTGAAATGACAGAAAAAAAGAATTTTTTGATATTGGCTATTGGAATGGGAGTAATTGGAGTAATTATTGGCGGAATAACCATTTGGAATCTTGTCAATTAAACATTATCTCCCTAGTTCTGAAAAACTATCGTTAACCAGTCATTTTTGGCAGGTTAACGATATTCTCACATGGTTTATTAGTCGGATATCGTCGATTTCGTTTTATCCATGGGAGCTAGAAAACACAGTCAACCA
>JASFMV010000087.1:0-5628 GCA_050117375.1 Nitrosopumilaceae archaeon | reverse complement strand
CGAATAATATCTTTAGTTTCGTTACTGGCTTTTTCAGGAATTACAATCTCTACTTTGTAACCCAAGAGATTAGCAATTCCAGTTAGAGCAATACCGGTATTTCCAGAGGTGGGTTCAATAATGATGCTTTTCCCTTTTGTGAGAATTCCTTTTTCTTCACCATCTTTTATCATCCAATATGCAGCTCTATCTTTTACCGAACCAAATGGATTATGACCTTCCAGTTTTGCAAAATAAACAAGACCATCCTTTGATAATGATTCTAATTTTACCAGTGGGGTATTTCCGACTCTGTTTAATGTGTCTGTATCGGTAACAGTTTTTGTGGCTATGATTATTTCACCTTTTTAATTTGAAAAGTAATAGTATTACCATCTTTAGTCATGTCTAAAAGTTCATGGCCATTTCTTGTAACCCATCTAGAAATGTCATCTTCAGCAGCTGGATCATCTGCAGATACAACTAAAATTTCTCCTACTTGCATTTTTTCAATTTCGATTTTTGTTCTAAAGACGGGTTCTGGGCAGAAAAGACCAGTTGCATCTAATTTTTTTTCAGTAGTTTCAGACATGTAATGTTCTAATTCATTATGCCTGTTTTGTCATATTAAAATCTATTTCAGATTAGCTAGTCCTATTTCTTAAAAATTTCAATTATCTAAATAGGTCTTCTTGTTCGGGGCGAATAATTTCAGAAATCGAATCACGTTCATTTGAGAATTTGTAATCACGAATAATTGCAACAGGGCATTGATTATTTTTTCCCATCACTAATTCTGCTGCAGAAGCAATTTCATCAGAAATTGCAATTGCTGTGACTCGTAAGACATTTCCAAAAGAATCTTTTGTCCCAGCATAATCTAAAATTGATGCTAACCCAGACAAACCAATTGCACAATTTGTCTGCCCCATTCTAAATGGCCGACCAAAGGTATCAGATACAACAACTGCAATATTCTTTCCTGTTTTCTTTAAAACAGTCTCGCGGATTTTTTTTGCAGAATCATCTGAATCAACAGGAAGTAAAGTTGCAAATCCATCTTTTACGTTACTTTCATCAATTCCAGCATTTGCGCAAACAAATCCTGTTTTTGTTTCAACGATGATTACCCCATTTTGCATTCTAACTATTTTTTTTGATTCTTTCAGAATTAATTCTACAATTCTAGGATCTTTTTGATATTGTGAAGAAATACCTTGAGCCAATAACGAGGGCTCGATTTTAGATAAATTCACTACCCTTCCTTCTTGTTTTGAAATAATTTTTTGGGCAATAACTAAAACATCCCCATCTTTTATTGAAGTCGAATTTAATATTAATTCAACAAGATCATCATCAATTTCGATTTCTTTTGAGATGTGAACAGGTATAACTTGCAATTAAAATATTCTGGAAAAACAGTAAAATATTGTTTATGCCAGTGTTGGTGTCTCTAACTCCATCTTGTAATGTTTGTTTATGATGTCTAAGATTTTTGAGAGGTCTTTTTCTTCCAAAGTGGTAGTTGCCAAATCCTTAACCAAATCTTGTGCTCTAAAGGCTATTCCCAAGCCACACACATCAAATAATTTAACATCGTTTGCCCCATCTACAACACAAGCAATGTTTTCTTTGTCCTCACCCCATTCTTCGATTTTAATTTTGGCAGATTTTGCTTTATCTGAATCCACATTGATTTTTACGCCATCTAATTTCCCATCCTTAAAGAGAAGTTCATTAGAAAACACATAATCCAAATCTAATTCCTTTTGAAGTCTATCAGTCATTATTGTAAATCCACCTGAAACCGCCATTAATTTCCATCCAGCAGCTTTGAGTATCCTACAAGCTTCTTTTGCGCCAGTCATTATTGGCAAGTCATTAGCTACAGATTGGCAGGTTTCATAATCTAATCCTCTTAAAGCATCAACCCTGGTACGAAGTCCTTCTTCCCAATTTATTACACCTTGTATGCCCTTTTTTGTAATCTCCCAAATTTCGTTTTCTTTTCCTAATTTTTCAGCAAGTATAGGCAAATATTCTGCGTCATATAGAACTCCTTCAACGTCAAAAATTACAAGCAATTGATTTCTGATCTCCAGACTAAAATCTAATTATTTTAAGGTTAAGAATGAAAAAACAAGTTTTGCTTCACGGATCGTAACTTAATTTTAGGAAAAATCTTATTCATCTACAAGAACAGGTGCAACCTTTGAATCTTTTTTAGGTGATGCCCCTATTCCAGAAATCAAAGTTACAAATTTCTTCATGCTAATTGGAGTGTTAAAACATGCACTAGCGCCAGAAGTTTGACATTCTTCAAATTTTTTGCCCTGGGAAGAACTAACAATAACAACTTTCGATTCGGAGTGATTTTTTTTGATTTCTTTCAATACATTTAGCCCATCACTTTTTGAGAGCATAAGATCGGAGATCACTAGATCAGGCTGAATAATAGGAAATTTTTCAACTGCTTCAAAACCATTATCGGTTTCAAATGTCACTTCGTAATTTATTGAAGATAGTAGTTTTTTCACCAACCAAAGTGGTTTGTCGGAGTTTTCCACAATCATCACGCCTGGCATGAAACTTTTAGTGTAATCACAGTTATAGAAGTTGCTACTCTTTGGATTACTTTTAAACTCAAAGTCTTTTTTAAATAAAAAAAACGCTAGTAATAAATCGAGGAAAGAATTGTGGAAAATATGAGTGATGAACTCGAGCGCAAATACGAAGTGGAAATTCAAACAACCGAAGAAAGACAAAAACTTTCCAAAGAACTCAAAGCTGAACTTCAAGATTCAGGAATGATGGATGAGAAAGGAAAACTAAAGCTCAAAGGAGTAAGTCCAAAAATGCTCAAAAGAATGAAACAAGAATTTGTCGAGTGTCCTGTTTTAGAAGATAAAATTCAATTTATACAATGTTTTGTGTGTCCTAATTTCCAAAGCAGGGTAATGGGGAAGGTATTCTGTAAAGGAGATCCTTTAAAGTAAATTCATTTAAACTATATTTTCAGGATTTTTAAATTATTGCCTAACACGAAAGGCTCATTAGTAAAAATAAATTTCCAAGATTTGACTTGGGAAAAGAAAGTGTAGGGATATCAGTATCAAAAAAAGAAGACTTTAGTGAATGGTATACCCAAGTTGTACTGAAAGCAAAATTAGCCGATTATGCTCCAGTTAAAGGACTAATTGTTCTCAGGCCTGATGGATATTCAATATGGGAATCACTAAAGAGTACATTTGACAAAAAATTCTCTCAAAATGGAATCAGAAATGGATTTCTCCCTGTATTAATTCCAGAATCGCTTCTTGGAAAAGAACAAAAGCATTTTGCGGGATTTAATCCCGAAGTATTTTGGGTAACGCATTCAGGAGAAAACGAAGTTGGCGATAGACTTGCATTGAGACCAACATCAGAAACATTGGCATACACACTTTATTCAAAATGGATAAAAAGCTGGAGAGATTTGCCATTGAAAATTAATTTTTGGAACACGGCATTACGCGCTGAAATTAAAGCCACCAAGCCTTTCCTCAGAACTTCAGAGTTCTTATGGCAAGAAGGACATACCGTTCATTCCACAGAAGGAGAAGCAAAAGAAGAGGTTCTCAAAATTTTAGAAATTTATAAAAACACAGTAGAAGAAGAGCTGGCCATTCCTGTAATAACTGGAAAGAAAAGTGAGAAAGAAAAGTTTGTTGGTGCAGTTTACACCACAACAATGGAATCCATAATGCCTGATGGGAAGGCACTTCAAATGGGAACTTCGCACTTTTTAGGTCAAAACTTTTCAAAGCCATTTGAGGTAAAATTTGCCGATAAAGACAATATTGAGCATTTTGCATGGCAAACTTCGTGGGGAGTTTCATGGAGATTAATTGGAGCCATGATCATGGTTCATGGAGATGATCAAGGTCTAGTTCTTCCCCCCAAGGTTGCACCTACCCAGATTGTGATTGTTCCAATCTACAATAACGATGAAGACAAGAAAAGAATTTTAGATAAAGCAAGCGAGATAAAACAGAATTTAGAATCTAAACAAATTAGAATCCATATAGATGATAGAAAAGAGATGTCTCCAGGATTCAAATTTAATGATTGGGAGATGAAAGGAGTACCATTACGAATCGAAATTGGACCCAAAGATATGGACAAACAGAAGATCCTCATAGCTAAAAGACACAATAAAGAAAAAACAAATTTGAGATTTGATGAAATTAGTAAAATTGAAGAAATATTAGAAGAAATTCAATCAAAAATGCTAGAAAAAGCAAGAGAGCAATCTAAATTAAATACAATCGACATTGTTGATTACAACGAATTTAAAGAAAAAATCTCAACTGGCGGGTTTTTCAATGCTCCATGGTGCGGAAATCAAGAATGTGAGGAAAAAATCAAAGAGGAAACTGGCGCAGATATTCGAGTCATACCATTTGATAAGGAAGACAATACCAAAAATTGTATTTACTGCAATGAAAAAAGCATTTCAATCCCAATTTTTGCAAGAGGATACTAGAATCAATATTAAAAAATAGTGTTCGTTCTTATAGCTGAAGTGAATTTACAATGACAGATCTTTATCGCCTTCTTCCAGAAGAAATGGAAGAAATGGTAACAGAGTTAGGCGAACCTCGTTTCAGAGCAGACCAGATTCTTTATGCTTTATACTACAAATTTCCTAAAAATATTTCAGAAATAAAACAGCTTCCAAAGGAATTTCGAGAGAAGCTTTTGGACAAGGGATTCACCATCGGATCAACAAAAGAGATGCATCGAGTTGAAAGTAAAGATGGAGATACCACCAAATTACTACTAAACCTTAACGATGAGACTCCTGTTGAGTCAGTACTAATGCAGTACAAACCAAAAAAATTGTTTGGACACCCAAGATCCACCATATGTGTTTCAACGCAGGTGGGTTGTGCAATGGGATGTGTTTTTTGCGCTACAGGACAGATGGGTTTTGAAAGAAATATGAAAGCAGAAGAAATAGTAGGACAGGTCATTCATTTTGCAAAAATCCTTGCAGAAAAAGGCCAACACGTTACAAATATTGTTTTTATGGGGATGGGCGAACCACTTGCAAATTATGTTGAAACATTAAGGGCCATTCAATTACTTACACACCCAAGAGGATTTGGAATAGGGCAGAGGCACATTACCATATCAACAATAGGAATTGTTTCAGCTATCGAAAAACTTGCAGATGAAAAAATGCAGATCGGTTTGGCAATTTCTCTTCATGCACCAAATGATAAGTTAAGACAAATGTTAGTTCCCACTGCAAGTCCTGATTCTGTGGAAGAGTTGATTGCAAGTGGGAAAAAATATTTTTTAAAAACAGGAAGACGTGTGACATTCGAATATGCATTAATTGAGGGAATAAATGATACGCCTGAAATTGCAGAAGAACTTGCGCGATTATTGAAAGATAACGGATCGCATATCAATCTTATTCCATTAAACCCAACAGCAGGAGATTTTACGAGACCTGCAAGAAAAAATGTTATTGAATTTGAGAGAATTCTTTACAATGGAGGAATTAATTGTACGGTAAGAGTAGAAAAAGGAACCGAAATATCAGCAGCATGTGGTCAATTAAGGACAGATATTCTGGAGAAATATAATAATACGATAAAC
>JASFMV010000086.1:0-5655 GCA_050117375.1 Nitrosopumilaceae archaeon | reverse complement strand
AGCCACGTCTGACAACTTTGCTAAAAGGGCATCGTAAGATTTAGCTATATTGGAAAATATGACAAATTTACTCGTTAGCTTTTCTTAAAGTTCATAGCTTTTCACGAACAAAAATTGAACAAACAAAACAGCTACAAGTTCTAACAAAATTTAGCTTGCAACAAAACAAAAATTTCATACGGCATGTGCATGTCTTTATTCAAATTTTGTAACAATCAAAATGTTACCCTAGATCATGATTAAATACAATCAGAATAGGAGTATGTGTGATAAAAATTATAATTTCATCAGGAGTAAAATTTTGAAAAATTATTCACTGTTATCAGTACTTGCAGCAGCCCTTATTGTGGGAATTTTTGGGAATCAAGGCGCATACGCATCTGACATGACATTTGCAACAGATACTACAATCAGCACCTCTATGACGATTGCAAATGGCGAGACTTGGACTATAAACAGTGGTGTAACCCTTACGATTAATCCCGGAGTGATAATTACTGTAGAAAACGGAGGCTCCATTGTCAATGACGGGATTATCTTAAACTCTGGCGACATCATTAATCTCGGTTCCATCATAAACTCCGAGTACATCATGAACACAGTATCTGCCTTGATTCTCAACACAAACTCGCTTGTAAACTCGGGCCTCATTGAAAATGTCGGCACGATCAATTTTGCGTCCTTTGGTGAAATCATCAACTCTGGAACAATTTTTAACACTGGCACAATCTCTCCAGGTAATATCCTGATTGCAGATCCTTCTGGTGCAATTTTCATCAATTCTGGAGACCTTACCACTAATAGCGAAATACAAAATGTTGGGTACATTATTGTAAATTGTGGGAATGTAACTGGACCCGTCTTAAACCCAATAGTAGACTGTACACCAGATGCCCTGATAGACGAAATTGAAAACTCCTTTCTTGAAGCAAATGTGGAAAGATCTCTTACCGGTCCGCTAGAAATAAGTTCAAAGATAATGAATGACGGCAACGCTAACAATGATCATGTTGCTTGCAAAAAGCTAGACTCGTTTATTTCAAGGGTCGAGTCAAAAGAATCCTCCGGTGATCTTAGTTCAATATTTGCCGACAAATTCATGAGTTTTGCTGAGGCAATCAAGAATGATTTTGGATGTTAAGTAGTATAGGTAACAAAATATTTTTTTTGCAAGATGGCAAAACAAACCATTGGCAATAATTTACGGTAATCCAGATACTGAAAAGCGTCTCCTAGAACTCTTGCGATCTCTGCAATTGTTAGTGGATATGGTCGCGCTGCGTTTCCTGAAAGTAAGTCTTTGATTTCTTTAGTAATTTTTTCTTGTGGTGCTTTCTTCCCATACAACCTTATTCTGGGAATTATTTGCAGTGTACACACCTCTCAGGCCAAGACATGAAAATTTTTGAGAATGCTTGTATTGCAACTTTGCAGACTGGAAAATCGTTATTGCTCAATAATAATTGGACAAACTAGGTTATTTTAAAAATAAATTACTTTTTCTTCCAGATAAAATTATTGTAAATTAATTCTTGCCTTAATTGAGCAAATGGTTGAGAACCACCAGCATACCATTTGGTAAAGAACTCGTACAAATGCAACCTGAGGGACTGGATATACACAATCAATCCTTCAATCATCATAATGCCCAAGTTACCTCCAATGATCATTGCCATTGCACCTCCAGACTCTGCACCACCTAATGATGAAAATGCATTGTTAACTGTCAATAATAACGCCGCATGTACAAGCAGCATAATCCCCAGCCTAGCATAACTAATTGTATGAGCAAGTGCTTCTACTGTTTTTCCAAGAAATACTTCCATTACGACACTGGCAGGATCTCCTCCATCTTCTGGGTGTTTCTTTGAATGTAAAATTCCTCCAACCATCATTAATACCATTGAGGCAATTACAATAACTACTGCTATTCTAGTTACAATCCATACTTGGGCCCAGTCGCCCAAGAAAACTGTAACCCATGGTACAGCTTCTGTGTGAACTCGTGAATACATATTCATTACATCGTACTGGGAACCAATTGCACACATCATAATCACAACGATTCCACCATATAGTGTAAGATTTGGAATTGCTTCCATATACAAAACAAGCTTTTGACCTGTCTGAACTAGTCTTTGCATTCTTAGAACCATTGCCCAAACTAGGTGGACTATTCCAAGGAATAATGAAACTTTGAGTATGTTAATTACTTGATCAAATGACAGTTCTGCAACACTAAGAATTCCAACAATCCAACTTACAGAATAAAGAGCACCACCTTCTTCTAACAATCCTTCAAAGGGACCCATATGATCAAGATGATATCCAAACGCTTCTCCTGCTCCGACACCAGCTATTGCAGCTGAGGCTCCAGAAATGGCAATTAACATTCCCCATCGTGATAATTCACCTTGTCCTTTTACTTTGAATAATAATCCTAATCCCATCAATAGCAATCCGTGACCCATATCTGCAAACATCAAGCCATAGAAGATTGGCCACATTAGAGCAATCATTGGTGTTGGGTCTGGTTCTCCCTTCTTTGGAATACCCTGACTCTTGGTAATTACCTCAAAAGTCCTGACAAATCTCTTGTTATCAAAGAGAGTTGGTAATTCATTGACTAATTTAGGATCAGTTACCTCTTCAACAATTGAGGTCCATTCATTGGTAGTATCTTGAAACTTCTTTTCCATCTTGTTTGGAATAAATCCTTGAATTACAGCAAAGTGTTTTGTACCGCCAGGCTTTCTGAGACTCTCTAACACATCTTTGGATACTTGGGCTTTTTCGTGGATAGATAAAATGTCACGTCTTAGACTTTTGGTAAGTTTTGCAAGCTGCTTTGAAATTGATGCTTGTTTTTCTGTTAATTCTTTAATTTTATTTGTAGCGTTGGCATATGCCTCACTTGGAATTTGAGGCATTCCTTGAGGAATTGTAAATACATTAGAATTAAAACTTCTCAGAACCTTGAGTACTTTTTCAGAATCTTCTGCATCAGAAATTACAAGTATTGCTGATTTTTCTTTATTTTCTAAATCATATTTGTAAATTGTAATACCTTCCAAAGAACGATTAATTTCTTCAAAGTCTGCAGAATTGATAACAAAGAGATTTGTGTAAAAATATTTCATCAATCCAAATCCTGATAAATCAATATTCAACTTCTTGATCACCTCCAGAGTCTCCTTCAATGAAGTAAGTTCTTCAATTGCTAGTTTGGTATTTGCAGCTTCATCCAAAAGTTCAGCGGGTTTCTCAATAATAGAAGGCGCAGTTTCTTTGAGATACTTTACCATATCTTCAACTTCATCTATCTCATAATCCTTCTTTTTGATTACAGTTCCCTTGAATAGAATCTCCATAATTCCAACGTTTAGAGGGATTCCTAAACCTTTGACTACATCATCAATTTCTTGATACGTTTTTTGGGCCTCTAAGAGAAGATCATCGATTTCTGGAGTCACAAGATCATTATCTGTCTCAATTTTGTGAAACCATTCAAACTCAGTTAATCTAGAAATTGCTCGTGGAGACTCGCTTCTTGGCAAAATAACTGTCCCAAGTTTCAGATCGGCTGTAGCCAAGATAATCAAGTGATTTTTTCTTTGATTTTAATATCTTTCTGATTTGACCAATTCCCAAACATTAAAATCTATTATCGAGTCAACGCCACACATTGGCATCTGATTCTGCACTAGAACATACTATAGACAAAATTCTCAGCCAAACAGAATCAAATATTTTATCCAGTCTCAATGAAGCACTCACAGAATCTCAACAAAAATTAGAAAATTCTACTAAAACCCTTGAACAAGAGTATGACCAAATCATTAATGATGGTAAGAAAGAGGCTGATAAAATTGAAAAACAGATAATGGGAAGTGCCGATCTTGAAGCTAGAAACAAACAACTTACTACCATAGAAGAATCAATTGCTAAAGTATTTGCAAAGGCACTTGATGAAATTGCAAACACAGAGCGTAGTGGCGATTATTCTAATCTAATCAAATCTTTATTGGACGAATCAACCAAAATTCTAGGAACAACGGAAATCGTTGTTTCTACAAATACCAAAGACAAAGAAATAGTTCAATCAATGTTATCTCAATACCCAGGATCAGAGTTATCTCCTGAACCAATCACATGTCTTGGCGGAGTCAAAATAAAATCCAAAGATGGATCTATGACATTTGACAATACTGTTGATGCAAAGATTGAACGATTGAAGCCTTTAATTAGGAAAGATATTGCAACACAATTCGGAGTAGGTAATTAGTATGGCAGCTCAAGGTAGAATTGTTTGGGTAAGCGGTCCGGCTGTAAGAGCAGACGGAATGTCTGATGCAAAAATGTATGAGACTGTAACAGTTGGAGATTCCAAACTCGTAGGTGAAGTAATTAGATTAACAGGAGATGTTGCATTTATCCAAGTTTACGAATCAACAAGTGGATTAAAACCAGGCGAGCCTGTAATTGGTACTGGTAACCCTCTTAGTGTGCTTTTAGGTCCCGGTATTATTGGACAACTTTATGATGGAATTCAGAGACCACTAAAAGAATTATCAAAAGCCTCAGGTTCCTTTATTGGAAGAGGTATTACAACAACTCCTGTAGATTTAACAAAACAATATCACTTTGTTCCTAAAGTAAGCGTTGGTGATGAAGTTACTGCAGGAACTGTATTGGGTACTGTTCAAGAAACAGACTTGATTGAGCACTCTATCATGGTACCTCCTGACCATAAAGGAGGAAAGATTACCAACATTGTAAGTGAAGGCGACTATGATTTAGAAACCGAGGTTGCAACAACTGAAAAGGACGGGCAAAATATTCCACTAAAGATGTATCACAAATGGCCAGTTAGAAAACCACGACCATTCCTAAAAAGATATGATCCAACAGTCCCACTACTTACAGGACAACGTGTAATTGACACATTTTTCCCAATTGCCAAAGGTGGAACTGGTTCTATTCCAGGAGCATTTGGAACAGGCAAAACAGTAACTTTACACCAAATCGCAAAATGGGCTGATTCTCAAGTCGTTGTGTACATTGGATGTGGTGAAAGAGGAAATGAGATGACAGAAGTACTTGTAGAATTTCCTGAACTTAAAGATCCAAGAACTGGAAAACCACTTATGGATAGAACAGTTTTGGTAGCAAATACCAGTAACATGCCAGTAGCAGCAAGGGAAGCAAGTATCTACACTGGTGTAACTATTGCTGAATATTATAGAGATATGGGAAAAGACGTTGTACTTGTAGCAGACTCTACCAGTAGATGGGCCGAATCACTCCGTGAGATGAGTGGACGTCTAGAAGAAATGCCTGCAGAGGAAGGTTACCCATCATATCTTGCATCAAGATTAGCAGAATTTTATGAAAGAGCAGGACGTGTAAGAGCTTCTGGAAGCCCAGATCGTGATGGTTCAGTAACTCTGGTTGGAGCAGTTTCCCCATCAGGTGGTGACTTTACAGAACCAGTAACAACACACACAATGAGATTTATCAAAACTTTCTGGGCTTTGGATGCAAAACTTGCATACTCTAGACACTATCCATCAATTAACTGGATGAACAGCTATTCTGGTTATTTGGCAGATATTGCAAAATGGTGGGGAGAGAACATCAATGAAGACTGGTTAA
>JASFMV010000085.1:0-5733 GCA_050117375.1 Nitrosopumilaceae archaeon | reverse complement strand
TTCTTTGCAAATTTGTTTTGATGTATCAAGCTCTTCTTGGGACAGGGTTTTGTAATCAGCAGTAACTGCAATTGCAGAAGGACCTAATTTTTGATAAGCAGCATATGCCACTAGTGCACTGTCCACACCACCAGAAAGGGCTACTAGGACTCCATTTTTGTTTTCAAACCAATCTATAAGATCATTAAGTTTAGTCATTTGTTACATCCTTCTTCAGAATTTCGTTTCTAATCAACGATTCTGTTTCTCTTATTGACTTTTTAAGAAAATCTGAAATTCGTTTCAAGTCATCAAATTCTATTTTAAAATTTGATTTTCCCTGAAAAATTGAAACTTTGTATTTGATATCGAATTCTTTTCCTTCAAAAGTTAATTTTATGTTATGAATTGAACGTGGAAGGATTAATCTATCTGAAGTACTTATCCGTATACCCAAAGTACCAGTTTCATCAATTAAGATATTAGAAATTACGTCATAATTTTCATTCTCACAGATTATCTTTACAAGATTGGTGGGCCTTCCTTTTTTTGTTATACCATGAGAGATGAATGCATCTTTGGCTCCGTTATCCATTATTTTTTCTATTAAATTACCCATTATTTCACCTGGAACGTCATCCACATTTGTTTCAAGGATAATAACTGAATCAGAATCAAAATTATTTTTTTTCTTTCCTCTAACAATTTTTAAAACATTTGCGAATCTTTCAAAATCATTTTTCCCTGCACCATACCCGATGGATTCAATTTTCATAGAGGGGTAGTAATCAATAGAAGATTTTGCCAAATTTACAAGCATACATGCTCCTGTTGGAGTTGTTAATTCACTTTCTGCATTTCTTCCATGGATTACCAATGGGGAGTTTTTGAAAATTTCTAAAATAGCACTAGCAGGATTAGTCATCATTCCATGTGAGAAAGTAACTGTTCCATTCCCAACACAAACAGGCATGGAGAAAATTTCTTCCTCAAAAAGATTCAAGTCATCTCCAGCAATAGCAGTACCTACTATGTCAATTAGAGTATCGATACTAGAGGCCTCATGGAAATGAACGGATTCTTTTGGAATTCCATGCACATTTGATTCTGCTGAAATTAAGGTGTCAACACAGGCTTCTGCAAAATTTTTTGCATTTTTAGAGAGGTTAATTTCATTCAAGGAGTTTTTGACGGCTTGTTTTATATCCAATCCATTTCTTTCATGAGTGTTTTCTTTGATTTCTAATTTCAAGGAAGTTGATTGTATTCCATGTTTTTGTATCTTTGTGAATTCAATTTGTTTAATTTTTGATTCAGGTAAAAATTTTTCACATTTTTTCACACCTTCAAGAATTCTCTTTTTATCAGCACCAAGATCAACTAAAGCACATAATACCATATCACCTGAGATTCCTGCAACATATGGATCCACCACAATAACCATGAATAAAAATTCGTGAAAAATGCATATAAATTCTGTCTAACCTTATTTTGGGTTTCATTAGATTTAATTATTGAAAATTTACACCGCATTTCATGATTACAATTATAGGATCTGGAAAAGTGGGGGGAGATGCAGCTTTATTCTCGGCATTAAAAAGACTAGACGATCAAATTTTACTATTGGATGTGGTAGATGGACTTCCTCAGGGAGAGGCTATGGATATCAACCACATGTTATCAGAACAAGGGATTGATGTAGAAGTAAAGGGATCTAATAATTTTGCAGATATGGAAGGATCCAATATAGTTGTGGTGGTTGCCGGTTCTGGAAGAAAACCAGGGATGACTAGAATGGATTTATTGAAAATTAATGCAAATGTTGTAAAAAGTGTAGTCGAGAACATCAAAAAGTATGCAAAGGACTCCATGATAATTCCAGTAACAAATCCACTTGATCCAATGGCATATGTAACATACAAAGCATCAGGATTTGATAAATCAAGGATTTTTGGAATGGGAGGAATGCTTGATTTGTCAAGATTTAGACAGTTCATTCATGAGGCTACTGGACATTCAAGAGATTCAATTCGTGCATTAGTGATTGGAGAACATGGTGAAAACATGTTGCCATTACCAAGATTTTCATCAGTATCTGGAATACCTCTTTCTTCATTCTTACCAAAAGAAAAATTAGATGAATTAGTTCAAAATACAAAGCAAGTGGCAGCAAAAGTAATTGAGTTGAAAGGAGCCACTGTTCATGCCCCAGGGAATGCAATTTCTGCTATTGTTGAATCTGTAGTTCGAGATAGAAAACAAGTAATTCCTGTAGCCACTTATTTAGATGGAGAATACGGACATTCTGATGTTACAATTGGGGTTCCTGCAATTATTGGAAAGAAAGGAGTCGAAAAAATTATCGAACTTGACCTTAATGATGAAGAAAAAACTGCCTTTGATGCAGGAGTGAAAAATGTCAAAGAAGCAATATCAGGATTAGAAATCTAAGCATTTTTTTATTCAAAAAATTTCTACCAAGTATTGGAGATTGAAGAAATTTTAAGATCATTGGAAATAGGAAAAATCTCATCTGATACTGCAAAGAAACTTCTTTCTTTGTATTCTATTGAAAAAATCGAAGATATTGCGAAAATCGATGTAAACAGAAGAAAAAGACGTGGAATACCAGAAGTAATTTTTGCAGAAACTAAGCAATTAGAAGAAATAAAAAAAATTCTGAAAACAACTTTAGAGAAAACAAATTTTGTTATGGTTTCTAGAATAAAAAAAGAACATTATCCAAAAATTATTTCGTTTTGTAAAAAATTAAAAATCAAGGTAAAAACTGGGAAAAACTCATCGAGTCTTTTGTTATATAAAAAGCCCATCAAATTTCATGGTGGTAAGATAGGAATCATAACTGCGGGGACTTCAGATATAGGAGTAGCAGAAGAGGCCAGATTAATGTGCGAAGCGATGAATTGCAAATGCATTTCAAGTTACGATGTAGGAGTTGCTGGAATTCAAAGAATTTTTCCTATTCTAAAAGAAATGATAAATCAAGAAGTTGATTGTATAATTGTTGCCGCAGGAATGGAAGGAGCACTAGCAACCCTAGTTTCTGCCATGGTAGACATACCGGTAATTGGATTACCTACTTCGGTAGGATATGGTTATGGAGAAAAAGGGATAGCAGCTTTAGCATCAATGCTTCAGAGTTGTTCCCTCGGATTATCAGTGGTTAACATAGATGGTGGAATAGCAGCTGGTGCCAATGCGGCAAACATTGCAAATCGAGTAGTACGAAAGAGTTACAAGAAAAAATAGAAAAAAATCAAACATTGATTTTTTGTTTCTAGGCGGTTTAATTCTCGTAAATCATATATAAGATGCCAAATCGAATCAGAATAATATTGTCGGGTAAAAGAATCGTACTTACTGCAGATAGAAGTTTGATGACAAATTATAGAGGAAATTTTCTTTATGGCTTTATTGCATGTGGGCCATATGAGGTCCTTCCAGAATGGGTTTTTGATAAAGTATTTTGTCCAGCTGTTGAAACGGATCCTATTACTGGAGAATCCAAAGTAGCGCAGGTGGGGTTAAGAAGAGTAGAAAGTTCACTTTTACAAGGATACAACAGAGACGAGGTTTTTGTTGCCAACCCTGACATGTTAGAAAAATCCATTGGGCCGGATACCAAGGTGGTTGGCATAAATGTAATGGACCCGCTTGGAATGGCTCCTGTGACAACCACAATGTCCCCTGAAAAATTATCTTATGTTGCAATGAAATTTAAAAAAATGTGTGCAAGTATTATTCAGCTTAAAAAGAAATATGATTTCAAAGTTGTCGTAGGTGGAAATGGAGCATGGGAATTAGCAAAATCAGACAGGATGAAAATTCATGGTATTGATACTGTTGTTGTGGGAGAGGCAGATGAACTTGCTTTAGATTTGTTCCATGATTTGGAAAAAGGAGATGCTCCAGAATTGATGCATTGTTTTGTAAGAAATATTCAAAATATTCCAATCATAGAGGGACCCACGATTAATTCTTTAATTGAAGCTATGAGAGGGTGTGGCAGGGGTTGTGATTTTTGCGATGTCAATAAAAGATCCAAAAAAGATCTTCCGCTAGACAGATTGCAACATGAAGCAAAAATAAATCTAGATTATGGATTTGATTCTGTTTGGTTGCATTCAGACGAAATGTTACTTTATGGATGCGACAACAGAGATTTTGTACCTAATAGAGATGCAATAACGGAGTTATGGAGAGGGCTAAAGGGACTTGGTGCTAATTTTGTTGGCACTACCCATATGACTTTCTCAGCAGTTGCAGCAGATGAAAAACTAATGCAAGAAATTTCACATATTAATCAGCAAGATAAAACCGGAAGATGGCTTGCAACTAATCTAGGAATAGAAACTGTTGCGCCAAATTTGGTAAAAAAACACCTTGGTGTAAAGACAAAACCATTTTCTCCCGAAGAGTGGGGAAGCGTGGTGCGAGAAGGAGCAAAAATTCTCAATGAAAACCATTGGTTCCCCGCTGCCACGATAATTATTGGGTGGCCTGATGAAACACCAGATGATATTCAGCACACAATCGATATGATAAGCGATTTCAGAGAAATGAATTTCAGAGGATTAGTTGCACCGTTACTTTACCAAGACTTTAGTGAGAAAAACTCAATGCATTTTGGAAACCTAAATGAAGCTCAATTCACATTGTTTTGGAGATGTTGGGAAAACAATCTTCGTGTAATTAATGACATTATCCCAATTATTTTGAGAAACAAAACCTACGGTCCTCCCATGAAAGTGTTCATGTATGGAATTCTCAAAGCAGGTACATGGGCTATCATGAGATATCTAAGAGGTTTATGCAAAGATCTCTTCAATGGACGAACACCTGACGAGATTATTGACAAATATGCTAGAGCAAGATCTGTTTCTGCACCAAAAATTCAAACAAAGAAATTATAATTTTTCGATTGCAGCGTCAGCAATTGTATTTCGTTTTGGAGTTAAGGAAACAAAATAAATCTTATCTGCTCTCTCAATAGAGTCAACCTTTTTGAAAGATTTTGAAGCAACATCAAATTCATAAATACCAGGCTCAAGACTGCCTTTTGCATAAATCATCAAATACGTATCGCCATTTGAACCACTTAGTGGAATAAACGACATAACATATCCTTTGTAGGAATTAACAGGCATTGTGTTTTTCATTGGTGGCGCTGCTGATGCCATATACATGAATACATCTTCAATTGTATCAAATTCTTCATACTCTATTTGCATTAATTGTCCTAATTCTTTTTAGTATAATAACTTAGAGTGTGAATCCATGAAAAATTAATGAAATGATGTTGATTTTCTAATCACGGTTGCTCTTTTTCTAATTTTTTATTTTTAATAATTTTTACAATAACCGCTATCGAAATTATGATAATTGTAGCAATAAAGGCCAACACACCAATTTCTATCTCAACTAAAAATACTGAAGAAAGAATTGCAAGAAAGAAAAATATCATAATTGTTTTTTCTAAATAGGGAAGTTAAATTTTAGATTTTATTTGTTTACGAATTGTAAATCCTATTGCTGCTGGTGCTGCAATATACATTCCTAAGTTCAGCGCAATCACTGATAGTCCCAACCCTAAAACTTGGGAGTCATTGCCATCTTCTGCTAAAGTCATTATGGACAAAGTAGATATCATTGGAGTAATAAACACTCTAACTGCTTCTTGGAATAACGGATTCTCTCTTTCCATATCAGCAATGGTTGGTGAGAAGGAATAGT
>JASFMV010000084.1:0-5738 GCA_050117375.1 Nitrosopumilaceae archaeon | reverse complement strand
TACGAGCATCACGGTCGATGCCTTTTGTATCTAAATTGGTAAAGACAAATTTGATTTCATTGGCAGCAAAGGCAATCTTGGATAAACCATTGCCTGATATTCCTAAAAACAAATGGCAGAAAATTCATAATTATGGCATAAAGGTTCCGCAATTTTCTTTCATGCAGCTAGAAGGGGCAGATATTGCTCTAGGCGTGGAAATGCAATCAACAGGTGAGGCTGCATGCTTTGGGAACAGCTTTTTTGATGCGCTATCTAAGGGATTGACCTCCGTTGGGTATAACCTTCCTGAAACAGGGGCAGCATTGGTTACTGTTGGAGGTGCTCAAAACAAGGAAAAACTACTCCAATCCATAGCTCTTTTGAAAAATCTTGGGTTTAAGATATTTGCAACAGAGCACACTGCTGAATTTTTTGAAGAAAAAATCGGTGAGATTGAAGTTGTTCACAAAATTTCTGAACCCGAACGGAAACCAAACATTGCAGATTTGTTATATGAACGCAAAATCAATTTCATAATCAATATTCCTAGCACTTCCACTTTGGAAAAATATGTGGGTATGCTAGAAGATGAATATCAAATCAGAAGAAAATCCCTTGAACTTGGAGTTCCCGTATTGACCACAATTGAGCTTGCTGACTCTTTTGTTAAAACTTTGGAATGGTTAAAAAATAACAAAACTACTATCGAACCAATAGAACCATATGACCCATTTTAAAACACTTGATCTAGGTTATCTTCATTTCCGATAATTGTTCCATCCAATGTAGCTATTCTAGCTGATGATACTTGTTTTACTCTCTCTATGATTGGAGAGATTGATTTTTGATATCTTCTCTTGTTTGTCGCATAAAAATATCTATTAAATGACGGAATGATTGTAATTTCGATTTCCCCTGAACTACTGGGAAAAATATAGTCTTTACTTGTTCTAATTGAAACCCAAACTCGTTCTCCATTTACGATTGATTCTTCTTGAAAAAATACGGGATGCAAATGTCCCATTATGATTTTATCTACATGTGAAAAATTCTCTGAAGGCATTGTATGACCATGTGTAAAAAGAATGTTTTCTTCTACCATTCCCGTAGAGCCGATAACCGAAATATCATCTGGAATTAGACGTTGAATATTAGAGTCGTGATTTCCTGGAATTAAAATAATGTCTGATTTTTCTTTTATTTTCTCAAAGAATAATGGTACGTCATTCCATTCTGACTTTGAAATGTTTTTGATACTTGATTTTACATCTCCTAAAAGTATCACTGCATCTGGCATTTCTGAGCCTATGATTTCTGATAATTCATTGATTGTCTCATTAATTGAAGAGTTTTTTCCAATGAAAATCTCGTTTGAAGCAAGACTGCTCTCAAAACCAATATGCAAATCAGTTAGAACAAGATATTTTTTTTGGCCTTCAATTATTAATGCTGGTTTTTGAGGAATTATTCTTTGTTGCAACATCAAAGATATACAATAGACTTTGGATTAAATTCTTGTGAAACAGGATCCTGACAGAATAGAAACACTGGTTTCTGAAAGACGAGTTAAAATGCATCTCTTTGAGCCAAGCAAGCGGGAAATCTGGACAGTAGTTGGTAAAGGAAAGGAGCACTGGTTAGATCCTGAAAGGGATTTTTGTTCATGTCCTGGATATTATTTTGGTAGAATGGCTGGAAAAAACAAATGTTATCATTTGAATTCTGTGGAATTGGCAAAAAAAGAAAATCAATTTGAAAAAATCGTGTTTTCAGATGAAGAGTATGCGGATTTTATTGTAAGCTTAATTTCTGATTTGTGATGACAAAATCATTCGAATTGGTTAATAACTAGAATAAAGGTAAAAAATCATGGAAGAAAAACAACACAATGAGCAAATTGAAAAAATAGCAACCATGCTTACTGATGATAATGTTTCTGTAGATGAGCAAGATCCTCAAAAATTACAAAAATACAAAGATCAAACTGTTTCTGATTGCAACATTAGTGAGGATGAGGCAATCAAGATTGTATATGAGGCACTTCTTTACTTGAAATTAAAAAATTCTTCCGGAGTTGACCCTATTCAAAAAGGAGATCAATTCGGCGCTGGGTTTAGCTAACCTAGTGGAACTGAATCTATATCATCTTTGGAAACTCCTTTCCAAAGACCCACCATTCCTTCTGGTTCTACTTCTTCGACATTAGTTATTTTTTGAATTTTTATTTGATCAGGTGTGGGTGGTCTCCATAGCATGGCCATGTAATCACCAACTTGACCGACCTTGTTAGGCATGGCCATAATGATCTTTTCTTTTACGAATCCTTTTGCTAAAAGAGCATTTTGTGCCTTTTCTTGCAAATCCATCCTTCCATGTGTGAACAAATAGATGTCTTTTCCAGTGTCAATTTCTGTCATAGTCATTTTTTGGCCATAAGCTAAATCAATCTTTCCTGATCTTTTACCTTCCAAAAAGGGTTAAATTAGAATGAACAAAATTTTGATCTGTGAAAATATTCACTGTAGGTAGCAAATCCTTTGTAACGAGCTTTCAATTAGCAGGAATTCCAGGTATTGTATCTCCTACTCCAGAAAATGCACTTGATGAAATTAAAAAATTAACTGAAGATTCTGATGTAGGTTTAGTTTTAGTCAGTGACGATATTACAGAATCAATCAATGATGAATTAACCGAACTTAGAGCAGAAAAATCCACTTTGGTTTTTGCACTTCCAGCCACTGGAAGTAAAAAGACAGAAGTAGATTACAGAGTAATGCTTAAGAAGATTTTGGGTGTTTAGCTCCTTTAATCTACTTATAACCATAATTCTACCTGTTTGATATGAAAACGGCATTTGTAAAAGAACCTTCTACCATTTCAGTGAATGAAACCAAAAAACCTGCAATTGGTTCTGGTGATATTTTAGTTCAAATGCATGCGTGTGGAATATGCGGTTCTGATTTAGAAAAGGTATTTGGACAATATGGAAAACCCTCGATGAGACTTGGACACGAGCCAGCTGGAATTGTAATTGATACTGGATCTGATGTTTCAGAATTTAAAAAAGGTGATAGAGTTTTCACGCACCATCACGTTCCTTGTTATTCATGTCATCTGTGCACGCATGGAAATGAAACAATGTGTGAAAAATATTCGGCGACAAATCTTTTGCCATGTGGTTTATCTGAAGAATATGTTGTATCTGAATGGCACATTTTACATGGCGGTGTTTTAAAAATTCCAGATTCTGTGACATTTGAAGAAGCGGCAATGATTGAACCTTTGGCTTGTTGTGTGAGGGCATGGACCAAGTATAACTATCAAGAAGGTGACTCTGTTGCAGTTTTTGGAGTGGGTCCAACTGGAATGATGCATGTTATGATTGCACAAGCAAAAAATTTCTCTAACATATTTTGTTTCGATGTTAATGATTTTAGATTGGATTTTGCAAAAAAACTCAATGTAACTGAAACTATCAACTCTGAAAACGAAAACAGATTTCAAAAAATATTAGACAATACTGAAGAACGGGGAGTTGATGTTGCCATTGTTGCAACAAGCAGTCTCAAAGCATTAGAGGATGCAATTGAAATGGTTCGAAACGGTGGGGCAATTATGATGTTTGGCGTTCCATCAAAGGGCGCAAAAATTGATTTGGATATGAGCAAAATCTATTCTAAAGAAATCACACTTGTAACAAGTTATGCTGCCTCTGATAATGATACAAAAGAGGCACTTCGATTAATTGAATCAGGAGAAATCGATGTAAAGCAACTGGTAACTCATACTTACTCAATTAATGATTCTCAAAAAGCATTTGATCATGCCAGAAGCGGAGAAAGTGCAATGAAAATTGTCATTACAAAATGAAAAACAGTTGAAAATCACAATAAAAGTATGAAATTCGGCTTTTGATAAATTGAAAAAGTGTAACAAAATTTTTGGTACTTAATACTTAAATTCTTCAATTTTCAACTATGCTTGGGCGATAGCACTGGAGATATCTCAAATTAACTTTAACAAGAAAAAACTTGCGACTATTTTCTTTGCTTTTACTTTTAGTATTTTAATTTCGTCTCCCATAACTGGTAATACCGTTTATGCTCAAACAGACTCTACATTACCTGGGGGAACTTCAATTGGTGTGCATATTTCAACGCCGGCAAATGGCACAATGTTTTTTGTTGATGAACCGGAGGATACAATTGATACTCCTGTAAACGGGACTGCTGATGTTGGAAGTGGAACTGCAGTCCAAAATACATCATTGGTTTATGTTATTGATGCGTCTGGAAGTACGACAAGACCCACTGGTGGGGATTTTTGTGGAAACCAAAATCCTATTGATACTACTCCGGGTTGGTTTGATTCTAATATGAATGGGACATTAGATACTCCCTATAATTCAACTTCTAATGAACTAATAGACTGTGAAATTCTTGCCGTAAAAACTCTCAATCAACAAGCAATTGATTTGGGAACAGTTCTTGAGGTTTCTATTGTTGGTTTTGGTCAAAACGCAACAATAGCAGATACAATTCCAAATGCAACTGATGGGATGTTTATTGCCCCTAATGCCAATGTAAACTCATCAAATATGACAGATCTTGATGAAGTTGTAATGTCGATAAAAACTTGGCAAGGGGGTCCGTTTGAAGGATTCGAAGATGTCGCATTTAATGAATTCTCAATACGAACTTGGTTTGGCAGCTCAACAAACTATGGTGAAGCTATTGAAAAAACCCAACAGTTGATTCCATTAGCACAAGAGAATTCAAATGTAATAGTTGTTTTTCTCTCTGATGGATTTGCAAATTTTGGACCTAGTGTGAATGCGACTCTTGTACCAGAACTAGGAGCTACGTACTATACATTTGCTGTAGGGCCAGAAACACTAGTTTCTTGTGATTCTACTTCTACTAAAGGGAGTCTTCAAGAAATTGCCGATAAAACTGGTGGAACATGTACTCAAGTTGAAAACCCTGAAGACTTGCCAACAATCCTTCCTGAAATTATTATGTCATCGTTGGATACTCTCTCAATTAACATTGATAATGGCACATCGTCGTTAATCCCTAACATGGAAATAGACCCCGATCTTCCCCAAAACGGTCCAATCTCTGTGAATTATAATACAACCGCCTTTGGACTTGGTGTAGGTACACATGACATATGTGTAATGGCAAATGGAACCGATCAAGGGGGTATGGGAAGTGTAGAAGAATGTACGACAATACAAGTTAAAGTGTCTCCTGCAGACCTCTCACTTACAAAGACAGTTGATGATTCTACACCAAATGTCAATGATAACATTACTTACATACTTAATGTGACTAACAGCGGACCAAACTCTGCTACCGATGTTACTGTCAAGGACCTTCTCCCATCAGGAGTATCTTATGTTAGTAGCACTCCATCTCAGGGTTCTTACAATAACAGCACTGGAATATGGGACATCGGTACAATATCAAATGGTGGTTTTGCTACTTTGAACATTACTGCTTCAGTTGACTCTTTATCAGTCGGTGATAATACTGCTCAAGTACAAACATCTAACCGTCCAGATCCAGATTCAACTCCTGGAAATGATGAAGAATCCGAAGATGATCAACAAACTATTTCGGTAACTCCGCAAGAACCTCCACCAGAACCTGGAATGCTGCAGATAAACAAGACAGCAGTTGGCGGTGACGGCGAATTTAGCTTCCTATCAGACGTTGCAGGACTGAACAACTTTAACATCACAACTACTGATG
>JASFMV010000083.1:0-5804 GCA_050117375.1 Nitrosopumilaceae archaeon | reverse complement strand
TCAACACAATCAAGAATGATTTGCACCTCTGAATCAGATTCTAAAATAACATCATTGATTTGAATTGATTTTATTTTATCGGTAAACTTTGGAATTTTTTTGTTAGAATCTGCATGGACTTGTAAATTGATTTTTGTGAATTTAGGTAATAGATAATCAGTTTCAGCAATGTCTGATTGAGAAAGCCACTTTTTGTCTATTCTGTATTTGCCAAGAGGAAACAAGTCATTCTCATATAGAAATGTCTGAGCTGGTGGAACATCCACGTTGTACAATCGATACATGCCAAATTTATCAAGACCATCAATTGTTTGTCCTAATTTTAAAAGATCAGATGAGTGTTTTACAGATAATTGAAGAACTTTGGATTTGCAAACATCATGTACTTTTTCTGTTTTGTTTGTCCACTTGTAGTTTTTTAGCAAAGAGGCAATTTCAGAGTTTTTCAGCAGTGTATCCAACTTGGGTTTAGCGTCAGATGCAACATAAAGTGACGGAGTCCAGTTTATTTCTAATCTGTATGTTTTTTTGTTTTTAATCCACAAAATTATCTTGTCGTTTAATGGATAAACATCAAACAACCATCCAGATATCATTTTTTGTTAAGTAAGAATTGTATCATTTGATGTTGTATGAGAATCAACGACATCATAAGCGACGATGTTGTATATGGAGGACCCTTGGAGTTAATGGCTTTGATGTATTGATAGCATTGTTGAATCATTTTGTTGAAAATCTTTCTATCTTCTGCACGAAGGCCATCTCCAAATGATTTCCACGATTCTATCTCCTTTGATAGTAGATCATCGCTTGGAAATAGGCTCAATTCATCTCACCTAGGCTCAAAATCTGCTTGAAATGATGAAAAATTATTGCCATAAAGATTGCCTCAAGTCGTATTGGCCTGCATGCCATCATGCATGCAGAGACGTATAATCGAGCAGTGACAAATAAATCATCAAAACTCTTTTGGTCTTTTTTGCAAAGAGATGAGCGGAATTTTTTCCATTTTTTTTCTTCCTGATGCAATGCAATACGAAATGAAGGAACTGTTCTACCCATAAAATCACCTAGTGTTGAGGTATAGTTTCTAGAAGGCCCTCATCTAGCAATACAGATTGAATCTTCCCCATGTCATTGATGTGCACAGATAGTGTATTGTGGCTTTGTTTTATTTTGATAGTTCTTGAGAATAGTTGTAACAGCATCCCATCAAATTGAGTTGGCAATCCAAGGGATATTACAACCAAGCAGTTTTGTATTTTTTTAAGCGACATCACAACTGTTTGTAAGACTTTTTGCGTCTCATGTGAGTTCAAATAAGGATCATTTGTGAAAAAATTAAGCAAATGAGTGATTATCACAATTTTTGCATCATATTGTTTTATGGCATTTTGTAGTTCATGTACAATTAGATTTGCAAGCTGATATACTGTAAATGTTCTGCATGAAATTATTCCAGACAGAATCTTTTTTGCGTCTAATCCATATTGTTGTGCAAAATCAACGCATTGATACAAATCGGAGCTGTTAGCACCATCAATTAACAATACTTTGGAGTCAAGACCACCATATCTGTGAGGAAGTTGAGCCCTCACACACAATCGTTCTATAATTTTTTGAGTGTGAATTCCTGCAATGCAAATTTTTTGATTGGTTGTGATAAAATGTAAAATAGAATCAATCTTGTCAATATCAAATGTGAGTTTTGGTATCTTTGATGCCTTTTGAAATACAACACTAGGAGTAGTAATCTTATGCAACATTCTTCGTTGCTGCAATGAATCACTCAAAAGAGTGCCACAAAACGGACAGGGCTCAACACTACTCGTTGGAATTTCAGAGTCTAACTCTTTGAGAACATTGTTGCAGTGTCCACAATAATACTGAAGTAATGTCTTATTCACTTGGTTTTATGCGTAAATTTGGCTTAATAGAGTAGGTAATATCAGAATACCCCGATCAAAAATATAATTTAAAAATTTTTTGTTCATATGAACAACCTAGTTTTCTTATTTCAAAAAAATAATCCCAATTATGGTACTCACCATACACATGGTAAATAAAATCAGAGAAGATAGAGAAAAAGATAGATTTTTTGATTTGGAAGATAGATTTGAAAATCATCAAAACATGCAAAAAACATCTATTGCATAGTAATTATTCAAAATATCATTGTGAAATCTATTGTTTGGTCTTGACTAACTCTTTTATTTTCTTGAGATTAGATACATTTGATTCATGAAACATTGTCAGAGTTTCTGCCAGAGAATCAGGAAGTACTCCTTTGAGTTGTTCAACAAAATCATCTCCACCAGAAATCATGTTATCAATTAACTCTTCAATGTCGTTTTTCTTTTCAACCATAATTTGTAATGAACTAACTAGTATTCAATTGATTCTATTTTATAAAATGGTAGTTCACGCAAGGCCTAGAGGGGGCATTAATTAGAGCTCTTGTCGTGAACTTCCTGATATCTTATTATTTTGAAAATTACTTAACAAAATGCATGTTCAAAACTCACAACAAAATAATTGGTTTTACTAGAATATTGTTTTCTTAAAATCGCTTATTGATGATATTGTGTGTTTTGTATGATGCCCAATATCATGGATTGTAGAGCCGTTGTATTTTTTATCAAGGTATCTACCTGCCAATATCATAGGCCCACCAATAGCGCAGGTCACTCCGGTGGGTTCAGGTACCCAGAGCATCAAAAATCCTACCTTTTGTAGTTTTTTTCCAGGAGCAGGTGCCTTTTGAAGACAACCAAGAGATTTTGAGTGAGATGAGTCAATTTTTGCAATATCAGAATAAAGACTGGCTTTTCTATTAGTGGTCTCATGAATTTTTTTGAGTTTCTCTAGTCGTGCCTTTAAGGGGTCTACCATACAATAATTTCATTTACAAAAAATTAGTTAAGATTCAAAGATCAAAACCAGACACACCCAAGTCAATTTCAGATAACCTGAATTTTGCAAAAAGACATCCAATTATACTAGACAGGCATGAAAAAATGCAATATTGAAGAAAAATACCAAGAGACTCGATTCAATAAAGGCGGCCCACAAGTCCGAAAGAACAAGTTTTAGTGTCCGCATGGAAGATTATTTGGAAATAATAGCAGAATTAGTTGAACTCAAAGGATATGCCACCACCTTAGATATATCTCGATACATGCATGTTAGCGCACCAAGTGTAACTAAGATGCTCCAAAGGTTAGATGAGAATGGGTTTTTAGAATATGAAAAATACCATGGCATTAATCTGACCCCAAAAGGAAATCAAGTGGCCGAGGCCATTCGTCAAAAACATGGAATCTTACTGGAGTTCTTTGAGATTTTAGGAGTCGGTTATGAGACTGCAAATCAAGATGCAGAAGGAATAGAGCATCATCTCAACCCCAAGACAATCAAGCAGTTAAGAAAGTTCATTACATTTCTAAAATCAAATCCTAAGATTTTAGAGAATTTTAAAAATCTTTAAGATAAATATGAATATCGTTTTGAGATGTTGCCAACTCCATAAGATTTTTTGCAATATCCGAGCGTCTAGGGATTTTAATTTGGCCTTTTTTGCCAATTCGTGATGTTGTTACATATTTGTCATTTACAAAAATATCTGCATGCATAGAGGTGTACTCTCTGCTTACAGTTAGAATAATAGATGTTTTTGATTCAGAAAATGAAAATGGTAAATCTCCAGACAAAGGAGTAGATGTAGAATCACGTTCTACAACATCAATGTGTATGTTTAGAGATTTTTCAATATCATTAATGTTAGAGCCACCACGCCCAATAATTGCAGGTATGGATTGTTTGTCAACCATCACTTTGACTCTGTTATCTGTCAAAATCTCTACTTCTGCACGAGGATCATACCTCTTGAAGGTCTCTCGAATTTTGTCTTCTGCAAGTTTTTCAATTCCAACCTTTTTTGATTTCTCTCCAATTGGGACAATGACGTTTTCTTCCCCAAAGGTATATATCTCGTGCTCTAGTTTATTGTTCTCAAAATTCCTAATCTCAATTACAGGTCTTGCCAAATCCGATTCTGTCATTCCTGTAGGAACCTTTACTTTTAATTCTAAATCATAGACTTTTTCAATTTGACCATCCTTGACAAAAACTACAGTATCAAGCACATTTGGAATGATTCCTAGTTCAATTTTTCCAATAAATCTTTGAATTGCATCAAGTGGAGAGTTTGCATGAACCACTCCAACCATTCCAACACCAGTCAATCTCAAATCAGAAAATGTAAGAAAGTCTTCTCGACGTCGCACCTCATCAAATACGGTATAATCTGGCCTAACCAAAAGCAAGATATCTGCAGTGTTATCAAAACTTCCATCCAGTTTGCTGTATTGAGTAATTCCAGGATCTACTTGCAAATCACGTGGAGACTCAAAGGTCTTTACAATTTTTCCTTGACTATGATAAAAATTTGCAAGGCCAGATGCCAACGTACTTTTTCCAGAACCTGGAGGGCCAGAGATTACTATTCCTTCGGCTCTGTCTGCAAATCTCGCCATTAATTCCGATGAAATAGAATAGTCATCCAAAGTTAATTTTACAATGGGATGAACGATTGTGATTTCAAAGGATTCAGAAAAGGGCGGCTTTGTTATTGCAATCCGGTAGTCTTTGTATTGAATTACAGATGCTCCTGTTTTTGAGATTTCAATTGTACTTGACTCTGAAGTGTTAGGGGTATCTAGAATTTGTTTTGCCATAAACTCTAAATCATCATGAGTTAAAATCGCATCACTAATCTGGGTCAAGGAAAATGATCCGGGTTTTCCTTTTTTTGCTAAGGGGGCTAAATTTTCTTTAAGATGAACACTCATGGTTTCAGAATCAAAAAATTTGAGAAACTCTAATTCTTCTTCTTTTATTATGGGTTGTAAATACACGGATGTGATTTCTTCAGTTTGCGCAACTAGGTGTTGTACATTGTCTGAGGTGTAAAGAGTTGCTTGTTTTTCTTTTGCAATGTCTTTGATTATAGCATCGATTTTTCCTTTTCCAGATAGTCGGATATCCTCTAAAGAAGGATGAATACCTTCAATTGTAATTTCTAGTTTGAAATTTTTTGATAAATTTTTTAGTTTTTTAATTTCTTTTAATCCCGTAAATCCTTGTTCCTTATTTTGAGAGGCTTGGGATTGTAATTCATCTACTACTGCCTGAGGAATTATTACCTCAGAATCACGAATATTCCCAGATTCTACTTGGGCACAAAACAACCCATTAATTATTACGCTTGTATCAAGGACAATCTTTGACAAAACTCTTCTGTTATTTTGGAATTAAATGGCCCTAAATTAGTTTCCTTGAACCTAAACCAGAGTATCATTGATTTGTTTTAGGATAGAATTAAAATCAAATGGTTTTGAAATACACGAAGTTGCTCCAATCTCAAGGCATTGGTTGATTATTTTTTGATCATCGCTTGCAGTGATCAACACAACCTTGGCATGAGGGTCTTTTTCCATGATTTCTTTTAGAACAGTAAGCCCGTCTTTTTTTGGCATTGCCAAATCTAGCAGAAGTAAATCAGGTGATACATTGAAAAACAACTCTACTGCCTCATCACCATTGATGGCTTCGGCCACAACGGCATGATCCCCAATACTCAAAATATCTTTAAGCACTAATCGAATCGCATCAGAATCATCTGCAATCATGATATTTGCCATTTAACCCAAGTTCAGGATTAGCATATTAAACAATTAGTCGTTCAAAAATGAAATACAATTTTCAGTCAGATGTTTTCTCAGCGATATGTGAAATATCCTTCT
>JASFMV010000082.1:0-5830 GCA_050117375.1 Nitrosopumilaceae archaeon | reverse complement strand
TTTTGCATCTTAAGAATGCAAAAATGGTTGATACAACAAAATCGGGAACATTTCTTACAGTCAAAGGAAGGAAATTTTCGGAAAACCTAACAAAAGCGATTCCAAAAGAATGTAAATTGACAAAATGTAAGATCGTCCAAAAGAAATTCAATCATGCGATTATTTTGAAACATTATTCATCTTCGATAAAGACAGGACTTGAACAACGAGATTATGCCATACTGTACGGTTCTTCCGGGTGCATAACTCTCCTGTACAAAAATAACCATTTTGTGTTCCCTGGAGAATATATCGACTGTCTTGCAAATGATCAGAGGACTAGAAAACAAATAGTAGAAAACTTACATCCAGAAGAAGGGGATGTCATAATCATATCTTCATCAGACGATCCTTTTGTTTCTGAAGTTTCTGCAAAAAATTCTGCTCTTTGGACGTTAGCTACTGGGTAACCCAAGGAAGATATTTACCTGCTAGAAAAATTTTGAATAATGTTGGAGCGGACATATCTTCTAGTAATTCCAGTAATAATTGGAGTAATGGCCGGTGCTTTTATGGCATTTTATCCACAAGAGGAGAATAATGAAGAAACATTAACTAAATCAGTGCTAATTAATGGAGGTTCTCCAATTTTGGGAAACCCATCTGCGCCAATTACTATTTTAGAATGGGGAGATTACCAATGCACTTATTGTTACCGTTTTCATGATACAACCTTGGCCACAATAGATAGAGATTACATAAAAACTGGAAAAGTAAATTTAGTTTTCAAAGACTTTCCGTTAAACGGACCTGATTCAGTTTTAGCTGCAGAAGCATCGTATTGTGCAAATGATCAAGGAAAGTATTGGGATTATCACAATGAATTATACAAAAACTGGGCAGGGGAGAAAACAGGATGGGTTACAAGGTGGTCTCTTAATGCTTTTGGTTCAACAGTTGGATTAGATTTGGAGAAATTCAACAAATGTTTAGATGAACACAAATACAAAGAAAAAATTGAGACTCTGTATTCATTTGGTCAAGAAGTAGGGATTGATGCGACACCATCTTTTCTTGTTTTTAATGATGAGAGAATAATCAAGATAAGAGGCAATCAGCCACTTGAAACTTTTCTTAGAACAATTGATGAATTGTGATAAAAAATGAAAAACTAATTCAACCAAACTTAATATTCGTACAAGATGGAGTTCTCACCAATGGGTAAGATCGACGTTGAAAAACAAGATTCAGTCAAGATGTACAAAATCAGAAAAACTCTTGATGAATTAACTGACAAATCTGGTCACGGAACTGAATTAATCACAGTGTACATCCCAAAAGGAAAACAACTTCATGAAATAATCAATACGCTAAGAGAAGAGCAAGGAACTGCAGATAACATAAAATCAGATTTAACTCGTGGACACGTTGTAGATTCCCTTGGAAAGGTAATTCAAAGACTCAAACTCTACAAGAAAACTCCTGAAAGAGGACTAGTAATTTTCTGCGGGGCTCTCCCTCCAGAAGGTGGAGGTCCAATGGGCAGCGAAGTCATTAAAATTTACGAATTAGATCCTCCAAAAGATTTGAAGCAGTATCTGTACAGGTGTGACGATCATTTCCATGTAGACATTCTAAAAGACATGCTAAAAGATGACAATTTGATTGGCTTTATCGCCATCGATGCAAAAGATTGTGGGTGGGGGTTGTTGCATGGGGACAAAATTGAAGTTTTAGCACAGACTGGTTCAGGAGTAGCTGGAAAACACCGCCAGGGAGGACAATCTGCAAAGAGATTCCAAAAATTACGAGAGATGGAATTGACATACTACTATAACAGAGTGGCAGAAACCTCAAGAGAGTATTTTATTGACATATACCCAGTCAAGGGACTAATTATTTCTGGACCCGGTCCAACAAAAGAAGATTTTATCAACGGAAATTATTTGGAATATCGTTTACAAAATATGATAATTTCCACAATCGATTCTTCGTATGCAGGGGCCGAAGGAGTTAGAGAGGCGTTTGCAAAATCTGCAGATATTTTGTCCAACTTTAGAATGGTGGAAGAAAAGAAACTGGTAGAAGATTTGTTCAGACATATTAATTCACATTCAGGTTTAGGAGCTTATGGTTTACAAGAAATTATTGAATATTTGCAAAACAATGTGGTTGACACTTTGATTATCACTGATGATACAAATTTGCACAGGGTAGAAGGCAAGTGTAAAAGATGCCAACACATTCAAGCAGAAATTGTTGAACGCTCAGAAGTGATTCCAAAAAAAACACAATATACTAACAACCCATGTCCAGGATGCAAGGCTATGGAAGTTGAAGTAAGTGAAAGAGATATTGTTGATTATCTGGCATTGATTGCTGCAAAGACTGGAACTAAAATTGAGGTAATCTCAGGTTCAGCAGAATACGGCAATATGTTATCTAGTCTTGGAAAGGTAGGAGCAATTCTAAGATACAATCCTGGACATTCTAAGTAAGGGCATTTTTAATTTTTTCAGCAAGTTCAAACAATTTATCCTCATCTTCAATCACTCGTTTTGTCCAAATAGTTCCTTTGTGATTATATCGTGGAATAATATGGATGTGAACATGGGGTATGATTTGTTTTGCTGCTCTGCCGTTGTTTTGAGCCAGACTAAAAGCGTCAGCTCCAGTAGCAACGGCTATAGCATTTGCTATTTTTGGAACAATTGAGAATAGTTCTCCTACAGATTCAGATTGCATCTCAGTGATTCGTTCATGATGATCTCTTGGAATTACCAAACTATGTCCTGTATCAATTGGGTATTTGTCCAAAATGGAAACGTGATTTTTATCTTCATAAATTACATGGCCGTCTCTTTTACCAGAAAGAATATCGCAAAAAATACATTCCATGATAAATCAAGGAATTTTGATTTTATTTATTGCTTAATCATCGAACAGTTAATTAGGGTAATTTTTCAAATTTTACCATCCCATGGGACGAAAAGAAAGAAGAGAACGTGAGCAAAAAAGAGAAAGCTATGCTTCACAAAGATCTTCAGAAAAAAGACGAAACATGTTGATTGCGATAGGAGTATTAGCAGTAATTGGCGTAATTGTAGGCTATTCTGCATATCTATTTGCAACTATGACCCAGACTGCTCCAGGAGGTCCTGAAAATGCAGGACCATTAGGTAGTGAGCACTCCCATGCGGGAATTCTAGTCAAAATATTTGGAGATACATTTGACTTTTCAGCGCCAGCATACCAAATCAAATCAAGTTGGATTCATTTTGAAGGAAATGATGGAACGACTGTTCACAAGCACGCTACCGGTGTAACTTTAGGATATCTGTTTGAAACTTTAGGATTAGGTCTGGATGACCAATGCTATGAATTCCAAGACGGAAGAAGTTTCTGTACTAATGAAGACTATTCCCTCAGATTCTACATCAACGGTGAGCAAGTAAGCGATATTCGAGATTATGAAATCAAAGAAGATGACAAAATTTTAATTTCATATGGTGCAGAAACACCTGAAGAAATAGAATCACAGTTGTTAGAACTGGAAGCCCAAGTCCTAGTCAAATAATTCTACAATTCGTCTTCTGCTGTAAATTCTGCCGTACTATCAAACATCATATAATATCCGCATTTTACACATCGCAAAACAGTCATTGGCGTTGTAAGGAATTCTTTGTCTTCGAACTCTCCACTTAGTTTAACATTTTTTCCAATCATTTCAGCTTTATTACTTTGACAAACAGGGCACGAGAGTGCTTTTTGTTCCATCAAAATTATGGAAAGGTTGTGAGTTAAAACACTTTGTGAGAAACCTCACAGAATCTTTTTGATAATTGCAATAAAGTCTAAATTATGGCGAAGTACAATTGGTATGTTATGGAAATATCTAGCAGAAATGTAGTAGATGGTACATCTCGTGCACCCCATAGAGCAATGTACAAAGCTATGGGATTAACTGATAATGATTTAGACAAGCCATTTGTTGGAGTCTGCCACACTGGAAATGAGGCAACCCCATGTAACATTCATCTCCCACAACTTGCAATAAAGGCAAAAGAAGGAGTATTAGATGGAGGTGCGACTCCAAGAGAGTTTTCCACCATTGCTGTAAGTGATGGAATAGCAATGGGACATGAAGGAATGAAATCTTCATTAATTTCAAGAGAAGTGATTGCAGATTCTATTGAATTGATGGTTAGAGCACATCAATATGATGCACTAGTAGGAATTGCAGGGTGTGACAAAAGCCTCCCTGGAACAATGATGGCAATGGCCAGATTAGATTTACCGTCAGTATTTGTTTACGGCGGAACAATCATGCCAGGAATGCTTGACGGAAAAGAACTCACAGTAGTAGATGTTTATGAAGCAGTTGGAGCATACGATGCAGGTAATCTATCACTTGAGGCACTAAAAAATATAGAAAATACTGCATGTCCTAATGCTGGATCTTGTGGAGGGATGTTTACTGCAAATACAATGGCATCAATTTCAGAAGCTATCGGACTTGCATTGCCAGGAAGTGCCAGTCCTCCAGCAGAAGATGATAGAAGACAAAAGATGGTATATGATACGGGTAAAGCATGTGTAAAATTACTAGAACAAAACATCAAACCAAGCCAGATTCTAACTTTTGAAGCATTTGAAAATGCAATAACTATGTTAAATGCCGTTGGCGGTTCAACAAATGGAATTTTACATTTATTGGCATTGGCAAATGAGGTTGGAGTTAAATTAAGTTATGATGACTTTGAAAGAGTTAGGAAAAAAACCCCTCACTTGGCAGACATGAAACCTGGTGGAAGTTATGTCATGAACTCTCTTGATAAAATTGGTGGCATTCCATTTGTGCTAAAAAAATTACTAGACAAAGGACTCATTCATGAAAATTGTATCACAGTGACTGGAAAAACAGTAAAAGAGAATCTTTTAGCAATGTCCATTCCAGAACCAGAACAGCAGATTGTAAAATCAGTGGACAATCCAATTCACAATGTGGGTACAGCTGTTGTGTTAAAGGGTAGTCTTGCTCCTGAAGGGGCAGTTATCAAAACAGCAGGAGTAGAAATGACAAAATTTACTGGAAAAGCCAGAGTGTTTGATAGAGAAGAATATGCATTTGATGCCGTTGCCAAAGGCGAAATTGATGAAGGTCATGTGGTGGTAATAAGATACGAAGGGCCAAAAGGAGGTCCAGGAATGAGAGAAATGCTGGCAACCACAGCAGCTCTTGTAGGACAAGGATTAGGGAAAAAAGTAGCAATGGTTACAGATGGGAGATTTTCTGGTGGAACCAGAGGATTCATGGTAGGGCATGTAGCCCCCGAGGCATATGTAGGTGGACCAATTGCACTAGTCAAAAATGATGACGAAATAACAATAGATACTGAAACTAACATCATTGATCTTCATGTATCCTCTGAGGAATTAGAAAATAGAAGAAAACAATGGAGCCCTCCAAAACCCAATTACACTCATGGAGCTCTTGCAAAATATGCTACACTTGTTGGCTCTGCAGCTCAAGGAGCAATTACAAGTCCAAAACTATAATTTGATTTCCTTCGCTAAAATATCCCAAGAAATTTGATCTTGTTCCAAAGTATAGATGCTTAATAGATGACTCCATGCCTTTGCCATATCTTTTTTGAAGAGGTTGAATCCTTTTTTTTCAGATAAACTGAATTTTTTATCAGGATTATAATGTACTTCGTTTAACGACACACAATGAACTGTTGAGCTCCTAACCAAAAATAATCGTGACATATCTCTTGCAAATTCTGGAGAAAATAGTTTCCAATCCAAAAAAGTACGAATTTTGCGATTTACTGGAATTAAATGGAGT
>JASFMV010000081.1:0-5861 GCA_050117375.1 Nitrosopumilaceae archaeon | reverse complement strand
CTCTCTGAAATCGGAGTAGAATCAGAGGCAAAGGAAATTGCAACAGTTGATGTTGAACATGGCGATTATTACAGTAGATATTTCTCTCAAACCCCTAGAATGGTTACAAACAAAGGGTGTCTTGAAGTTAAAAATTCAAACATTGACGTAATTCAAATTATTCAAAAGGGATAAAAAATGCAAGATCCAAATCCACTTCCTTGGGGAGCAGAAAACAGATTCCAAGCGCACTTTATTGTAAGAAAAGAAACGGGACGAGGGGTTGCAAACTATTTAGCCAAAACAAAACTGACCACACAAGGTCACTTTGCATCAAAAACTGTAACTAAGGTAGAGTGGAATGGTTCTGGTAGTCTTGCTGAACGTCTAAATGAAGACACTGAACTCAATGAAATGATTGCAAAACAATCTGTCAAAGACGCAGACATTATTGTAGAGCCAACTGAAGGTGCAGTACGAATCAGAAACCAATGGAAAAACAATCTGGCATTTGGAATTTCTGAGGAATTATTCTGGATTTATGACCGCATTGCAGGTCACATAAAACAAGTTTAGGCCTTCCACCAATCAAGTGCTAAAAAGTCAACTTTGTCTTTACCTTTGGGAATGGCTAAGATGAATTGCTTTCTAACTGTAGTTGCTAACCGTCCTGCCAAAACAATCGCAGTTGATGTGATTGGGTCTTTTCTGTTATACACTTGAATTAAAAATGGTGCATGATCGATTCCTGGACCTTTCTCATATACTGCAAAATCACATCCAAACTTTATTCCGGGATTTATGATGTATCCTTTATCTCTAAAGTTTTTGTAGACTAAATATTTTTTCTCAAAATCATGATATTCATTTCTACAAATTTTTGTCATTTCATCTGTTGTAACTTTTTTCTTCTCTTTGTAAATTGAAATTTTTTTATTTTCAAGCAGATACAATCCTTCTATTAAATCTAAAATCAAAGGAACATCAATCTCGTCAGGCTTTGGTTTTGGAATTCCTATGGGTTTGCCATAATATCCTTCACTGAAAAGTTTGCGTGAGTCTTCGATACTCCAAACAATTAACCGATTTTCAATCATCTCACACTTCATTACACTGCAAAAATTATTCAGCGTATATGAACTGTATATTCAAAGAACAAAAATATGAAAAAAGATTGTATTATAGGCTTAGTGCTAACAGAATGAATGAATCTGATACTCTCTGACACTTGTCTGCCATCTCTTCGATTCCTTCAATGACGTCTTTCATTAGCATAAGCTCCTTTGTGTTTGTAACTTCAGTTAAGAGTTTCAAGGTCGCTTGTCTGTATTTGAGATCGATTTCTCTCTCTATTGTCTGTGTTTCTTGTGCTAGTTCAATTGCACTTGCAGTGTTTGTGCTAAGGCTGCGAATAATCTCATTTAGCTTGTAGACTTGGTCTACTACTAACTCGATTAGTTTTGTAATGTCCCCGTCTAGCTTTGAGCTCTTCAGTGTGGTTGGTTTTACATTTGATAGTTTGAATGAAATTCCGGTAATATATCCTGCAATCTCATCCATGGTATATGCAGTGTTGAGTAGATTTTCTCTGTTCATGATTAATCCGCCAACATCGGCTACCTCTCTTGTAATTTTTCGCCTTAGGTTTTCTACCTCTTCTTCAATTGTAGAGATTTGCTCTAACGTGTTTTTGATTCCAGTCTTGTCTTTTTTCATCATCATTTCTGGAAGTTGTGAGAGTTCCCTTGATGCATTTAGGATTCGATTTATCTCGTCTTGTAAAACCGCAATTGCCTTTCTCTTAGCTTGAACTTCAAGTTCTCCGCTATACATAACAAATTCTTGACTCAGACTAGGTAATTTAAATCCTCAAAGAAATACTGTGCGTAAATTACATCAAACTTTTGTCATGCGCTATTTTTTTCTGACCCTTGTACAGTGTGATTACTTCCTCGTTAGTTGATGCGTCTTCTGCAAATTTCTCAACTCTGATTTTTCCGGTAAACTTTGGAAAACGCAAAGCAAGTCCTGCGCCCTTTCTTATTTCATCCCATGCTGCCTTGTGAATTGGACTCAGAGTAATTTCAGATGCTACAATTTCAATTACTAATTCTGGTTCAAACCAAACATCTGCCTCCATCTCACTGTTAATTCTAGGATTTTTTTTCAGAGTGACTTTGTCTGATAAAATCTGGTATAATTGATCCAAATATTCATCTGTAAAACCCGTTCCAACTTTACAGATGCTGGTAAAAGTATCAGTGTCATCATCATATGATGCTAAAAGCAACGTCCCATAACGTCCCGTTCTTCTTCCTTTTCCAAAAAATGCGCCAATCACAACAAGGTCTAAACTATCTCCTAACTCATTTCTGTATTCTCGTTTTAGTTTTAGCCAATAGTTTCCACGCGAACCTGCCTGGTATGGCTTGTCCAACATCTTTAACATCAATCCCTCGCATCCTGCATTGATGCTGTTCTCCAAAAAATCTTCAATGTCGTTTTCTGTTTTTACTATGGTCATTGGAACATGTTTTGCAAAGTCATCTTCCGTTACAATCTTCTCCAAGAGTTTCCTTCTCTCACCATACCCTAACTCTAAACAACTTTTTCCATTATAGAATAGAACATCAAAAAAGTTAACGGTAATTGGATACTGAGAAACGGCTTTTTCAATTTTGTACTTTCTTCTTCTATGCATTAGTTCTTGGAATGGTAAAAACTCCCCAGTGTTTTCATTAATTGCTACTGCTTCTGCTTCTAGTATTACTTGGTCTGCTGAAAGTACTTTTGGAATCTTTTCGATAATATCAGGATAGTATTCCGAAATATTCTCAAGACTTCTTGAAAACAATACAACTTTTTCTCCTTCTACATGAAGTTGCACTCTTTCTCCATCTAGTTTGAATTCTGCTGCAAACTCTAATCCCATCTTTTCAATTGATTCTTCTTCACTTTTTACACGGTCTGCAAGCATTGGCCTAATCGGATTAAATATTACAATCTCAAAACCCTCTACTCCTTTGAGTCCTTTACTTGCAATTGTCTCGGACACTTTTCCTAAATCACTTGAAACATTGTATGCATGCTCCAATGCTTTTCGATTATCCTTACTTCCTGTATATGCAATTGCAAGGGCATCCATTACAGTATTTTCTGCAACGCCTAGACGCAAAGTGCCAAGTAAAATTTTCAAGATATAGCTTGCCTCAAGTGGTGTTGCATCATTTAGTAGACTGGAAATGTATTTCATCTTCATGTCTTGTGAGCGAGCACCTTCTAATTTTGCAATCTTGAATAAAGTCTCATAGACTCGTTCGACTGAAATATCTTCTACAAGAAATGTTGTTTGTGTTTTTTGTTCCAGGATAATAGTTGCAGCTTGTCCCAAATCTCCTGTTTTTCTGTATTCCTGTTCAATTTTCTTTACTGCAATACCTGATGACTTTGCAATTGCGCGTATTGCTAATTTTTCTGCAACGCCAAGCTCGATTCCTTCAAAGTCAGGTCTTAGTTTTCCTTGCAAAAGATAAACAATTTTTGAGATAACGTCTTCTGGAGTTTTTTCAAACAACTCTACCAAATGTTGAGTCAATTCAAGTCGTTTGGTGGTTGACTCCATCTTGTTTAATGACTCTGCTAAAATAGAATACTTCACTCTAAATCTGTGTCCTGATCCTGAATAAAAGTTTGAATCTAGAGGAGTCCTGGACCCGTAGAATGACTTGGTGGTTGACCTTCATAGTGAATTAAAACAACAACATGTGATTTTTCATTCTTGTTTAGATGGCTGGTTATTTTGATATCAATAACCTTCACATCTTTGATAAAATCATTTGCTGATTTCTCGACAATATATTCGACCCCGCTGAATATTTTCACTGGCATGATGATTACTTTGTGAGGAATTAATTAATTGTTTATGATTTTAGATGTACTTGAAGATAGTTGGCTTTTCTAATTTTTGTTGTATTGATACCATTGCAAAGTTGTATAGTGGATACATTTCCTTGTACTGTTTCATAAAACTCCATGCAACATCATGGGTCTTAAACTCTGTACGGATTCCATCGATTTTGCTTTCTTTGCCAAAGACATCGAATACTATTACATTGTATTTTTTTGGTCGATTGTGTGGTTTTGCCTTGAGGAGCCATGCTATCGCAAACAAAAAGACTGATGCTAAAATTACTACTTCTCCTGCACTTTTGAAAAAGGTCATCATCACGTTGGGGATGGTCTGACCAAACAATTCTATTACAATATTTGAGAATCCAATTACCGCAATTGCAGTAAATGTGTAAGTTTTCCAATCAAAAATTTTTAAAATATTTCTCATTAGATACCTTTGAATACTTTCTTTTTTGATTTAACTATTTCTCAAAAAACATTCTGACAAGAACTAGACTTAATCTGGATCTTCGTAGTTTTCTTTCTTCTCACTAATGCTTGAACTTCCTTCTACTGGCTTCATTTTTTCTTCAAGGACGCTCATTCTTGCCTTGTAACCTTCAGCATATTCTAGTTCTGATGGCACCAGAGTTGCAGGATGTACAAATCCTTGACTTCTCATTGCTAATGCTTTCTTTGTTGCAATTTCTCTTATGTAATCCCAGTCAGGAGTTGAGAATCCATCAAATGGACCGGTAAATTTACCATTATGCATACTAAATACTAGTGCTTGTACTATTGGAATGCAGAAATTGATCGTAGCTGCAGAGTTTAACTTTACTGGCATTAACGGCATGTTGTGACTACCTCTTGTGTTTCCTGCAACATAATGTGGGTTGTTGAAGACACTTCCTACCTCTTCGGTTGCAGGAAAGTTCTTTTGTGTTCTTACAACACATATTGGATCATCTTTTCCAACATATGTTCCAGCAATGTTGTGCAATCTATCTGTGGATGATGCAACAATTGGCTCGCCGTCTTTTGTCGTGACAGTTGCAACGACATATCTTCCAGGATACATTAAGGCAGCTTCAATTGATGGTTTGTCTTCCCATAAAGATAGTTCTGCAATTTTTCCTTCTTCAACATCCATGATATTCATGTTAACACCACGTGCTAGAGATTTGTTTACAATCAGTCCGGTGTTACTTAGTGCATCTACAAACATTCTGTAAAATGGATAATTAAACGCACCAGGTTCGGTCTTGTCTGCTGCAAACACTGTAAATGCTTCATTTGGTCTTTCTTCAAACTCCATTTCAGCAACACCTGGCCCCATCCCCTTAACATTTCCTGAAAAAGAGTCCTTTAGAAGATCTTGTCCTGCGCCATAAAGTCCTTCTTCGCGTGCAACTTGAGTTCCTGCCATAAATGCATCCCATGCAAGTTTGTGAATTTGATTGTTATCAACACCATGTGTGTGAGACATTACAATGTGGACGTCATCTCCACAATATCCAATATAATAATCGATTAACAGATCTTCGGAATTTTTGATGGTTTTCCTTACTGCATCTAAAAGTCCATCGCTTGGCCTTGTATGGCCTCCTACTCCGCCAACATCTGCTTTGATTACTGAAACTGTAATTTTCATAATTGATGTCAAAGTTACCTCGATTTATGTGTAGTTTTGAAATTCACTTGATCTAAAAAATATTCAAAAAACTATGATTTTTTTTCAAAAATTCATAACAGTAATAAATCCCTTTGAACACGAACTTGACATGGCAGATAAACCACACTTGAACCTGATTGTTACAGGTCATATTGATAATGGAAAATCAACAACTATGGGTCATTTCTTGATGGATCTTGGCGTTGTAGATGAAAGAACTATTGCAGCACATGCAGCCGAATCCGAGAAGACCGGAAAGGGTGATACTTTCAAGTATGCATGGGTTATGGATAACATTAAAGATGAAAGAGAAAGA
>JASFMV010000080.1:0-5896 GCA_050117375.1 Nitrosopumilaceae archaeon | reverse complement strand
GATAAATTAAATGCAATAAACGGAACATTACTTGCACCAATAGATCCAAATGGAGAATATTTTGGGGTTATGACAGATTTTATGGGTCATGGAACAGCAAGTGCTGCATCAATTAGTTCACAAGGTTTGCAGGAATATGATATTTACAACAATACCTCCAAGTATACAATTAAGGGTGTTGCACCTGGAGCAAAAATTGTACCAATAAAGGCACTATGGTTTGGAGATACGGTTTACGCTTGGTTGTGGGCAGCAGGATTTGAACATGAAAACAACAGCTGGAAATTTTCAGGAAAACCAAATGCTGATATAATTTCAAATAGTTGGGGAATCTCAAACTTTCCTCTTTTGCAATCAGCCCCTGGGATGGACATTTTATCTTTGGTTCAAAGTATTTTGGTAACCCCTCATTCTCTTGATGATGATTATCCTGGAATTACCATTGTGTCAAGTTCAGGAAATTCCGGACCAGGATACGGTACAATAGGAATGCCAAATGCTTCTCCATTTGGAATTTCAGTTGGTGCGACAACCAATAATGTATTTGTTGGATATGGACCATTTGAAGATCAACCAAGATTTGGAAATACAACCACTCATTATAATCATGTCGTAGACTTTTCAAGTAGGGGGCCAGGAATCATAGGGGATCCTAAACCAGACATTATGAGTATTGGTGCTCACGGATTTGTACCATCCTCAATGCTAAAATCCGAAAAAGACTCTAAAATAGAATCCTTTTCTTTGTTTGGTGGAACTAGTATGGCAGCCCCTCTTGTTGCTGGAAGTGCAGCTGTTTTAATGGAAGGATTAAACAAGCAGTCAAAAGACTATGATCCATTTTATGTTAAAAATATTTTAATGTCTACTGCAACAGATCTAAAAAATGATCCATTCAATCAGGGCTCTGGATTAGTAAATGTTGATTCAGCTTTACAATTTGTAAACGGTGAGAATGGAATTTTTATTGTTTCCAATGATGCATCATATGACAACATCAGAAATATTCTTGAACCTGCAGTAGAATCCTTTAATTCTACTGCAATTGGATTTGATCAATTTCAAATCCCATCAAAAAACATGCCAATGACAAGTTGGTTTGCAGGACATTTGTTGCCAGGAGAAAAAAGCGGGACAATATACACAATTGAAAACCCTACAGAAAAACCAATCGAAATCAAGATTACGTCTCAAAAAATATCTCTAATCGAGAAAAACCAACTGGATGGAGAAACTAAAGTCCGTCAAAAGGACCTTAATTATCTAAAAGACGAAGAACTAAAAGATAAACCCGCCTTTATTCCAAACTATTTCGAATTATCTGATGTCAAGACCCATAAAAATTTGGGAGCATTTTATGACAAAGAAAACCCAATTCCTGATGATGCATCATTATTAATTTTAAACGTAAATTTTCCTTTTGAGACCTTTATGAATAAAACTAATGACCTTTATGCAGATGATTTGCGCATCTCTTCTCTTTATCTTTATGATTGGATTGATCACAACAACAATACAAAAATTACAAGTGACGAGTTATCATTAATTAGCAGAGCTGGTTCTTGGGGGACAGTTCAAGAATTAAGAATAACAGAACCTGCAGAGAAGTTTGAAGGAACTCCAATTGTTGGAGTTTACCCTGTACCAACAAAATTTTCCTATTGGGTGGGTGATACATACCAAAATGCCACATCAATGGATTACACTTTATCTGCAAGTTATTACAAAAAACAAAATTGGTCAATAATTTGGCCGGAGACCTCCACAATTACGATTCCTCCAAAGGATTCAGTAGATGTAAAAATTAATCTGAGTCTGCCAGAAAAAATTCAATCTGGTGTTTATCAAGGCTTTTTGAGTTTTGAGGGAGAACAGCATACTGTAAATGCACCAGTTTCATTTGTTGTCAAAACAAAAGTTAATCAAAAAGAAATTCCAATCGTGATTTCTGGTAGTCAATCAAATGATGTACTATATGGAAATGGATACATCAAAGGTGCATTTGATATGGCTAATAGATACATGGCTGGAGACTGGAGACAATATTATTTTGATATTCAAGACGAATCGATAAACTCTGCTTCAATTGAATTGTCTTGGGATACTGATGACACAAATCTTTCTGTATTTGTCATGAATCCAAAAGGAAAAATAATTCAAACAAATATGCCATCAGGAATATTTGGACACTTTCTTGGTTGGGCTTCCCTTGATTGGTTGGGAGGTTCTGCATTCAGTCAAGGGGGTGGATTTTATCCGGTTAAAAATAAGGATAACACATCAACAGTAATTTATGTGCCAATCAATCAAACTGGTACCCATTCAATTCTAGCACATTCTACGCTGTTTGGTGGAAATTCAACAACTGAACCAATTACACTGGTAGCAAAATTTTCTACAATTTCAGCAGATGAACAAATTGAATTAAACGAATTAAACCAAACACAAATTCAACCTGAATTTATTGTTCCAAATAAGACACAATCAATTCCAGAAACCCCACAAGATCATGTTGAAAAATCCCTAATACAAAACAAAACAGAATCTATTCAAGAAAAAAAATCAGAGGAAGCAATTCAGACACCAGATAACGAAAATGTATTTCCCGACCAACTAATTATTGGAATTGGTATCGGAATTGCGATCGGTTTGGCATTTGTATTTATCACAAAACGAAATCCAGACAAATAATTGAACAAGGTTTATAAGCAATTTGGCGAGTACGTCAGCTTGAATGTCAGAGCAGGGGACGCAAAAATCTGGCGGGTTATCCAGAAGAGACTTTCTAAAATTAATGGGTGCCGCAGGAACAGGACTAGCATTTGCTCCGTTTATCCCATTTGGAAACTACATGCCAAACCCTTCATCTGCAACACTTGAAAAAGTTCCAGTTATTTTGCCTGACGGTACTCAAGCTAACGTTGATACTTATCCAATTAATCATGCCGAAGTAATTACCTATCCTTCAACTGGAGATGCTGCCCTTGATGCAGAAGCATTTCGAAAATGGCAATTCATAAGATTACCTGAAGAACTTGGAGGTTCTAAAAAAGATGTCTCTGCATTTAGAGGATACAGCATGATTTGTCTTCATCTTTGGTGTTTATGGAAATACTGGCCAGATGAAGGCAGAAAAAGAGGCGAATGTCCTTGTCATGGAAGTATGTATGATCCAATTACTGGAACTGCATTTGTAGGTCCTGCATCGGTCCAAGCAGCACCTTCAAACACATTGCCAAAACTTAATTTTGAAATTGACTCAGATGGCTTTTTATGGATTATGCCACCAAAGTGGGGTGTGAATGACAACGGAGTAATTGGGTATGGCCGTTTCGCTTAGCAGAAGAACTGGGGCAACAGCCTTTTTCTATTGGCTGTGGGATGGATTGGACAGATCAATTTTTACTGCAATCAAATTTTCATTTCCTGCAAGGTTTGTAAGTCCATTTGGATTTTTAGGAATGCTCACCTTCATCGTATTTATTATTCTTGGAATTTCCGGCGCATTACTCATGTTTTATTATCAACCCATCTTAGATAGGGCATGGGATAGTGTACAATTTATCAACGACGAAGTTCCTTTCGGATTTCACATTAGAAACATTCACTACCATGGTTCAAACGCAATGGTTCTATTGGCAGTTCTTCACATGTATTATCAATACTTTAGTGGACGTTACAAAATTAGAAATGAAGTTTTATGGGTTACAGGTGTTATACTTGGTGTAGTTACAATTCTTGAAGCATTCACTGGTTATGATGTTATATTTAGTGAAAGAGCAGAGCTTGCAATTAGTATTGCAGCATCGCTTACTACGTCCATACCTGTAGCTGGGCCTGTAATTCGTGATGCGGCGCTTGGTAGTGGATTCTCTGATTTTGTTTTAAGGTTCTATGCACAACACGTGTTCCTGTTACCAATTGTGATGCTTGGATTAATGGCGGTTCACTTCCCACGATTCCTTGTATTTGATGTACCTATGGTTATGGCAATCGGCGGTGCAATTTTGATTACTGGTGGTGTTTTCCCTATCGACCTCGGGTTCAAATTTGTACCGACACAACCGCCTGGGGTAACTGTTCCAGAATGGTACCTCACTGGAATTTACGCATTCATGAGAACCCAATATGACAAGTTTGTAACTGGACTCCTTTGGCCATTGATATTTATCATAGCGTTAGCTTTGATACCATTCATAGACAGATACAAGAAATTCTCTTGGAGAGATAGACCAATGATTACGGCCTTTGGAATTACAGGTCTTGCCCAAATCATGGTGACCACATACTGGGGATTCTACATATCGCCAGATGTTAAGACTCCTCTTGTAGAGCGTCTAGTTATTGACCCAATATTCTTCTACTCTACTATGATATTGCTAGTCCCACTCGGATTTGGTTTTACATACATGATGATAAAACTTGCAAATGAGTCAGAACGAAAAGCAAAGCTTCGCAAGGAAAACGCACCACAAAAGGTTGCGCCAATCAATCTTTCAGAAAAATGGATAAACTGGTTACTTGTAGCCTTACTTGCATTCCAAGTCTTACTAAACATTGCCGCTTACAATGCTGCCCTTACAGGAATGAAGAACATTTCTCTGTTCTTTATAGGGTTGATACTGTTGGTATTTGCAGGGTTCTTCCATATCTACAGATATGGATTAGCTCAAGCAAAAAATCCTCCGCCCCCACCCCCGGTTCCAGAACCAGAAGAAAAACCAAAGTTACAAGAACCGCAAAAAACAGACGAAGCTACTCCAATTCCAGAGACCTCTGAGCAATCAGAATCTAAAAAAGAGTTAGCTCCCGAAATACAAACCCCAAAAAAACAAACCGAGTCTAGTTCTTCATCTAAGGAAGCAAGTTCAGGATCAAATGATGATGCAAAATAAAATATTTTCAAACTCTAAAAACTTTATAAGAACTCTGAGAGGAAAAAAATTATGAGTTCTACAACAACAAGTCATGCTTATGGTGTGGGGTTAATCGCATTACTTGTTGCAGTAGGAGCTAGCACAATTTTTTACACCGGATTTTATCTTCCTGAATCTTTGGCAAAGCCATCAGTATCAGAACACATCCTTGATCCTGAAGAGACTTTTATCATTAACATTGTGTTGGGAGCAGTGATTGAAGGAAATGATAATTATGTTCCAAACAAACCAATCATAACTCTAGAATTAGACAATAAGGTAAAATGGGTAAACCAGGATGATACTGCCCATACTGTAACTCCCGATCATAGAGCTACTGATTCATACAGTGGAGAATTTGGTTCTCCAGGAGTCATTCTTCCCGGGGAAGAATATGAATTTCTTTTCACAGAACCTCAAGAAATTCCATACCATTGCTCACCACATCCATGGATGACTGGAACAATTACAGTCGAGGTTGGTAAATTCTAAGAATATTTGGCAAATATTATTTGACTTTCAATTTCTTTGTGCTGTTCAATAATTGATGCTCTAAATTTTATTTCATGTTCTTTGGTAGGCTTGAAGGATATTTCTGCAGTAAATTCTGCTTTGTTCTCTGGCATAACGTTTCTGTTAATAAAAAGTCTTGATACATTTTGAGAGATTTTTTTTCCATTGTATGACTTGTAAATAATATGCTCATTTGAATCCGAAATAGTTGTATTGATTACTACGCCATCATATCTTCCTGGATATGAAACGACAACCATTCCCTTTATCTCAGAATTGGGATGAATTTCTTTAGAATTTAGACTAAATTCAATATCTTTCATGAATAATTTTGTTTTAATCTGAATAAATTTGTTAGAGCGGGCCCAAAGGGCTTCGATCCCTTGACCATTGGATTAGAAGTCCAACACTCTATCCATGCTGAGCTATGGGCCCAAAAATCAGCAAAGTAATTACTATTTTAAGGG
>JASFMV010000079.1:0-6054 GCA_050117375.1 Nitrosopumilaceae archaeon | reverse complement strand
AAAAAAAACCCCCAAAATAGTTGCAAACCAAATTGTTGACAATCTTGATAGAACAACGAGGGATGATGCAACATGCAATTCCAAGCCTTGCTGCAACAAGAGGAAATCTTGCATGCTTTCATGCACTCCAATCCCTCCTGGAAGTAGCGATAAAGCCCCATATCCTAAGGAAGTAAAGTAGATTTGCGAAGTTAGCAAGTATCCTAAATCTACGTTTAACGCTAGAAAAACAACATAAACTGCCAAAGAATCAATTGCCCACCCAATACCACTTAGCACCCATCCTTTAGTCATGTTCTTAGAATTTGCCAAAATAGAAAATGACTCACTTGGTCCCAAATCTGGAAAATTTTTTGAGATGAATTTGGTTTTTGAAAGTTTCTTGTAGAGAGATAATGGAAAACTCTGCATCCTCATGAGAAGATATACTCCAATCAAAATAATTGATGAAATAATAACCAACGATATTGAAATCAAACTGAAATAAAATACAATACTAGCAAGAATAATTGTGGTTCCTGCTAACAAATCATGGTATCTCTCCCAGAAAATTACCGAAATTGATTTTTCTACTGGAATTTGAGCTTTTTCTTTCAAATAGTATGACTTGATAAAAGTACCAACTCCACCCGGCGTGTTAATTAGGGATAATCCTGCCATGTATATGATAAAATTTTGTCTAGGGGGAATTTTTTCTCCAAGTATTTCTAACAATTCTTTTTGCCTAAAACTTTTCACGATATGAGATAAAAAAATCAGCAAAAATATCAAAATAAGAAATTCTGGTTTAATCTGTAAAAAATCATCCGAAATTTTTTCAGCATCAGAAATCAAAATAAACACAATGTAAAAAATAATTGTTGCCAAAACAATCCAAATTATTCTATTTTTAATTATCTCTAATAATTGCATAATCTGTTCTCTATTCTATTTTAAATTCAGGTGCATTTATGTATGAAATATTGTTCGAAAGATAATTTTATATTTTAAAAACATAACTTTAATAAAATTTTTAGAAAATAAAAAGAAATTGTTTTGATTAGCACTAGGCCATTTTGGTTATTTGCTTATATTCAAAAACAATCTAATCTATACTATGACTCTGATTATAGATGACAGATCAACCATTGAGAAAGAAAATCCATCTATGGAAAATTTATGTAAAAAGATACTTGAAATTAAGAATATACAATTTGCTGGAATCATCGACACTATGGGAAATTTGTATGCTGGAGGATTCAAACAAGGAATAAATCCAAAATTAGGTGATGCAGAACGAAGCCAAATGTATATGAAATTTGCTTTAGAATCTTGTTTTAGAAAGGATTTTGATGAATCTCTAGGTACATTTAGATCAGCAATAATTCAAAGAGATAGCAGTACAATTTTTACATTTAACATCTGCCACTATCTCTTGCTTGTTCTTACAGATTCCCCAAATGTCAATGGGAGTTTGATGACCAAAATTCAAAATATTGTTCATAAAAATAAAAAAGAAATTTACCATTCTTAAAATAAAAATTACCACTAGATAAATAAATTATCACTAGGTTATATACTATGAAAACCAGAGTAAAATATGCAAAAACAAAAACAACCTATGAGCGGAAAAAAACTATTTGGTTTAGTATCTGCCGTAATGGTGGGTGTAGTAATTACTGGTTTAGTGCTCTTTACAAATTTCTTGTAAAGGCAAATCTATTTTTTTATTTTTCGGGGCAAGTAATTTCAAAACCACTGATTTTGTTTAGAATTTCAATCTAATTATTTTAGAATTTAATTTTTTAATAACCTGTATTGGAATTTACCCCTAAACTGTAGATGTTCCTTTAAGGGCCCTATCTTTTTTACAAAAACTACAATACTCTTCTGCTGAATTCCTATTAATTGGAGTCAAACAATCATGACAATATTTCATGATTATAGTAGTTGGTCCTTGCATATTAAGAATTCTTGATATAGGATCTTTAAGCCCAATATGTTAATTGAATATCATTACTCTAAATTTTTTATCCCTATTAAACTACCATAAAATTTTGAAACATTAACAATCAATAATGATTTTCTTGGACAAGAGTTGATGAAAATTACTCTATCATTAATTTGTTTATTTGAATTACTAGATAGTCCATATATTTTCGGTGTGCTTATTTTTTCACTAATTTTTTTTGAAGAAATTTAATTAATCATCTCATTTCCAATTTTAGTTATAATTTTGGTTAGTATGTTCAAAGTTCTCTCGAGAAAAGAGAGTAGGTGTTATCTATTTTTCTTTTTTAGCAGAGTCTTCTTTTTTTGACTCTTCTTTTTTGTCGTCGTTTCCGACTACAACTGTTGGGTTATTTTCTTTTGTCATGTCTATATAGAAATGTATAGCCAATATATACCCATGTATTGAAATTTATAGAATAATAAATTCTATATAGAAATTTAGGCATAGAGTTTGAAATTAACGCCAGTATATATCAGAGAATTGCATATCTTAACTATGTTTAAAAAAATAAAAAATTTAAAAATTAAGTCTCGTAAAAATAAAACGCCAAATAACATAGGTGCATTCAAAGAATATGAAAAATCAAAACAAGTAGATGTGGAGTCAAATGAAATACCAATGTGAAAAATGTAGCTTTCATTGGGAAGGAACATCCTATACTTTTGACAAAGTACGTGAACATGAAAAAACACATGTTCAAAAATTAGAATCTATCAGGTGTAAAGTTTGTAATACTAGAAAACTTGATCAAAAAAACACTAATGACCAATGGGAGTGTAACATATGTGGAAACCAACTAAATGCACACGGTCAAGTAATCAGTTCACAAAATTGATAAATTTTCTCTCAATTATGGGTTTCTAGTCTAATTTTGTTCTCCTTGAATATCTTTTTTTAATTTCTCGAGGGTTTCAACGTATTCCTTTTTCATAAGATTTTCAGGCTTTGTTTTGTTGTTTTTGTTAATTTGTGGATGCTTTGTCTGTTTTTTCATGATGTTTGTTTTACAACTTCCTTTTTCCATACTTTGCATGCAGGACAGCGATTCACTGGCTCTCCTTTAATGATTTTTGCAAATGCGTTTCCACAGTTTTCACAAATTTTCAAGTCTGTTAATTGAATCATCATTCCACCATTTCCACAGAATTAATTTTTACATTTTTTAAATGTGTTTTTTCATGGTCAAGAACTTTTTGGATGTTGCCTTCCCATGCATCCCATCTAAAATTACAGTGCTTGCATCTATAAGTCAATTATTTTTCCAACTCCTCTAGTTTCCTTCCTTGAGATTCTTTGTATCCCTTTACGTCATTTGATGTCTTGTCTTGTTTTTCTTTTAGTTTTGAAAATAGTCTTTTTAACATGATCATATAGGCTGTATCTTGCTTATAACCATAGAACTTTTAGGAAACGTCTCAAAAACCTCGTAGCTGAGTAGTTAATTCAGTCCTTCCTTTCAGATATGCAAACTCACACCACTACGATATAGATAATACATGAATGTGACTTATAGTGTTTCTTCTAATGTCGGGTTAATTAGGATGAAAGTGCTATCTATATCATGAATACAATGCCATCTTACGGGCAAAAAGTATGCTCAGACTGTAAGAGAATTCACTGTAAAAGTGGGTGCAATTGTGATTGCCATTGGGAACCATAGTATTGGCATACAGAACAGTAACTCAAGTCACTTGCCTCATGATGCAAAAGTCAAAATGGCTATGTACAAGAACAGGTACGAATAGCCAAGATGCAACAAAATACTAATTTTTGATTTTCAATAAAGCCAAAAACCATAGTTTTCAAATTATCTAATTTCAATATTGTATTTGCAGAGCAGATCGATTAAAAGCCGCAAGTCCTTTTTATGATCTCTTTCTGACTCGGTGGATTCTCTTAGCAAGTCTTTGTATTCATAATCACTATGAGAAACCATTGACTCTAACTTAACCTCGTTTTGGGATATTCTTTTTTGAATTTGTTTACTTTTTGTCTCAAAATCTTTGATCAAAACATTGATTTTGTTTTTCCCAGTATGACTAGGGTCAAAAAGTTTCGTTTCTTCAGATTTTGGTGATGTTTCTCTCTTCATATCATAAGGTACTCCCTCTTGTATATACGGGTGGTTACTCTAACTGCTTGTCAAGTTTCTAGCATTTTAGAACTTAACTGGTCTGAGCTGATTCTAAATGCATGATATTACTAATTAACTTGACAATTGCAGAAATATCTTATTTCTTTCAATTAACAGAAAAAAATTCTGTCCTTATAAGCAAGATACAGCCTATATGATCATGTTAAAAAGACTATTTTCAAAACTAAAAGAAAAACAAGACAAGACATCAAATGACGTAAAGGGATACAAAGAAATTCAAAAAGAGAAGAATCAAACTGAAGTATAATTACAAGGAATGCACATTTCGTTGGGAAGGATGGGTGAGTGCTTTTGAGCAATCGATGCATGAAAAAACTCAAATGAAAAAATAGAATAATACCATGTCCAGCCAACTTTATTGTGAAGTTTGTCACAAACTCAAATACCCTAGATTCAAAACACAACAAAAATGTGAATGCAAAAACAACTAGTTGTTAATTTACAATTATTTCATTTTGATTTTTTTGAAGTGAGAATTATTTTTCTAAACTTCCCATTCCACTGTCAGCTGATACTTGCTCGTAGTTGTTGGTATGACAGTTAGGACAAACTCCTCTAGAAAATCTTTCAAAATAAACAGTTCCGCAATCAGAGCATACTCGTAAATCTTTTACATCAATCATAACAAATCACACGTTACGGTAAAGTTAAGCATTACTAAATCTAATAGGAATCAAACTTTTAATTTGATCTCTAAAAAGTCAATCTCTAAAACAAATCCATTCTAAATGACTATCCTGGCTATTGCTGATGTGAAAATGTATCAATACCAAAATTCCATATTTGATTTTCGAATTAATTTAAAAAAGTTCCAAGCGAAGAGATTGTCAATTTAGTTTGGTTACATGACACTTTAGTTCAGAAATTTTGAAAATAAACTGAACCGAATCTTATTGAATTAAAACTCTTTTTTCAGGTTAATCTATGTACAATTCAAAAATACAAGCCTTTAACCGCTATGAACTCATTACAAATTATGTTAAAGATACAAAAAGGCTTTCATCAAAAAAATCTTGATTATCAAAAAAACCCTGAATTTTGGGAAAATTTTTCTGCAATTAGCTCCAAGATTTTAGAACTTCTAAAGAATACCGGAGGAAGCCCCGAATATTTTGGTTTAAAGAACCCATCAAAAATAAATATCAAGGAGACCTCATTTGTATCTCTATTTTTATACCAGATTTCAGAAAATCCATTATTACAAGATCGGGAATTGGACGAATTCTCTGGGAAAGAAAAATGCTTTCGTTCTGAAAATATTCTTCACTTTATGATTACTATCCATTCAGATGACCATGTATTGGAACTGAATTCAATGGAAAAATTTTTAGGGATTATTTACAGTAATCCTAAAATAAAAATTTCAAACTCTTTATCAAAACCACATCTGAAAATCAACTTTGTAGACAGACCAATTGATGTTTGGAATAATCTTTTTCCATCTGAGCCTTACCGAAATTCTATCTTGTTAACTGTTCACGGTTCTGGCGTAATTTATTCACATTCTGAAACAAGTGAAAAAAATGGTCTTTATAGTTATGGTTCTGCCCAATTATGACTTTGTATATTTTCAATAACAAAACAGTTCTAAACGATTCCTAAAACCACTGTTGATGTGAAAAAAGACAAACTGATTTTTTCGTATTTTGATTTTCAAAAAGAATTTAAAAACCAGATGCAACAAAATAGATATGAGTAAAATTCATCGAAAAAATCTTAATTCTCCAGATGAAACAAAATCCTTTGATAAGGCTATGGTAGATCTTGTCACTCTAGAGGGAATTACATTTGGTCGCGGTACATTTCAACCTGGTTGGAAATGGTCAACTAGCGTAAAACCAATTGTAAAAACAGATAGCTGTGAATCATTACACACCCAGTATGTTGTCTCAGGTAGAATGATGGT
>JASFMV010000078.1:0-6059 GCA_050117375.1 Nitrosopumilaceae archaeon | reverse complement strand
CCAAACTTCAAATTAAAGTTGGGATTGATTACGGGCCAGTAACCATAGTTCAATATGGTACTGATAAAAAAAAATTCATTTGTGGATCTCCTTGGCCCTTCCTTAAACATGGCTTCCAAGATACAAGGAGTGGCCAAACCAGATCAAATAGTTGTAGGACATGACGTTTATGAGAGACTTCACCCTACTATCCAAAAATCATTTAAAGAAATTACAAAAGAACTTTCAGGGTGGAAATTTACTTCAAAGTTTGGAAAAAAGATATACTCAGTATATTCAAAATAAATCAAAATTTTAATCTACAAAATAATCAATTAAGGAGTTAATCTATCAACATCCCTTGGATAAAATGTCACATCTCTGATGTTTTCTGTGCCAGTTAGGGCCATAATCAATCGCTCCAAACCAATACCACAACCTGCATGTGGAGGAACTCCATAATCAAATGCCCCTAAATGATACTCAAAGGCATCTGTTTTCATGCCTTTATTTTTCATTCTTTCTTCAAGCTCACCTCTTTTTTCAATTCTTGTACTTCCTGACGATAATTCCAGGTCACCAAACATTAAATCAAATGACTCAGATATTTTTGGATTGGATTTGCTTTCTTTAACATAGAATGGTTTGGGTCCTAGTGGCCAATCCTTGATAAAATAAAATCCTTCCAGACCAATTTTCTTGAGATTTGATGGATAGAGATCATCTCCCCATTCCGTTTTTGCTCCTGCTTTTTGCATTTTTTCAATTAATTCGTCATACGAATATCTTGGTATATTTTCAGGTATTTCTGGAATAATAAATTCAACCTCAGCGGTTTTTGTTGCATATTCATTTACTGCATCAATTGAAATTTTTATTATTTCTTCAATTCTACTCATAACATCATTGTAATCAACAAAAGCTTCTTCCAAATCAATTGATATTGCTTCTGCCAAATGTCTATTAGTTCTAGAAGGTTCAGCTCTAAATATCGGAGCAATTTCAAATACTTTTTCAAAACTCATTGTCAGTTGTTCTTTGTACAATTGTGGGCTTTGAGCTAGAAAAGCTTCTTTGTTATAATAGAAAATTGGAAAAAGTGCTGCACCACCCTCTGTGGCAGTCGCAATCATTTTTGGGGTGTTTATCTCAACAAAATTTTGTTTGGTAAAATAATTTCTTATTGAGGCTAATACTTGACTCCTAACATTGAAAATATGTTGCAAAGGTTTACGTCTAAGGTCAATTGGACGCACCTCTAAACGAGTATCAATGTTTTTGACTGTTTTAGCCAGAGGTTCAAATGGAGGTATTTTTTCAACCTCGGAAAATACCCGAAGATCAGTTGGAATTATTTCAAATCCTCTAGGGGATTTTTCAGATACTTTCACTTTTCCAGATACTGCAATTGAAGAATGTGCTTTAAGAGAAGATAGCTTTTCGCGAACATCATCAGGGCAGTCTCCTTTTTTTGCCACAATAGGAACATCCCCATTTTTGTCCTTGATGGTTACAAAACTGATGTTTCCATGACCTCTTACAGTTAGAACCCACCCCATGACTGTCACCGTGTCGTCATCCATAGATGGTTCTATTTGATCCGAATAATGAGATCTGCGTAATGTTCCAAGTTCTGTTTCGATCATAATTTAACTAATTTGGCTATTTCATGGTGTAATTAATTTTCCTCCATAACATTTATCATCCCTAACTAATTCAGATTCAATCAAGTTGGCAATACTTATGGCATTAGTGATAGCGACCATGATAATAACCGCAGGGTATGTAGGATACCATGCATGGCAAGAATCACTTCACGAAGAACCTGAAACACATTCACAACCATTAGTGATTCAAAATATTCAGACAGAATTTAATCAAATGATATTTCAACAAAAGTTCGATCTAAACATCTCTACAAGATAGATTTCAAATATTGTAGTCTAAATTAAATTAGATGTCCATCTCATTGAAATTATGGTCCTGTCAGATAAAGAAAAAATGGTGGCATTAATCTCAAATGGGATTGCAGTTTATTCTTTATATCAAGAAAGAGATAGCTTACCAGAAAACACTACGATGTTTGATTTTATTTTAAAAGCTATTCCAGACAACTTGAAATCAAGATTAACTCCTGAAATAATTGATGAAGTCTTTGAATTTGTCTCATCCGCACATAGTTCATAAAGTCGGTTAAACACTAAAGATTATAGATTGACGGCAATAGCAACTCTAGGTTCACATTGTGCCTTGCAAGTTCTCAAGGGAGCAAAGGATGAAGGACTCAAAACAATGCTTGTTTGTGAGAAAAAACGTGAGCGTTTGTATAGACGTTTTCCTTTTATTGATGAATTAATTTTGGTAGATTCTTTTGTGGAAGTGCTTGATCAAAGTTGCCAAAACAAGTTAGAACAAGACAATGCAATACTCATTCCTCATGGAACACTAATTGCCCAAATGAGTTCAGAGCAAATTGAATCAATTAAAATTCCAATCTTTGGAAATAAGTGGATTTTAAGATGGGAGTCAGACAGAGAAATGAAGGAAAAACTAATGAGGGAAGCAAAACTTCCAGTCCCAAACCCTGTTGCAAGCCCAAGTGAAATAAACAAACCAGTTATTGTAAAAAGACAAGGAGCTGCCGGAGGAAAAGGGTACTTTATGGCAGCAAGCGAAGAAGATTTTAATAAAAAAAGAAGTGAACTAATTTCCGATAGAATAATTTCTAAAGATGAAACATTGTATATCCAAGAATATGCTGCCGGTGTTTTAGCTTATTTACAATTTTTTTATTCTCCAATCAAAGAAGAGTTAGAATTTTTTGGTGTGGACCAAAGACATGAATCAGACATAGAGGGGCTAGCAAGAATTCCTTCAGACTTGCAGTTGAAAAGCAGCAAGGTCCCTTCATTTAATGTAATTGGTAACAGCCCCCTGGTATTACGTGAATCATTACTAGATGAGGTTTACACTATGGGAGAAAACTTTGTTGAGGCAGCAAAACGCATGGTGTCTCCAGGAATGAATGGACCATTTTGTATCGAAGGAGTTTATGACGAAAATGCCAAATTTACATCATTTGAATTTTCAGCAAGAATTGTTGCCGGAACTAACATCTACATGGATGGTTCTCCCTATTACTCTCTACTTTTCAATGAAACAATGAGTATGGGCAAAAGAATTGCTCGCGAAGTCAAAGAAGCGGAGAAAACAAATCAACTAGAAAAGGTTACAACCTAAAAAAAGGTAATTTTAGGCGTGAAAAAACCATAATTGAGATAATCAATATAGACAATACGGCCATTACTCCAAAGGGAAATTCTGGAATCACATGAGTTCCAATAATTTCAATTTCCTCAGCATATTGTGGTGCAAAGAATGTAAGTGTCGAGCTATCTGCATCTGAAACAACATCATAATCAACCTCAAAACCATTAACTAAAATTGCAAACTCGTTATTTTGTGCATTAATTAATTCATTTTGTAAATCAATTTGAAAAATAGAATCAGTATCACTATCTAATGCGATTAGAAGAGAGGTTAGTTCAGGGTCAATTTCCATAGCAATGATATGTGCATCCACTTCATAGGGTATCGAAAAAGTATGTTCATCAAATTGAAGAATGTATTCAGAGGGGTTACTTATTCCCGAATATTCTGGATGTGATTCTCCAAAAACAGGTGTCATTGAAATCAATAATGAAAAAGACAACAAAAGGAATAGTTTCATCTTATTGGAATAAAAATAACAAGTTATTAGAGTTTTTTAGGTTGTTGAGACTTCCATACCATGTTGGGATTTTATGATATAATTATCTCGAATTTTTACACTTGCCCAATCAATAATGAGTACTGTTGCCAAGACCACCAACATAAAGACAGCTACTTTACCGTATTCAAAGAATTTGATGTAATTAATAATGTAAAAACCAATACCTCCAGCACCAACCAGTCCTAAAATACTAGATTGTCTAACGTTGTAATCAAACATGTAGAGCATTTGACTTAGTAAGTGTGGCGCAGATTCCGGTAAAACAACATATCTAATCAACTGCCATTTGGAAACACCGATTGATCCTACTGCATCCATTGGATCAGAATCAATTGTTTCAATTGCCTCATATTGTAATTTGGCAACAAATCCAACGGTGTACATGATAAGGGCCAAAACTCCTGCAAAAGGGCCCAAACCCACCATAATTACAAACAAAATAGCCCACAAAATGGAGGGGAAAGTCCTAATTGCTGCAAGAATTGCCCTTACAGGACCATAAACATACTTGCTGTTTAGATTACGTGCTGCAAGCATACTTAGTGGCAAAGAAATTGCAACCCCCACCACAGTTCCAATAAATGCCATCTGAATAGTTTCAAACATTGACCAGAACGCAGTCTCAAAGAGTTTTGGTTCTACTTCAGTCATCTCTTCGACAACAATAGCAAGATTTGGAAGGCCATCAAAAAACTCTATTGGGTTGGCATCAACATTGATTGATGCTGCTACCAAAAAGGCAATGATGATTCCAATGATTAGATTATTTTTTTGATTCATCTGAATACATCTCCATTATTTCCTGAGTAGAAAGATCTCCTGTCTGAAAATCTACTATTTTTTCGCCCTCTACTCCAATCTCTAAAATTTTTTCACCGTTTTTTATTACCGCCACTCTGTTTGCATATTCTAAGGCTAATTGCATGTCATGATGTACCATTATCGCTGTAAGATTCATTCTTTTTTGTGCATCAGCAATCAAATTCATTATTTCTCTTGCAGTGACATGATCAAGTTCAGACACAATTTCATCTGCAAGTAGAATCGTTGGTTTTTGCATAAAGGCTCTGGCAATAGCAACTCTTCGCTTCTCACCCCCACTAAGCATGTAGGCTTTTCTTTCTTCTTTATCGGATAACCCAACAAGTTTTAAAATCTTTTTTGCCTCCTGTAATTCTTCTTCAGGAAACATTTTGAAAAAAGATTGAATTTTCCCTAGTCTTGGCAGGGCACCTACCAAAACATTTTCTAAAACTGTGATGTTTTTTACAAGACCCAAGCTTTGTGGGATATAGCCAATTTTATGCATCATTACTTTGAATTTTTTATTATTCATATCAGGGGTTTGATAATCCACTTTAACAATTCCTTTACTAGGGGTCATCATCCCATTCATTAATTTGAGTAAAGTTGACTTTCCGGAACCTGATTTTCCTACGATGGCATAGTTTGTTCCTCTTTCTATTGAAAGGTTAATTCCTTTTAGGGTATAGTTTTTAGAATCATATGAAGACCACACATCATTCATTTGAATTATTTTTGATGTTGAAATTGTAGAAAAAAGAGATGGTTTGGTCATCTGTATTAGTTTCATTTTCAGATTAACCGTTTTTATTTGCTCTTGTTATGTTTGTCTAAGATTTTTTGATCAAGGCCTGTCAAGGCATCAATAAATATTCCAAATTCTCCTATATGCATAGTAGTTGTAGTTGGAACAAGTGCTTCTGCGCCATATAGATTTTGAAGAATCTCGTTGTTCTCATCATAATTGAGTTCAATTAGTGCATCTACAAGAGCGTCTTTGGTTGGCTCTGACATATCAGGGCTAACCATAAACACATGTGATGGTACTGGACCAATTGTAGTTACAGGTCGGATTTTGACTTGATCTTCTGGATCAAGGTATTTTTGGGCAGCAATGTCTGAACCAAATGCCACATCAACATTTTCATTGATTAGTAATTCAAGTGCTGCTTTGTATCCGCCAGCAAAGGTGTAACTTTCAAAGTTGTTGACAAGTGCCATTTCTAAGGCGACAATATCATCTCCTTCAATTGTTATAATTCCGTCAGTCACTAATGTGCCCATAGGTCTCACAAATCCGGAAGAGCCAGTAATGCTGGTAAAGGCAACCTTCTTTCCAATAGTATCCTCAATGGATTGAACTGAACTATCATCTGCTCTAGCCCATACAGTTGCTTGATAGTTCACCTTACCGGCGACTAACTCTGCCAATACTGCTTCTGAACCAGTTCTTTGATGAGTAATCCATGCAGGACCAGTATCCATAAAGGCAGCATCAATGTGA
>JASFMV010000077.1:0-6073 GCA_050117375.1 Nitrosopumilaceae archaeon | reverse complement strand
AGCCGAGATTGTTCTAATAGGTGCAATTAACAGAAAAGAATCAAGAGGAGCTCATGCAAGAACTGATTATACAAAAAGAGATGATGCAAACTTTTTACACCACACACTTGCATATTATGATCCCAATGAACCAATCATGAAAACTCATCCAGTAACCATTACGACATATCAACCTGTGGAGAGGAAATACTAGATGGAATCCAGAGACGAAAACAAAGAAGGAATTGGAGGAATGATAAATCCTCGAAGATATGGCATTGAAAGAGTTGCTTACATCCTAATGAGATTAAGTGGTCTAGGATTGCTTGCATATTTTATTGGCCACATTTATGAAACAAGCTCAATACTCAAAGGAGATGTAGGTTGGGCTGAATTTTTAGAATTAACCCAAACCAACGAAGGACATGCTGTATTAGCTATTGTAATTGGAATGTGCGTTTTTCATACAGTAAACGGAATTAGAGTTATGCTTGGACATGGTGGAGTCGGAGTGGGAAAACCTGCAAGACCTGACTATCCTTACATTCCGGCCTCACAAAACTCTAGGCACAAAATGGGAATTTATTCTGCAATAGTTCTAGCAGCCATTGCAATGTTGTACGGTCTTGCGGTAATGTTTGGTGAATAAAATGAGAGAAAGTATTATTATGAAAATTCATTATGGGACCGCTCTAGCAGCAGTCGCACTGGTTGCCGTTCATGTTCTAATGCGTTTAACACAAGGTTTTGCAGAATCATTAGAGTATGCAAATGTAATTGCAAACTATCAATTTCTACCATATGCTGGGATGCTAGAAATTATTTTGATACTTTTATCAATTCATGGTTTTAATGGATTAAGAGTAATTCTTTTAGAATTAAAACAAGGACCAGCATATGAAAAGGCAGTATCTTATGGTTGTGTGGCCGCTATGTTAGGGTTGATAGCTTATGGTTCGCGAACAATATTTATGGTCAACATGGGGATGGTCTAAATGGCACAAGTTTCTAGCGTGGCAGAAGGAAAAACCTCAAAGTCAATCACACTCCGCATTGCCAGATTTAATCCTGAACATGATAATGAAAAAAAATTCATGGAATTTAATCTCCAATATGAGAGATGGACAACAGTTTTAGAGGCAATACTTGATGTAAAGAAACATTTCGATCATTCTGTTGCAGTTCGCTATTCTTGCAGGCAAGCGACTTGTGGCTCTTGTGGAATGATAATTAATGGCAAACCCAGACTTGCTTGTTTTACAAAGATTAGTGAACTTAACTCAGATGTTGTTACAGTTGAACCCATGAATAATTTTCCAATAATTAGAGATCTCGCAGTACGATTTGAAAGACTTTTTGACACACACCACAAAGTAAAACCATATCTTATCCGTGATGATTCTGAAATTACCTCTAATGAAAAAGAATTTCTACAGTCTCCTGAAGAACTAGAAAACTATATTCAATTTGCAAATTGCATTAAATGTGGCCTATGCAATTCTGCATGCCCTACCATGGCTACTGATTCTTCATTTATTGGCCCACAAGCTTTGGCTCAAGCCTACAGGTATGTTGCAGATAGTAGAGATAAAGGCAAAGACTCTAGATTGAAAATAATTGATGATTCTCATGGAATTTGGAGATGTCATTTTGCAGGCTCTTGTAGCCAAGTATGCCCAAAAGGAGTAGACCCTGCAATGGGAATTCAATTCCTTCGCGGCTATCTTTTAGGATTTAGAAGTTAACCTAATTTTTTAGGGTTAGGACTATTGTTTACCTGATTATTGATTTGTTCTGCCATGAAGTGATTTGAAACATTCACTTTGACATCATCAATACCATCTACCTTCAAAAGATTATCATGAATGTCTTGACAGATTTTAAATCCAAATACTGCCGGACAGAATGGACTTGTTAAATGCAAATCTACTTTCACATTGCTATTGTTGATATCTACCTCATCAATTAATTCCAAATCTGTAATGGTGGTGTTTATTTCAGGATCTACAATTTTTGATAACTCATCGAAGATTTTTACTCGAAGTTGTTTGATATCTTGACTCATGTGGGCAAAAGCGTCGATGCTATATATAACCATTCTAGAACCTTAGATGATGTATCGTTCACGTCTTGGTAATGATTTGAGTGATATTACATTAGATTATGTGTCTTCAATTAAGGATGATTCAGAAATCGCACTGTTTGATATTCTTGGAAGCCAGGCCCATGTGTTGATGCTTCAAGAAAATAAAATAATTTCCAAAAATGATGCAAAGAAAATTCTAGTTGCATTAGAATCTCTAAAAAAAGAAAAATTTGATTCTTCCACAGATGCTGAAGACATTCATGAATTAATCGAGTCTCTTGTTATCAAAAAGGCTGGGATGGCAAGTGGTGGCAAAATGCATACAGCAAGATCTCGCAATGATCAAGTTACTTTGGATATTAGAATGAAAATGAGAGATGATATTAACATCTTATGTAATTGCTTATTGGATACAATTGAAGCTCTAGTTTCCCTTGCAAAAAATCATCAAAAAACAATCATGCCGTTATACACTCATTTACAGCAAGCTCAAGCTGGATTGTTCTCTCATTATCTTTTAGCTCATGCAGATGCTCTGTTTCGTGACTTTGAGCGCCTATACAATGTCTATGATCATGTCAATGAAAGTCCTTTAGGTGCAGGACCTGTTGGTGGAACAAGCATTCCCATTGATAGACACAGTACAGCTGAGATGCTGGGGTTTAGTGGAATTTTAGAAAATTCGATTGATGCTACAAGCACTCGTGATTTTGTTGCAGAATATGTTTCAATGATTGCAATTTTAATGACAAATCTTAGCAAGATTGCTGAGGATTTTGTTCTTTGGTCCACTTCTGAATTTTCTTTTATTGAGCTATCTGATGAATTTACTTCTCCATCTAGTGTGATGCCTCAAAAAAAGAATCCAGACATTTTGGAACTAACAAGAGGAAAAACCGCAGAAATTATTGGAAATCTTACTGCAATTCTATCCACTATCAAGGGTTTGTCGACAGGGTACGGGAGAGACTTGCAACAAATAAAATCATCCATATGGTCTACTTCAAAAATATCAATTAGTGCTCTTTTAATTTTAAAATCAATGCTTCTTACTCTCAAAGTTAATGACAAACAAATGAAAAAAGCTGCCAACTCCAGTTATCTTATTGCCTTGGATATTGCCGAAAAACTGGTACTAAAAGACATTCCATTTAGAACCACTCATAAAATCGCAGGTTCTCTTGTACAACAAGCACATAATTCAAAGAAACCTTTGAACAAATTAACCTCGACGGAAATAAAAAAATCGGTACAAGGAACCAAAGTTGAGCCAACCCTTGTTGCTGAGATAATAAAAACAACAACAATAGTATCTTCTTTGAAGGATCGAATTTCCTTTGGCTCTTCTGGATATGCAGAACAAAAAAGAATGATAAAGAATCGTATGAAAAAAATCAATAATTTCAGAACAAATACCACAAAACGAGAAAATGAACTTTCTAATGCAATAGAAGGATTAAATGAAAAAATTTCTAATTTGATAAAATAATTAGAAAAAACATGAATTTTGAACAATAAAGTGATTATAAGAAGAGATTATTCAAAAAATAATAGAAAACAGCGGGTCTAGAGGGATTCGGACCCTCGACAACCGGATTAAAAGTCCGGTGCGCTACCTGGCTGCGCCATAGACCCACAAAGAATTTTGCTCAGAGTGTATAATTTAGTCTTTTACAAAATTTTTTGCAGTTACAGAAACTTTTAATCTAGGATTTTGTTGAAAAAAAATTGTGCCCTTGTAGTATAGCCCGGTCTAGAATTCGGCCCTGTCACGGCTGAGACGCGTGTTCAAATCCCGCCGAGGGCGCCATTACTTCTTTATTTCTGGAAATACATCATCCAAAATTTTCTGATTAGCAGCTGCGATAAAAGAGACTCTGGTCTCATAACTAAGGTCTGCATCCAAAGAATCAAAATTTTCATCTAATAGAATCCCTCCAGCTTCTTTCACTATCAAATATCCTGCTGCAATGTCTTGAATTCTGATTTTTTTTCGAAGATCAATGAAAATATCCATCAGCCCTCTAGCAAACATTGCCATCTCCAGTGCATTGGCTCCAAAATGTCTAGTGTGGTTATGCTGTTCAAATATGGGATGCAATTTTTGCATTAATTCTGGAGTTGCACCCGATGTGTTAATTCCTACAATTTTGTAAATTGGATCTTTGTTATGAACCTGAATTTTATTTTCATCTAAAAAGGCTCCTTTGTTTTTTGAAGCCCAATACATTTCACCAGAAGAAAGATTTGTTATTACACCATCAGTTATGGAGCTTAATTTATCATGGGTAGCAAAGGCAAGCGAACTACAAAAAAAAGGTACACCTCTTACAGAGTTGGCAGATCCATCAATTGCATCCATTATGACAAATCCCTTCGGCTTGTCTGAAAGCTCAACTCTTCCACACTCTTCTCCTAAAACTACACACTCAAAATTAATTTCCTTTAGATAATCAAGAACGGTTTTTTCTGCAATAATGTCTATGTTTCGTGAAATATCTCCACCTGCACCTCTTCCAAAATCTCCTGCAGCATCTTCGGTCCCTGCTAAATCTTTTACGTTTTCGTAAATTTTTTCTGAAGCCTTACGAAGAACATCGACTACTTCCACTGTTATTATTTTTATTATTCGTAATTTAAGTGAAGGAAGTTTTAAGGAATTGAAAGCATAAATAACAATATGGCAGCTGACCGTTGTGAGCGGTAAAGATCAATCTGTAGTTAGCAAAGAAGCTTTGATGAGTACAAAACCTGGAAAACAAATAATGAAACAAGGGCTTTTCAAATCAAAAGGCTACAAGTTATTTAATCACTACAAAGAAGAAACTGAAAAAGAATTCCCAAATTTTGCTGAAAGATTTGCTCAAGGACTCTTCAAGGAAATAAAATCTGATCCAAACCCCAATTCCACCCAGCAATCTTTTGCAGATGAAGTTGGATCTACTGAGATTATTTTACAAGCATCTGAAATTGAGCCAATAAAATCAAAATTTGAAGACATTGAGGTAGTCAGGGATAGAGTCACAAGAATCCTAAATTCAAATTTTGTAAAAATGACATTTCCAGTTTTTAATGCATTATTTGATGGAGCAGCTGAATATAGAGGAGAAAAAGACCCTCAATTAAAACAAGATATGGTTGAAGGCCACATTCTGGCAATTGACCTAAGTGAACCGATGGATAGAATTGTAGACAAAGATGAAGATTTGGAATATCTTGATGATTACAAATTGATGAATCCATATATTTTGAAATTAGCTCGTGATAAAATATCTAAAGGGGGAGATCTAGTGCTTGATGAATTTGAGGCAGGATTCAAGGATGCACGAATCGGGCAATACCTTGATGAGGAATTAAAATCAAAACCCACTCAAATTACGGAAGAGGATATGTCTCTTTCATACAAAAAATATCGTTCTGTAATGGGAACAGCTGGTAAAAACATGGCATTGGCTCAGCGTCCATTGGGAGAAATTTTCTATCTAGGTATGGCAAAAGCAGCCGAAGGAGTTGGATGTGGAAATGAAATTGAAGACTCTATTAAAAACGGATTTGTTAAAGTTCCATCTTGGCCTCTTTACTACTCTCTTTTGGCTGAAGATGTCAAAAAAGGATTTGATGTCACATTGGAAAAAAGTAATTTGTATCTTAAGGATGCACGCCTTGCAATCGAATTACTTCCTGAAGACTTTACTCATAAAGAATTTTTGGAGTTTTTGTTTTTGACTGTAGAACACTATAATCAATTTTGGTACAACAAATTACAAAAAGCAAACAAATGGTCTGAATTTGAATCAAATCTTCCCAAGTGATAAAATTGATGTGGTCTGAAAAACATAGGCCAAAAACCATTTCTGATATGGTCGGAAATGAAGAATCAAGATCTGCAATTGTCGAGTGGTTTACAAAATGGAAAAAAGGAACAAAACCCTTACTCTTAATTGGCCCTCCAGGAATTGGAAAAACTACCATTGCATATCTTGCTGCAAAGCAATTTGGATATGATAT
>JASFMV010000076.1:0-6136 GCA_050117375.1 Nitrosopumilaceae archaeon | reverse complement strand
CATCAATAAAACCAATATTTCCTGCAGCCATAATGACAATTCCTGCCACTTTACCTTCAGTTTTTTTATAATTCACATACTCAAACAAATTTTTTAGGGCTGAACTAAAAAAGGAATTGTAAATAGGAGATCCAATTAACCAAACATCTGCATCTATAACATCATTTGCTGCATTTTTTGTTACATCATTATATTCTTCTTCGGGACCTCTATAGCATTCAATTTGTTCCTCAGACAAGTTAAGGAGCTTTACATCAACATTTTTGGATTTGGTATATTTGAAAACATAATTCATAGCTAGGTGTGTATTACCATTTTTTCTAGGACTTGCTGAAATAATTACAACTTTCATAGCCTACACCATTCCTTTTTGTATTTAAATCTCGATAAATTTTTTATAAAATAAAAACGGGCTTGGAGGGCTTCGATCCCTCGACCTGTAACTTAGGAGGCTACCGCGCTATCCATGTTTCGCGTCTTTTTGACTCTGCGCCACAAGCCCAGCAAAAAAAATACTTGTAATTATTTAAGCGTAATCAAGATTGGTTTTGATTATGTCTTGAATATTTTTCCAATTTGAATTTCTTTTGTCTTGCCATTTTTCATAATAAATCACATCCTTCAATCCAAGTCTTGGAAGCCAACCCGCAGTTTCTAGATCTGGCTTTGATGCAAATTCATCTACATATCCTAAACACAAATAGGCAACAGGAACAACATGATTTGGTAAATTCAGAACTTCTTTCAAAACCTCATTTGAAAGTATACTTACCCAACCAAGTCCTACTCCTTCACTTCTAGCTGCAAGCCAAAGATTTTGAATGGCACAACAAACACTATACAAACCTGCTTCGGGAATACTTGATCTTCCTATTACAAATGGACCAAATTTTGATGGGTCATATGTAACACAAAGATTTACCGGAGATTCTAAAATTCCTTCTAGTTTAAAGGAAAGATATTTTGATTTTTTAGGTTCTTCAATTAATTGAGAAGATTTTTCCTTTTCTTCTTCAAAAGACTTCTTAATCCTAGCTTTGGTTTGGGGGTCTTTAACTAGAATAAAGTTCCATGGTTGAGAAAAACCAACCGAAGGTGCATGGTGAGCAGCATTTAAGATTCTAGATAAAACCTCATCTTCAATAGCCTTAGATGTAAAGTGGGATCGTACATCTCTCCTAGAATGAATTGCCTTGTAAAGGCCTTTTTTTTCATCATCCGTGAATTTTTCAGTCATTTTTTGATATTCTACCTTTCATTTGTTAAACGTTAATAATGTCTGCAACTAGTCTTGTTTTTCATTGGGCCGGTAGTCTAGCTGGTTAGGATACCGCCTCGACACGGCGGTGATCGTGAGTTCGAATCTCACTCGGCCCACTTTTTTCTATGTTGAAGAATCAAATTCCTTTTCAATTGCGCTCCAAGCACTTTCAGTTGTGATGGTACCTTCAGCTCGGAAACTGGAAACGGCATCATCTATTACTGCTTGATAAATCTCATTACTGACTTCAGATTTGTTTAATTCAAATGTATTTTTCAACGGAATTTCTGCACCTGTACTAAAAATAGCTCTTCCTGGCATTGCAATGTCAGCTGTTGAATATTGTCCAGATCCTAATAATTCTCCATTTGCATATAGCTGATAACCTATCAAAGAAACTGTAAAAGTTTTCTCACTGGGATTTTTTACTAGAAATGTTACTGTCAATTTTGCAGTATTTTCTACTTTGTTTACATTGATAACTTCTACATTTGTCAATTCAATCTCTACTTGTTCTAGTTCGGGATTATCAAGACTAGCATACCAAATAATTCCACCCATTAAAGCCAGCATAGACGCAATTGCAGCATATACCACAAGTTTACTTTGGAGTGCCAAATCAATGTAAGCACATTCTAATCAACTAAAAAAGGTTGTTAAGATCCAAATACATAATATTTGATTCAATCTAAAAATTCTTGTGGCTATAGAACAAGCTATTCTTACATGGATTCATCTTGTAGCTGCTGCAATTTGGGTAGGAGGTTCTCTTTTCATTGGAATAGTATTTTCACCAATACTAAAAACAATGGCCACTTCAGTTGAAGAAAGAATTCAAATAATGATAAGAGTTGGCAAAAGATTCAACAAAATTGCTGTTCCATCCTTGATTATCCTGATGGGTACTGGGTTATACAATTCTCACTTACTTTTGAGTAAACCTGATTTGCTATTAGCAACAAGCTATGGGACTTTTCTCACAATTAAAATAATTTTAGTAATCTCTTTAATCATAACCTATGCTATCCATGTTCGTGTGATTCGTAAAGACATAGAAGAACAGGTCATGTCTAAACAAATGCCACTCCAACAAATTCAAAAATTAAGGAAAAAAATCATAATTTTAGGCGAGATCACCGTAGTACTGTCTATTGCAATTCTATTCTTTGCAGCTTTACTTGACGCTGGGATTTGAAATCCCCTCGATTCTAACTTCAAAACCGTCATCTAATTTCCCAATCCCATATTTACAACCAGTAATTTTTGAGGCAACAAACAGATTTGTTTCTAAATGCTTGGAAATTTTATCTACTTGGAAAACTGTCATTCCATTTGCAAGGCTTGCCGGTAACACAAGCATATCGGCAAGATGCTCATCTACACTATGATTTGCATCAATGAACTTATCCAAATCTAAATCAAATTTGTCCTCTTTTAAATTAAACAAAGAATCAATCCCAATGATTGAATCTGTATCAATACTACTAATCAAAAGAGATGCTCCTGAATCTAATGTTTGTTCTTCTTTAATTTTTGTATCAACAATAAAATTATTTTCAATTAATTTTTTTTCAATTAATTTAATTTTATTTGAAATAAGTTCAGAAGGTAATTTTGAATAAGAACATGTTAATTTTACGTTCTTTGTACTTCGTTTTTCAAGAATAATTGGATTAATTTTTTCACAAGGAAAAACTTTCAACTCTACTATCCCACCTCCTTTTGGATAATATCCCCTTTTTATCACGTTTAGAGAAAAATCAATTCCCATTCTAAAATACAATTCTTTCAAAACATTCATGGAATAATCTATTGTAGGGCTCCAAAGAACGTTAGTTCCTCCTTTAATGGTTAGTTTTAATTTTTTTTTGCAAATTGCAACTACTGGAATTAAAACTTGAATAATTAATGCAATACTTCCAGCAGTTCCAACATCCTCTTTCAGATCTGTGCTTTTCACTTCGCCTGGAATAAATTTCAAATTTGTTGCTCCTATTTTTACATGATCTAATTTTGCACTACAAATCTTTTCAAGAATTTTTAAAGCCATAAGATGCTGAGGTTTAAGACCTGGATTCTTCCTGCCTTTTCTAATATTTTTTACAATCACTGGTTTGTGTAAAATACATGACAATGTAATTGCCGTCCGAACAATTTGGCCTCCGCCCTCTCCAAAAGAGCCATCAATTTCTAAAAATTCCATAATATTTCAAAACACGCTTGCTTTATGATAGTTTTTTAAAATGAAATTTTCTACCTTTTACTATGAACGGCCTTCTTATTGGAAGATTTCAACCATTTCATTTGGGACATCTTGATGCTTTGCATTTTGCATTATCAAAAGTAGACAAACTTTGGATAGGCTTAGGAAGTTCAAATAAACCTCCTGAAAAAAACAACCCCTTTTCAGCCGAAGAACGTAAACAAATGATTTTGGATTCAATTGATGACTCAATTAAAAATAAAATTGAAATTTATTTTATACCTGATTTTGAAAATCACCAAAAGTGGGTCGAACATATAGATACAATCGTTCCTAAATTTGATATCATATTTACTAATGACGAAATGACTGAATATCTTTATTCTAAACGAGGAAAGAGAGTATCTGCTATACCATTTACAAAAAGAGATATTTTGTCTGGAACCAATATTCGAGATTTAATTATTAGCGATCAAACATGGGAAAACTTGGTTCCTTATGGGACGAAAAAATTCCTAAATCAAATCAGTGCTAAACAGAGGTTAAAAAATCTCTAATTATAAATAAAACCCAAAAGATGTCCCATTGGAGATAAGAATTGGAATATCTATCAATGCTACCGGGCCCAACAAATGTACCTAATAGAGTAATGCGAGCCATGCTTGCACCAATCATCAATCATAGGAGTGATGATTTTGTGGAGTTATACACTGACGTGGTAGATAAAACCCAGCAAGTATTTGAAACTAAAAATGATATTGTAGCATTATCAGCATCTGGAACTGGTGCTGTTGAAGCAGGAGTTGTCAATGTGGTAAAGAAGGGCGATAAAGTCATTATTCCAGTTAATGGCGAATTTAGTAACCGATTATCTCAATTAATTGAAGGTCAAGGGGCAAATGTCGTAAAACTTGAAACTCCTCCGGGACAAAATGCAACTTTTGATCAAGTAAAAGAAGCATTTGACAATAACAAGGATGTCAAAGCATTCTATGTTGTTCACAATGAAACTTCAACAGGAACGATGGTAAATTATCTCGATAAAGTATCTGACTTGACATCAAGAAATGACGCATTTTATGTAGTAGACTCTGTATCTTTGCTAGGAGGAGCACCACTTCCAGTAGACAAATGGAACATAGATGTATGTATGACTGGTGCACAAAAAGCCATAGCTGCACCACCAGGAATCTCACCAATCTCAGTTAGTGCTAAAGCTAAAAAGTATATGATTGAGAATCCACCACCTACAATGTATTTCAATTTAGCAAGATATTTCAAATATTATGATGAAGAAAAACACACTCCATTTACACCTGCATTGCCTTTACTTTATGCATATAGAGAAGCTCTCTCAATTTTACTAGAAGAAGGTCTACAAAATGTCTTTAATCGTCATAAAGTTTGTTCCGATGCATTATATTCTGGACTTAGTGCTATGGGTCTTTCTCCATTTGCTAAAGAAGAAGATCGCTCAATCTCAATTGTTGCATTAAATTATCTTGAAGGCCTTGAAGACAAAACCTTCAGAAATACACTTGCTAACAAATTCAAAGTTCTTGTTGCTGGAGGATTTGGAAACCTCAAAGGAAAAGTTTTCAGAGTTGGTTGTATGGGTGAAGTTAGCTCATATCATGTAATGCGAACTATTTCTGCAATTTCATCCACATTAGCAATGATGGGGTATCAAGTAGATGCCCAAGCAGGTCTTAAAACTGCAGAAGAAAAATTAAAAGCTCTCTAAACCATGTTAACTTAATATAAGGAAATTCGAGAGCGAACACATTGACTTTCGATAAAGGTTCTTTGATTCTTATTGATTATGTAGCTAAAGTAAAAGATACTGAAGAAGTTTTTGATACTACTATCGAAGAAGAAGCAAAAAAACATTCAATTCATGAATCTGGTGTAAAATATTCTCCAAAATTAGTTTCAGTAGGTGAAGTTTCTTATCCAGTTCTCAAAGGACTTGATGAAGCTTTAACTAAAACTGCCGTAGGCGATAAACTCACAGTTGAAGTTACACCCGACAAAGGCTTCGGAGAGCGTGATTCTACTAAAGTAAGGATGATCCCAATTCGAAAATTAGGTGAAGACGCTGAAAAAGTTTCTGTAGGTGATACAATTGAAATTGATAACAAACGAGGAATTATACGATTTATTGGTTCAGGTAGAGTTCAAATTGATTACAATCACAAATACGCAGGTAAAACTATTCTTTATGATGTAAATGTAATCAAATCACTTGATTCTGAAAATGACAAAATAGATGGAATTTTAAAAAATCGATTACCAGTTGAAGATTCCAAAATAAGTTTCACAATTAAAGAAAAAGAGGCAAATATCTCAGTTCCTGAAGAAATATTCCGAGCAGATGGACTTCAAATAATGAAACATTTTATCCAAATGGATATTTTCAAATTTGTTCCAACTTTAGAAAAAATTAACTTCGTTGAAACATACCAAAACAAACAAGCCCAAAGCAAAAAACCAGAAACAACAGACAAGAAAGAATCTAAAGAAGAGAAACCTCCAGAACCAAAAACTGCTTAATTCAAATTACTTTAGTATTAATTGCTAGATTTGTAGCTCTTTTTTCTGTCATTTCAATTTCTTTTAAAATTGTATATCTTTCAGGTCTTAATTCTTGGGCTATCATAAGTGCGTCAACT
>JASFMV010000075.1:0-6151 GCA_050117375.1 Nitrosopumilaceae archaeon | reverse complement strand
GTGATGAGGTAAGAGATATCGAGGCTGGCAAAAAAGCCGGAGTGAAAACGGTGGCAGTAAGTTGGGGATACAACACTAAAGAGGCACTTTCCAAAGAAAATCCGGATTTTTTGATAGATTCGCCAGACGATCTTGGAAAGATTATCTTAAAAAAAGAAAAAGAGTTTTAGTTCTGTGCAGCTTGCTTCAGTCGATTTATGATGTCATCAGTTGTTGTAATCTCATTTGCAATAAACTCAAAGTTAGTTAATGCTGCATCCTTTGAATATTGTCCAGCTCCTGCTGTTGCGTCAGAAATAACAATTACTTCAAATCCATTTTCAATTGCATCTCTAAGATGAGATTCTACGCATAGATTTGCAGACATTCCAGCCAAAACTATGGTTGTAATTCCGTATTGACGTAGTTGTAATACTGCATCTCCTGATTGGAAGTTGCTCAAACCTTTGTGTGGATTCAACACATGTGTGTTCTCATCAGGAATCATTTCTGGATGAAATTCATGGCCCCATGTTCCCTCATGGAACATATCAATTGAGAACATTATCTTGTCAATCGGATTGAGAACTTTCCAATTTGCAAATTCTTGTTCTGTGTATGTGTGTGGCGAATAGAATACAGGAATTCCAACTTCTTTTGCAGTCGCCTTTATGGCAGATTGGTGTTCGACTACCATGTCATTTACAACTCCTTCTCCAACCAAAGCCCAAGCAGCACCACCTTCAGAAAGAAAGTCATTTTGCGGATCAGTGATAAACACAGCTGTTTTCTCAAGGTCTATTTCAATTTTCTCAACAGGAATGAAATCTTGCTTATAGACATATCCTGATACCGTAGTTGTTGCTTCTTTGAGTTGCGTGTTTTTTATTTCAGAGCAAAGCCTGTCACCGCAAACAGGAGAATTGATAGATCCTGTCTTTGGAATAGATGTTCCCTGACTTTTCTCTGCTTTGATGTCTTCGACATATTGTGGCATCAAAGCGATCATTACTAATGGAATGATTGCTAAGAATACAAGATGTTTTTTTCTTAAATTCATCATTGCAGAGATTTTGTTGCAATACTTAAATCAATTTCCAAATTTTTAGTGCTTTTAATTTTAGATCGACTCAATCCTCCGACAAGATAAAAAAGAAGCATGTCTTTTGTTCATTATGAGATTTCTCGTTCGCATACAACCTACCGTACAAGGAGGAAACAAACTGATCAAGGATCCAAAAGGAATTCAAAAACTAGAAGCATATTACAAGAAAATCAAAGGAGAGGCTGCCTATTTCTATGAACAAAATGGTCTTAGAACATTTGAGTTCATTGTTGACTTGCCAAGTGCTGACAAAATACCTTCCATAGCAGAGCCAATGTTCCAAGAATATGATGCCAAAATAGAATTCCATCCAGTAATGGTATTTGGAGATCTAAAAAAAGCAATTTCAAAGAAAAAATAAAAAAAATTCCAACAATAGTTGGAGATTATTTCATTCGAACAATGTCGATTTTTACTACAGGGTTGCCCCAAGCATGAACACTTGAAAGTAGATCCTCGTCTCCTACAATTCCTGGATGTGGTATGACTACTCCCTCTTCTGCTATTGCGGGATTGCTAGAACCTGTTCCTTCGTCATCAGAAGAAACTCCAATTGCAGCCTGACAAGGAGGTACCAAATCGGCAAAATCTTCAGTATTCGTCTCTGTTCTTGCATCATATGCCATGGCATAGACTGTCTTCTGATTTATTGGAAGTCTGACAGAGTCAATTCCAGCAAAACCATCATTGGTACATACCAACATACTTGCAAATGAAAGATATCTTGTTGTGCCTTCCGCAGATACTACAAAGGTTTCAGAGTAATTCAAACCAGTGTCTCCAGGATCGTTTGCAGGAACTAATGGAGCATCTCCGTGGACAATATCTAATATCCCATCCTTTTCCTCTAACATCATAACTAGTGGATCAAGATTTCCATTTTCTGCTAATTGCTGAAGTTCATCACTTGCCATTTCCCCGACTGAAAAAATCCCAGCATCATAGGAATGTGTTACAAGAAGAGGTGGAGTTATTGGTTGTCCAGGTGTAAGGTTTGTAATTGTAACCTCATACATTTTTGCTTGTGCGGCATTAGATTCTGGTATTCCTGTAACACTTACAATAGTTAACATTGCAACTATTGAAGCCAATGCAAGAATACCTTTCTTTTTTGATTTCATTAAAACAATTATTCAAAAAATTTACCTTAAGGATTTACCCACTTTATGCCCCAATCTTTTCTCAACTATCTTCTTGTAATCCACACAAGAACAGCCAATCCAATTGTCTGAATTACATTAATTGTAAACAAGTAATGAGCTACCATGTCAGCTGACATCATCAATGCTTTGTCATCCATGTAAAGCGTAAACCAAAACAAAACAATCACAATGTTTTGAATCATCAACAAAAATGCAACTAAAACTAAACCTGATGTATAGTAAGACCTAATCACTCTCAAATTCTGAACATATGTTCCAATTGCTACTCCAAGCAAACCAATGTTGAGAAATGCAGATACTACTGCAGCTAACATAAAGTCTACCATGCTTTTTCTCCTCTGAGATTTGTTAAATTACTTTGTCCCAATTTTCTCCATGATCTCCTCTAGTACATTTTGATTTTTGCTCATAATGCCAGAAAGCTGGTATTCTGCACCATATGTTTTCTCAGCCTTTTCAACCAAATCATTTTTTGTTAAAATCTTAAGATGATGAGCTACTGTTTTGTGATCTAAATTCAAGGATTTTGCAATTTTATGGGCATTCATTGGGGTTTGTTTGATTAGGCTGAGTATTCTTGCCCTATTGGCACCTCCTCTTGTGCCTGCAACAAACATCCAAAGTATCATTTTGAATCTAGGATTTTGCTCTGATTGGCCATTTTCTGCACCATTAAAAGAAAATATGCTCTTAGGAATTATCTGCATAATAGAAAAAACTGGAAAAATACCCAAAGCTCCAATCAATGATTGCTCAGAATTAATATGAGATATAAAAAATTCCTTTTGGGGCTTTTTGACCTTCTCATTGAGGAGAAATTTCTGCACTTCCAAATAATACTCCAAATGCTTTGCACCAAATTAAAACTTGGTTGTACTCTGCAAGATTCACTTCATTTGGAATTTCATAGTTTTGATTTCCATTGTTAGCTTTTAGTTTTCCTAAATTGATGAATTCAGATGCATCTTTATCTGTTGAAAGATAAACATAAAGATCTGGACCATTAGTAGATTTGAAATTCTCTAGTCTTAACACATCGCCTCCATTATCCAGTGGTATTGTGTATGCTTTACCCTGAGCATCATGAATTCCGTCACCAATTCCTACAAATACCCCTGAATAAGAAATGGCATGTGTTTCCATCTTCTCTTCTTCCATAGTATCACCCATCTTTTCATCATTCATTTTTGGTTGAATAAGAACACCGGGTGGCAATTCTTCATCAATAGTAGATTCTATGAAGTAAGGCGATAAGGTAAAAGCAGAAATGGATCCAATTATTAAAACTCCTAAAATTATCATCAATGATTTTTTCATGATTAAATTATCTTATTTTGGTATAAAGGAGATTTTCCACTTTATGCCCCAATCTTAAGAACAATCTTAGGTTAAATTACTGCCAGAAAGATCACAAAGGCATGAATCCATTGTTTCAACTCAGCACTAGAAGTTATGATAAAGAAATACCAATCATTCACGAGGCATTAAAAGAATTAGAAAACAAATGCAATGTAAAAGATGGATACAAAATTGAAAAACCATTTGAAAAATTTGGCTGGACCTTCTTTAATATTCAAATAAGTGAAGAAATGGTAGCAATAATAGAAAAATCAGGCATGATGAAAGGTGCGTTAGGATTCAAAATTGGAGAGCAATTAACTAATTTTATTGGCCATTATTTGGAAAGCAAAGGAAGCAATGTTAGAATAAAGAAAATCGACTACGGATAATCACAATACCCTACAATTAAAAAAATCTAATATTCAATAGTACCTTGATAAATTCATGGAAATTTATCCTGATGTAAAATTACGTGTGCGAATTAGTGAAAGCGATGTTCATTATGCAGGAGGACTGGTAGATGGAGCTCATGTGATGAAGCTTTTTGGGGACGTTGCAACAGAATTGACTATTCGGTACGATGGGGATGAAGGGCTTCTTAGGGCATATGAAAAAGTAGAATTTCTTGAACCAGTTCATGCTGGAGATTTTTTAGAAATTACTGGAAAAATCATTAGTGCTGGAAATACAAGCAGAAAAATAGTTTTTGAGGCTTTCAAAATAATTTCCCCATCTAATGATCTTCCACAAAAGTCTGCCTGTGATGTACTGGAAACTCCAATGGTGGTTGCAAAGGCTATTGGCACTTCAGTTGTAACTAAGGATAAGCAAAGAAAGAAAGCATCAAGTTCTGAATCAACTGATGAAGAAGTCATTGATGCTTTTAATAAAATTAAGAGCGGAGAGGCATCAAGAATGGGTCAAAAGAACTCAAAATAACTTTTTTCTTCTAATGAGAAAAATTAGATTAGGGTTCTACAGTTAGGATTCCTTTCATTTCGGGGTGTATAGAACAATAGTACTCAAATGTACCATTCTTATCTGCTAGAAATGTTATTGATTTTGTTTGGAAATATCCTAGGTCCCCAGTATGTACATTAAATTCATCAATGTTGAGATTATGTTTTGATTTTATTGAGGCTTCATTTTTTTCTTCATTAATGAGGTGAATTTGTACTAGATTTCCATTTTTAACCAATAAAGCGGGTGAATTACCTGCAGTTGATGGAACCATCTTTCCTCCTTTGGAGGATTGTGTGGAATAATGATATCCTTCAGATGATTTGACGGCCTTGAGTAAAATGTTGGTCGGTGATTCAAAAATTAGTTGATCAGAATTCACTGGCAAAAATGAGTTAATAATTAAAAATCCAATTAAAATCGAAACCCCTAGAACTGTGGTTATAGAAATTATTGTTCCTCTAGTAATTTTTTTTATCTTTTTTTCCTTATGCACAATTTATCTCTGATTTAGATTATTTAGGGAATGATTAACAATGGTAACTAGATGCTTTAAATAAATAATAATGCAGAAGCAGATTCTAGGAAATATGGTTATGTCTAAGGCATCTAATGAGAACTTGTAAAGGATGAATTGACATCCAAGCTTTTCATTTTCCCCTTTGGAGTAGATTGCTTCTGCATCAAAAATTTTTAGAATTTGAGATATTTAGGACATGCTTAACATTGTTAACTTGAGTCTCAATAGTAGAACACTTCTTTTTTATTTTTTCTTGATTTTGATCTTAGTTTGGAATTGCAACATGGACATCTAAGATTCATAGTTGCAAGGAAAACATCACAAAGCGAGCATCTTTTTTGACCGCTTTGATATTTCCTTGACGTAGGTATTTTCGTGGCTTTGTAAAAATCACATACTCCATGGCAATTATAGCCCATTTTAAGCGAATTTTCTCCTACCTATTTGAGATTTTTCCAAACGCCACCAATCATCATTCTTTTTAGCGGCAAGATCTTCTTCCTCTTCTTTTTCTTTCTTACTCATAATCAATAATCCATTTTGACACTAAAAAGATTGAATTAACATTGTTAAGCATCAAGTAAATACCTGAATCCCAAAAAGGTGTGCAGAATGCAAAGAATACAGAAATTCAAATTTTCACTAGATTATTCAGACTCGAAAAGAACTGATTTTATACCTCTACTAAAAAGGATTAGGTATGCCTGAACAAGAATCCAATGATATTCTCAGTTCTATGGATAGTTTCATTGAAAAAATCCAACACATTAAAGGTATAATGTTGGGTGTTTCCTTGTCGGCCCTCATATTAGCTCCATTTGCAATTGGAATTTCTTCCTACCTGATTACACACCCCAAATTTTTACTTTTAATTGAAAATGAAAATGAATTTGGTTTTATGCTGATTATTCTTTTGACAATGGTCATAATTACCTCTGGAATTTGGCTGGTGGCAGGCTTGAGACAATTCCAGTCCCTAAACTCATGGAATAAAAGATATTGTGATTATTTAGAGAAAAGAGATAGTCTTGATGAAGCCATCGCTAAGAAATTCCATCTAGATGATTAGTAGAAATTTTAAGT
>JASFMV010000074.1:0-6177 GCA_050117375.1 Nitrosopumilaceae archaeon | reverse complement strand
TATAACTATTCATGGAAACAATCATGAACTTGTAAATGGTGCATTTGTTTTAGGAACATGGTTAGATGAGAGCGGCACCCCAATTGGCGCAGGAGATTGTACAACTGATTCATCGGGACAATGTATGGTTAATCTATCAACTAAAGGAACAGAGTTGACATATAGCGTAAGCGATGTTTATGCAGATGAATATGACTCTTACAATTCAGCTGACAACGAGGTATCTGATTCGATAACCATGGCTAATAACGGAGGCTCCGGAGGAGATTCAGGAGGTGGTGGACCTGACTGTACACAAAGGCCAGACCATCCAAAATGTGTATCACAATCCAACAAATCAAGCTAGTTTTATTTCATAAAAATTTTTTAATTTATTTCTAGTATGGTCTGTCACGTAGCTCATGACAATCGCATAAACATCCCTTTTGGCATTTCATCCGCTTGCAGTCAGAGCATACTTTTTTGTTCCAATATGGGGCAGTGTTCATACAAAGGATCACCTTCAAACAAAATTAAGGCTTTAGAATAAAATCGAGATAAATTTCAAAAATTACTCGACAATCAAATAAATAAGACTTTGAGGCTGTTCAGATATTATGTTAAAATTTCAAGGCAAAACAGCACTAGTTACTGGCAGTGGCACTGGTATCGGCCAGGCAATAGCCAAAAAATTTGTAGAAAATGGCGCAAGTGTGGTAATTCTAGGCAGAAGGCCAGAACCACTTCAAGAGACCTCAACTATGCTTGAGGCAATAATTGCAGAAAAAAACAGTGGTGCCAATGTCAAGATTTTCTCAGGAGTTGATGTTGCAGATGAATCAGCAATGACAGCAATGTTTGATTCTCTAAAAAATGAAAATGCCACGATTGACTTTATTATAAACAATGCAGGAGTTTCAGGCCCTGTTACTTGTTTTGCAAATGCACCACTAGATGATTTTAAAAGTACAGTTGCAATTCATTTGACTGGAACATTTTGGGGTTCCGTTCAATCACTGAAAGTTATGAAAGAGGGTGGAAAGATAATTACAATCTCAACTTTCTTTACAGAAGAGCGACCACTAGAACAAAGACCATATAGATTCCGAAGTCCATACACAGCTTCTCAAGGTGCAAAAAACAGACTAGCCGAATGCATGTCTTGGGAATTAACAGATAAAGGAATTATTTCAATTGCAACAAATCCGGGCCCTGTACACTCTGATAGAATCTACAAAACAGTTTATCCAAAAGCAGCTTCAGAATTCATGAGAGTTAGTGGTTTTGAAGACTTGACACCAGTTGAAGTTGATTCAGCTAACAAAGAATTATTACCGTTACTTGGCGAAAGTGATGAAGCGGTAAAGAAAGGAATTGCAGCTGCTGCACAAAAACTATCCCAACAAAATGGAAAAGAGCCTGCAAAACTAACTGAGACCCTTACAAATCTATTAAACAAGATTCAAAGCATTGCAGAAAAAGTTCAAAGCAATACATCCCATATGATTGCAAACCAAGAATTCCTATCACAAGCTCAAGTTGCAGAATCAGTTCTGAATTTGTGTGATGATGAGATTGCAAAGATAATCAACGGTAAAGTAATTCCAGGAGACAGAGTATTTTATCCAGTAAAACCACATGTCGGAACTACAACACCAGGAGTTCACCAGCCAGACTTTACAGGACGATCCATAGTCTTTACAATTGACGGCACAGACAAGGTAGACTCTGAACGAGTCCAATATTTGGCCTCACATGTCGAGAAAAACGGAGGCAAAGTCGCCTGTTTTATCTCAGAATCCACGCCTAAAGAGATTCAAGATGAGATTAGCAGTAAATTCCACTCTCATGTAGTAAATATCAAAAACCCTGAAGAGGTTGCAAAGTGGCTAAACACTGCAAACACCAACTTAGGTAAAATTCTTGCCGTAGTTCACGTTACAGGAAAACTACCAGAAATTTCAAAACTAACAGAGTTAACAAGAGCAGGATGGGAAGAATTGATTGAAAAGTTCATCACAACTCCAGCTACTGTTGCACAAGGAACATTCGAGCAGTTTGTTCCAGGTGGTGCAAAAGACCCAAGACTGTACAAAGATGCTCAAGGTGCAATGATGATTATTGGGCCAGACTTACCATCAGGAAGAAAAGTTTCAGGAACTCAAAGAGCCCAAGTAGAAGTTTTCCGTGGAGCACTAAGACCATTTACCACCACGGTAAACCAAGAGCTTAGCGATGTGTTAAAATCTAAAATCAGAATGTTTTCTGTGTTTCCAGGATCTGTTGCAGGTGCAGAGCCAAACAATGAAAATATTGCACAGGCTTTGAATTTCCTAGTATCTGACAATGCAGCTTCATCAGCTGAAGTTACATTTTGTGTTGATGAAGCACGATAGGAATGAAAAAATTCAAAGAGTTCAGAGTAGGAGATAAATTTTTCTCTACTTGTAGTATTTCCGAAGATGAGTTAGATGAATATTTTAGATTCTCTAGAGTAAAAAATGCATTTCTAGAAGACTATGGAAGTAAAAAACAACAAATGGTTTCAGGACGGGCTGCACTTTCAAGAATGGAAGGAGAGTTTACCAGACTAAATCAAATTTATGGAAACCACATTATCTTTATCGGCACAGATGGGGACCCAGAATGGGGCAATAGAAGCACGAGATTTCTTATACCACTTCATACAGATGAAGTATTGAAATTACAATATACCATTTCAGGAAAAGAAGACATTGATGAAGATTATGGAAAGATTGCAGTTGATTTTGAAGGGATAAATCAAGAAGGAGAAACCGTTTTGGTGTCCCGCAAAAATCTGTACAGAATTAAAAAAGAACCTCCAAGATAAAATTAAAACCGGAGAGCCGACATGTCTCTCCAGCCCCTAGTAAGTTGAAACCTAGAAGACATGACACTATTACAAAATTACTATAAAAGCAGGGTAAATTTTGTGAGCCTGATTTTAACTATTTATCAAATACAGATTGTCTGCCAGAGAATCAAAGAACATCTTGATTGCAGCTGTAATAATTACAACTGAAACAATAATTTGCAAAAACCTTTCTTTAATGTCAACTGAAAGTCGCGCTCCAACCAACCCACCTGCAAATGAACCAACAGAAAGCAGGCCTGCCTGCAAAAAGTCAGAATGACCAAGAATTGTATGCACTACAACTCCAGAAAATGATGCAAACAATAGAATTAGTTGAGATGTAGGAGCTGCCTTTTTCATTGCCATACCCATTCCAGCTACCATCAATGGAACAAAGATTATCCCACCGCCAATTCCAAAAAATGCAGATATGATTCCTGCAAAAAAGCTGGCACCTACTGCAAATATCATCATTTGTTTTGAGAAATTTACTTGAGTGTTTTCTATTTTTTTTCTCACAAAGATATAGACTGCAGAGGCAATCAACACAAATCCAAACAATATCTTGAAGATTTCAGGTGCCACATCACTTGATACATATGCGCCCAAAACAGTTCCAGGGATTGTTAGCAATCCAAGCTTTACACCTAAAGAATATTCAATTCTTTTTTGTCTAGAGTACGATATTGTTGATGCTACGGCATTACTAAATGCGGCAAAAAGACTATTGCTTGCAGCAAGGGTAGGAGAGAATCCAAAAAAGGTTAGAATCGGAACAACAATAATTCCACCACCCAATCCAATCATTGAACCTAGTACGCCTGCAGCAAAACCTAATGGAATAAGCCAGAGTTGATCAATCATAGTAAACGTCAATCAAATAATCTTATTGTATATTATATCTTGGATTCACACAGGAATAATAAATTTCCAAAGATACCCCTCTGTGTTTGTTGTAATCTCCAAGAGAATATTCTTTTGGGCAATTCCATTAATCTCCGATTTGCTGGTTATTCTTTTTGCCTCTAAATGATGAGATTTTGCAGCATCAATCCAATCTGAGACAGTTTCAAATCCTCCAGGTTTTTCCTCTTCCCAGCATTCACAAACAGTGGTCTCTAACATGATTCTGAAAACATTCTTGATTTCATCGATTTGGGAAATCGTTGGATTTGCCTGAATTACACCTATCACATACCAAGGTTCAGATGGAGACCCAACCATATGGATATTTCCCAAGTATCTCCCTTCTGAATCCAAAAGCTCAGTAGAGGTACAATATTCTATAGAATTTTGTAAATTATCATCCGAAAAAAATGTGCAGTATTGCTCAATTGAAAACCCGTTTAGTTTGAGAGGGGAAGACATTCGAATTTGCTGTAAATCAAGTACAGATTGCAATTCTTTGTTAGTGTCAATATATGAAAGGGGCAATGATTCAGGTCTAGCCTCATCGTTTTGTGGAATCATCAAATATACTGAAATCATAATGGCCACAATACCTATACTTACAGGAATCAAGGTCTTTTTGTTCATTTTTCTAATAATTTACATTTCCAAGATAAGGCTTTGCAATTCTAAATCGATATGATGTCAAGTTTGGATTCTTTTGTAACACCAAACTGTTCAACAAACCCTGCAGTTACCTCAAGAATGTACATCGCCTCTCCGGAGGGGATGATGCTCTGACAAGCCATAATTTCAGTAGGGGTCTCACATGGAGGAATATTTTCTTCAATGTGCACCACATTTCCATCAGCATCAAACCAAATCATATCAAGTGCAAACTGCATGTTTAGCATCCATAAAGAGTAAACCCCAGGTTCGTTGAAAACAAAGATCATGCCTTGATCATATGGCAACTGCTCTTGAAACATCAAGCCACGTATTCGTCTTGATTCATTATCTGCAATTTGTACCTCAAGAACCGTATCGTCAACCTTGATGGTACCCCTAGGGAATTCTACTGATTCTAATTTACTGTCGCTAGGAATGGACAATAATCCAACAATTCCAATGATTACTGCAGCTGCTGCAATTGGAATCAGAGCTTGAGTTCTTGTCGTCACACTCTTTCTTGATTTTGTCCTTTTAAAATAGCTTAACTAGTTTTGAAAATTCAAACTTTGTTAATTTGTATAACACCTTTTTCTACAAGGTATTTTATTCCCTTGATAAAATCATCTTCTTCTATTAAATCATCGGCCCACCATTTTGCATTATTTTTTACCCATGATGGCACGTCTTTATCCATCCAGGATGCAGGGTAAGGTAAATCTGGGATGGAAACAATTTTTTGTACAATAAGATATTCTATTGCCTGAGTGAAGGCAGTATCATTAATTTTGCCATCAGACCACCATTTTGCATTATTTTTTACCCACTCTGGAACAATTTTGGGATCAGGTGAGGGATTCTTGTTTAATGCAAGATTAATCTTAAGAGAATTTTCTGAAGTAAATTCAGAAAGAATGGTCTGCCCACCAGTCATGATACTAAAGTGAGAAGCCTCTGTAGGAATTGGTTGAAACATGACTCCATTTACCTCAATTTGCACATCATGTGATTGTCTTTCTGCAATCATCATGGGTAATGAAACAGAACCGCTTACTGCATGTTTTGTCGTAGGTCCAAAAACAGTATGACCATTTTTGGATACAGTAATTGTGTAATCAACATGCTCTTGAATACTTTTTTTATTAGGATTTACAAAATCAAAATTAAGTAATACATTTCGTTTAGTTTCCTCTGGAGCAAAGTATTTGTTTTTTTGTTCAAAAGAAAAAGTATCTTTTGCTGCCTGATTCTCCGATCCATATCTTGCAATTACAGTGTATTTTCCAAATTCACTGAGATTTTCAGAGTTTGCAGGAATTGTGAATTGAAATTGTTTAGTGTTGTCGATAGTTAATTTTTCTATGGATATTACATCCCCATTTGGTCCAATCATCATCAAATTAATTTCTTGGCCAAAAAGAATTTCCTCAACACTGCCAGATATGTTAATTGTATCACCTTCATGATAAATGAATTTTTCAATTTCAAATGTTATGGGATTTTCTTGACCATAAACAAAAGGCAAAGACATGCCAAAGACGAATGCAATTATTACAAAGCCCGATTTCTTCAAGTGAAGGCTAGTACCTAAAAAGATTATTTAATAATAATTAACTGTAATACAATATTCGAACAAACTCACAAACAAAAATTTTCTAGTGTTAATTTTTTTTATTACAGGATTTTTTTGTATTTGCCATATTTGCTTCTAAATAATTTTAAGGTTTTTTTAAAATCAGAAACCACTTTTTTTAGAAATGAGTGTA
>JASFMV010000073.1:0-6205 GCA_050117375.1 Nitrosopumilaceae archaeon | reverse complement strand
CACAGTGATGGTCACCCCAATGAATTCCTTGTTTTTCTTTGAATGCTTTAGTTACTTTTTCCTCGTCTTTTGCCATTGAAAGAAATGATTGAAAAGAGCCAGGAAGATAAGTAGGACTGTCTTTATCAGCTAGACATGCTTTTTGTTCTTCTGGAAGATAGTATTTGTTTGCTTTAGAGTCATATGCGATATATCCACCAGCTGCTTGATTGTTAAGCCACTCAAAGGCATATCTTTCTAAGATCCCTGTTTTCTCTGCAAGTTCATGAGAATTTAGCGGGCCTGATTCGGCTAAAGCTTGGTATAGACCCAATTTCTCGCCAACAACTACCAAAGTTGAACTTACTGTTGCTCCAAGATCAGATACTGCTTTTCCTAAAAATTTCTGTAATTTTGTGTCATCAATTGCCAATTGTTTCTTTTTTAGAAAAATAGTATTAAAAATTTGTTATTCTTTGAAAGTTACAGTATTGGACAAGTCCGTACTGTTTTAAAATGATAACATCGTTTGCCGTTTTAAAAATATTCTTGCGGAAATAATTTAAAAAAATTCTTTCATGTTTTGTATCATCTAAATGAAAAAACAAGAAAGATTTTTTTATTTTTAAAGAGTATCAATTACTAGTAAGAAATTAGGACTTGTAATTAACTGATTCCAGAACATTGGCAATAATTACCATCAATACAATTTTTTTAAAATTGTTAGAAACAAGTGATACTTACACTGCTTTAATAGCAGTTTTTTTAAAGAGATTTATTGAATAATATTGCTTTTCTATTAGTTTTTTCAGTTTGTGTAGCGATAATAGGATCTGGCACTGTTGTTTTTGCTCAAGTTTCAAACATTGGTTCCAGCGGAGAAGATGGAGTAAGCTCAAACATTGGTTCTAGCGGACTTGATGGGGTGAATCCCAATGCAGTTCCACCATGGATTAAGACAAGCATGCAGTATTGGGTTGATGGACAGACAAGTGATGCAGAATTTCTCAATGCAGTAGAATTTCTGGCAAATGAGAAAATTATCAGAGTGGCAGAACCAGCTTCCACCACAGGGAGTTTTGATACTGAAATGATATCAATGAGTGCACAAGAGTCCTCAGATGGTAATTCTACAAAACAACATTTTCAAGTTGACAGCTTTTTTGATATAATGTATCAGTCGTATACCATTGATAGTTTTTTTGATGTTTTTACAGAATTACAAGAATCAACTGATTCATTTTTTGATGTATTCTTTGAGGTAGATACACCACGAACCAATGAATGTTTAAGAGGTCAAGAATTAGTGTTTGATGAAAGAACGTCTTCTTGGCAATGTGCCTCAGCAAATACTGTAGATTCATTCTTTGATGTATTCTTTGATGTTGCAACCGAGTCTTCACAAAATTCAGAAGACATTGAAGAGCTTGAAAGAAAAATAGCTTCGCTGGAAGAAAAATTTGCATCAATTGAAAGAGAAATGAAAGAAAGTGGAGAAAGAAGCGGTACTGAGGACATTAACATTGGAGTTGGCGAACTCCGTTAGTTTGAATTAATTCCAAAAAAATAAATTGATCTATCCTTAGCATTCACTTTTCTACATAGAATTTTTGATAAGAATTTATGGATCTAGTTTTTTGAAAATAATTTTTGAGAAAAAAACTTTCAATAAATTGAATCACAAATTGGACAAGCCACAGATCTTCCTTTTCCGGATAAAGGTACATCTATTTTGAATTTTATACAGTTTGGACATTCATGATTTAGATTCACAAAATCATACCAAAATAATGATATTTAGTCCCATGTTAGTCAAATTCATTTCAGACTACATTGAGTATTTTTTGAAATTAGTTTTTTGAAAGAAATTTTTCAAAAGTTTTTTCACATACTGGGCAAACTGAAAAACTACCCTTTGATTTTAATGGAACAATTAGTCTATCCATCACGCAGTTTGGACATTCAGTATATCCATTCATAATTTATCAATAAAAATATAATATTTAGAAGCATGTTAGTTAGATTTTCTTCAGACTTTGATTCAATGATTATGTAACTACTAAAACAAACATTTTCCTAAATAGAGTAAATTTGATTGGATTTTGTGAAAGTCCTCATTATCGATGACAATCCAGAAACTGCTTATCTCCTTTCCACATATCTTAATTCTGAAGGCATAGAAAACAACATTACAAATGATCCAATAGATGGCTTGGAAAAAATCAAAGAAAGAGGTTATGACACCGTTCTGTTAGATATTTCCATGTCTGAATTTAGTGGAATTAACATTGTTCATACACGGGGATTAGAAGAAAGACTTGAAGACCAAAAAGTGATAATTTTTTCTGCAAAATCGTTTACTGATGATGAAATTCCTCAATTATTGCAAAAAGAAGGCCTTCAGGTTTGTATATCAAAACCCATTAATCCGAACAAGGTTTTGACATCCATTACTTGTTGAGTTTTTTTAAAATTATTTTGTGTAAAAATCAAAAGCATTCTTATTTGTTAGCAGTAAATCAGGCTAAACTACATCAGTTGCAATAATTACAACTAGAAGCAAAAATGGAATACCAAACGCTAATCCAACTTTATTATTTCTCATACCCATAGTTTTTTCACTAGTATTTGAACAGAACGAACCCATGATACTTTTTGAGAAAAATACCAATCGTTCTTATAGCAACGAAATACTAGAGAATTATGTCAGAAGACAGAAAAATGTACAAATGTACATGCGCAGATTGCGGCAAAGATTCTGAAGTTCCTTTTGAACCAAAAGAAGGAAGACCAGTATATTGTCGTGAGTGTTTACCCAAACATCGTAGTAGAAGATTTTAAGCTGGTTTCGTTTAATTGATTTTGAACTTAATTATCTCAGAGATATTCTGATGACCTCTTTTTTTATTTTCAGGAATTTATGACTAGAAACCCATAACCCCGTTTAAATTAGCCATTAGAACTAACTTTGTATGTCAAACAGTACAAGAGATACAATTTTCATTGGAAAAAAGCCTTTGATGACCTATGTTACTTCTGCAATAATTCAATTATCTACAATGCCTATAGTTACTCTAAAGGCACGTGGTTATAGCATCGCAATGGCAGTAGACGTAGCTCAAGTAATCCAAAGAAAAACAAATGCATTTGAGATAGGAAAAATAAAAATTGATCACGAAGTTTTAGAGTCAACTGACGGGAAAAAAAGAAACGTTTCGACAATTGAGATTCCAATGAAAAGGACTTTTGGTAAGGTTCTTTGACTAAAATAATTGCAGGTCAGTTTTCATGGTAATTTCTAAACCAAATTTTACCTGTATGCGTTGTGGAAAAAATTGTTTGATGACTGATGATGTTACTGGAGAGCAGTTTTGCTCAAAATGCGGATATGTGATTTCTGAAAAATCTCAAGATACCGGTGCGGAATGGCGATCATTTAGAAAAGATGGAGGGCCCGACCCCACAAGAACTGGAGCTCCAAGTTCACTTGCCATCCATGACAGAGGACTTGCAACCATAATTAATCCATTTAACAAAGATGCATCAGGAAAACCACTTTCATCATCAATGAAGAGCACAATAGAGCGACTCAGAACATGGGATAGCAGGAGCCAGGTTCAAAACACTTCTGATAGGAACCTCAGAGAGGCCCTAAGTGAACTAAATAGGCTAAAAGACAAGATTACAATTTCTTCAAATGTTATAGAAAAAGCAGCATACATCTACAGAAAGGGATTAGAGAAGAAGCTTGTAAGAGGAAGATCAATTTCTGGAATGATTGCAGCATCTCTATATGCTGCATGCAGAGATACTGACACTCCAAGAACTCTCAAGGATGTTTCAGATGCGGCAAATGTAAAAAGAAAAGACATTGCAAGGTGCTACAGACTCTTGTATCGAGAGCTAGATTTGAAAATGCCTGTGGTGGACTCAATTCAATGTATTGCAAAAATATCAAGCAAGCTAGAACTATCTGAAAAAACTAAACGATATGCCATCAAAGTTCTTCAAAAGGCACAAGAAAACGAAGAATCGGCTGGAAAATCACCAATGGGTCTTGCTGCAACTGCACTTTACCTATCATGTGTTCAAAATGGAGTCTCTATTACCCAACATGATCTAGCAGAAGCTGCAGGGGTTACCGAAGTTACCATAAGAAATCGTTACAAGGGATTAAAACACATCAAAATATAACTGCAAAAAATTTCACTCATCTATGATACATAAAATACAATATTTTGAAGCAGAACAGATACCACAAGGACAGTATCTTCAAGAGGTAGTAAATGATTTTCTTGCCCAAAAAGGGGAAAACATAGTAGCTGTTCTTCCAGTTTCTGCAAAGTCATTATTGGTCCATTACAAAGAATAATCTGAAATGATTCTCAATTTTACAAGGACTTAATACACTGATAAAGTAAATTGCAATAGATGATTTTTTTTAAAATGGCCAGTTTAAGTGTAGTCCAATCTAAGATTATCTTGGATAGTGTGGATTATTTCTAATAGTGAAAATACTCAAAATGTTTCTGAAATCGACAAAATTTTGCAACAAAATGTTGGAAAAGACCTCTTTATCAGATTAAAAAACCATATTACAGTACATGGAAAATTAAAAAATTTTGATCAACATTTGAATTTGATTTTAAACGATGGGAATATAACATCAGAAGAAGGAAATGAAAAATTCCAAGAAACCCTACTACGTGGAAGCAATATTGTGATGATTGCAATATGAAATTACACTTCTTGAAAACTGAAATGAAAATCATTTCAAAAGAACAGAACCGTATTATACTCTCAAAACTGGTGATATTATGATACAAAAAAAAGAATTTAGTAATATTCATAAACAAATTGTTTTGTCTGATCAAAAGCACAAATGCCAAAAATGTGGAATAAAATTCAATGTTGCAAATTTGCCTAATTTTGGATATGCGGATGGAAATATTGCAAACAATGCAAGGACAAACCTTCAGGTATTATGTAGTGAGTGTTCATCACAGGAAGCAAAACCATGAACTACAAATGCCCAAAGTGTAAATTTCAATGGCATGGAGACATGGATTCATTTGGAAAGGTCATCAAGCATGAGAAAGAACATAAAAAGAAAGGTACAACATGATGCTTATTTGCAACAAGTGTTACAATGAACACCACGACCAGTGTATGGGAAAAGCAGGAATGTTTTCTTGTGGTTGCAAATGTCTAAAAGATGAAAAATAATCTAAACCTGAAGGAAAATTTTTCCTTTGAATCGATTTACTGAATTCAATTCTAGATATTCAGAAAAATGACAAATTAGAAATTATTGTTTGGAAGCTGTGGGAATTAATGCTTCATTGTTAGAACGTGGCAGTGTGCCTTGTGATGAATTTGGTTTATGATATCATCATGATGGTTTGCCTCTATCATTGAAAGTTTAGGATAATCAACTACTAACAAATCAATTTTGTGTTCTTTTACATAGTCAATAACCCAATGAGCAATGGAATCGGTCAGAGCAAATTTTGTGTTAATCTTCAACCCTTCATTTAATGCTGATTCCTTCCATTTTTTCAGCTCGTCTTTGATTTTCTTAATTTGATTTTCTGTGATTTTTTTGTCGGATTTTGTTTCAAAAAAATAAAATTTTGGAGGAATTTTGTAAACACACTCTATTACAGATAAATCGGCACCGAGGTTTTTTGCTAGTCCCAAGCCCATTTCAAAAGATTTTTTCGTGTGAGTAGGAGTAATAATAGCCACAGCGATATTTTTGAACAATTCTGATTGTTAAATCAAAATAGAAGTATATGAATTTGTTAGATTAACTCAGTTCGTGAATCTTCTTTTCAAACTTGTCAATCATTTCATTGACCATAAAGTCTCCGTCATGCATCGTATTTGTTCCAATTATCTTCTTCATTCTATCCATTGTTTCACTTGAAATTTGTAGTTGAACCATACATTATGATACATTGATGGTTATATAAAGACAAGAATAGTTTTTGTTGCTGGGAATGCAGAATCATTTTTGTGAATAATGAAAATAATCTATTGGCAGCAACCACAATTCTTGTGCCCTAAATGAGTGCAGTCATAACAATCACAGTTTTTAGATTTTCGATTTTTTTGTAATTTTTCTTTATTGAAACTAGTCATTTCTTGAATATTGTAGCATATCTAATTATTTTTTGTGAATATGAAAAATTTAACAATAAAAGGTAGATTCGATTTATGCCAT
>JASFMV010000072.1:0-6206 GCA_050117375.1 Nitrosopumilaceae archaeon | reverse complement strand
CGTAGGATTGTTTGGAGAATCAAGATACAAAATATCTGCATTTTTTGATTGTTTTTTAAATTCAGTTACATCTAATTTCATATCATTTGAGAATGGAAGTGAAATGATTGGTATGGAATATAATTTGCACCGTTCCTCAAAAAATCCAAAAGTTGGATTTGAAGTTAAAACTTTAGTTTTTTTTGTTGCAAAGTTTGATAAAATTAAATCCAGAATCTGATCAGAACCATTTCCAACACCAATCATAGAAGAAGGGATTTTGGTAAATTTTGATATTGCTTCAATTAGTCGCTCTACACCTCCTAGAGGATATTCTCTTACATCAGAGTTTTTCTTTGCACCTGAAATTAAGTCACCTTGGAATTGTCTTGATATAACATAATTTTCATTTGAATCAAGTTTTAGAGAATCTTTTTGTAATTCAGGTTTCTCATATCCACCAATAGATAACAGATCCTTAACTTTTTTTTCATACCAATTTACCTTCATTCTAATCTTCCTCTTACTGCTTCATAGTGGTTTGGTAATCCCTCTGCTTTAGTAAGTACATCTAGATAACTTGCAATTTTAGACAAGGATTTCCTAGTTGTACTTACTTGTGTGTTAATCTTGATAAAATCAAGGACTGAAAGAGAGCCTCTAGTCTTCCCAAATCCGTTTGTGGGTAAAATGTGATTTGAGCCTAAAATATAGTCACTAGCCGAAGAAGGAGTATCATTTCCAAGCAAAATCAGTCCAGGAGTAGTGATTTTTGATGCCAGGTTTTGGGAATTTTTAGTCATAATTTGTAGGTGTTCTGGCGCCAGCTCATTTGCCAGATTAATCAAATCTGATTGAGTTTTGCAAACAGCAACAAAGCCGTTTTGTTTTAGGCTCTTTTTTACAAAATCTGATCTTTTAATTTTTGGAATTAATTTTTCAATTGCTTGATTTACTGATTTTGCTAATTTTTTAGAATTTGTGATAAGATAACAAAAGGTGTCACTACTGTGCTCTGCTTGAGAAATTAGATCTAGTGCAACATAATTTGGATTTGCAGAACTATCAGCAATAATTCCTAATTCTGTTGGCCCTGCAAGCATATCAATGGCAGTATTGTCACTAACCATCGATTTTGCCACAGTTACAAATGCACCACCAGGACCTACAATTTTTTCAACTTTTTTTATTGATTTTGTACCAAAAGACAATGCTGCAATTGCTTGAGCACCTCCAACTTTGTAAATTTCATCTGCACCACAAATATCTGCTGCAACTAAAGTTAGTGAATTAATTTTTCCATCAGAGTCAGGAGGTGAGACCACAACTATTCTTTTTACTCCTGCAACTTTTGCTGGAGTTACAGACATGATTACAGAGCTGGGGTATTTTGCAAGACCTCCAGGAATATAACAACCTACATTTTGAAGCGATACAAATTTTTTAGATATTTTTACCCCGTCATTTTTTATGATTTTATTTTTAAGATTAGACTTTAAGGAGGTCTCAGTTTTTTGCAGCCTATTTTTTGAAAATTTGATTGCATTAATTTCCTGCTTTGAAACTTTGTTGTATGCATTGTCTATTTCTTTTTTTGAAACTTTAAGGACTGAAAGTTTGGCACCGCTAAATTTTTTTTCATATTTTTTTATAGCAATATCGCCATCTTTTTGAACTGATTTTAGGATTGATTCTACTATTTTCTTATTTTTTTGAGGCTGTTTTGGGATTATTTTAGCTGCAAATTTTTCAATATTTGTTACTTGAATTATTTTCATCAATTTTCTTCGTCACGTTTAATCTCCTCAAGTTCTAAAATTTGGCGTGGTTCATGAACTACAAGTCCTTGGGCAATTTTCCTTAACTTGGGGATTAGTTTGTGATATTCTTCCTTTCTGATGACCGTATTTACTCCAAACCAACCATCCTCACTCAGCGGACTAACAGTAGGTCTCTTGAGCGATGGCATTTGTTTTAGTAATTTTTTGAGGTTTTTTTCTTCCACGTTAAGATAAATGTGCAAGTGTTTTCTTCCGTGAACTGCTCCTCTCATCAAAGTTACTATATCAAAGATTTTTTCTCGTTTTTTTGGATCTTTAAGTGATTTTTTGTTAACTATAAGATGTGCAGTAGAAGTGAGAACTTCATCTACAATTTTTAATTTATTTTGTTTTAAAGTAGTTCCTGTTTCCGTTACATCCATTATTGCATCTACATCTTCGGGGGGTTTTGCCTCGGTGGCTCCAAAAGATAGATGAATTTGCACATTTTTGTTTGTTCCCAGTCTTACCCAGGGGGTAACTATCAAGGGATCTTTTGATCCATAATATTTCTTGTAGGATTTTGATTCTTTAAGAAACTTTGCTGCAGTAGTAAGATATTCTGAGGAAATTCTAAGAATTTTTTTCTTTTTTGCATAAGCTGCAATCATTGCATCAAGATTTTTGTATGAATATTTATCAGGAAACGCAATAACTAATCTAATTTTTCCATATTCCAAATCTAGAATTGGTTCAACATCCGCTTTAGTTTCTCCGACCCAATCTTTTCCTGTAATTCCTACATCATACAGACCTTCGTATACCAGTGTTGGAATTTCTTGAGGTCTGAGCATTTTTACAATGATATTTGGATCATCTAAAAATACACGATAAGTTCGACTTTTTCTATTTACTTTAGTCCAAGATTTTTCTAAAAGTTTGAATGTTGCATCTTCTAGACTGCCTTTGGGTATGGCAAACTTTACCTGAGACATTGTAAATTTTTTCATCAACTAGCCATATAATAGGATTTTAAATTTCCTTGACTAATTCTTTAGCTTTATCCAATGAGATATTTTTCTCTTCAATCATTTTTTGTACAATTTTATCGATTTGTTCATTTGAAGCTCCTGCAGCAGCAGCTAGATTTCTTGCGTGTAATCTCATGTGTCCTTTTTGTATTCCTTCAGTAGATAGCGCCCTAATTGCACTGTAGTTTTGTGCTAATCCAGTTGCAGTCATTATACATGCAAGCTCTTGAGCAGAGGTCACGCCAAGAATCCTGTTGCATATCTTAGCAGTGGGATGGACATTTGCAATGCCACCTACAACTCCAACGGATAATGGTAATTCAAGATAACCTACCAAGTTCCCATTTTCATCTTTGGACCACTTGCTTAGGGATCTATATCTTCCAGAATTTGCAGCATATGCATTTGCTGCTGCTTCAATTGCACGGCTGTCTTGTCCTGTTGCATTTGCAACTGAAATTATTCCATTCATGATTCCTTTATTGTGGGTAACTGCTCTGAATACATCATTATCTGCAAATTGAAACGCAGAAACAATGTTATCAACTACATCCTCTCCTCCCACAGCATCCTTCTCAAAAACTGCCTTTGCTCGAGCCATTCTTCTAGTTGAATAATTCGATAAAATACGTAACAATGAACGACCACCAGTAATTTTCTCTAAAAATGGAGAAACTCCTTCACACATAGTATTAGTTACATTTGCACCCATTGCATCTCCAACATCAATTAGTAATTCTACTATGAGCATTTTTCCCTCGGGAGTTTCAATTTCTTTACATGAAACTTCCTTTGCGCCTTTACTCATTTTTGATAAAGTATTACTTTTCGAATTTGCAATCCTTAGTATTTCATCAGAAGAGTTTTTGATTTTTGTGATAGCATCGGATAAATCTACATCTAACATCTGAATTTGTCCAATGCTGTATGATTCATCAGCTTCTGCCTCAAAACCTCCTAAGATACGCGCAACTTTAGCACCTTTTGATGCGGCAGCTATCACAGATGGTTCTTCTATAACCATAGGAATCACATAGTCTTTTCCATTAATTTTGAAATTTGTTGCAATCCCTAAGGGCAAGGAGAATGTACCAATTGCATTTTCTACCATCTTATCTGCTTTTTCAAATGAGATTCCGCCATTGGGGTTTTCTAATAGTTTTATTTCTTCATCAGATAAATCTGCAAAGTTTTTTACAATCTCTAGTCTTTCTTCTCTAGATTTTTCAAAAAATTTTGAAAAGGATGAACCCTTCATTTTATTTCAATATCCTCAATAGTTTATCATCCATACTATCTGGAAAACCTTTTCCATCGGTATTAGAAGTAATTACATAAAGACTTCCATCTGGACCTTGCACAGCATCTCTGATTCTACCGACTCCACTTAAAATGCTCTTTTGAGATTTAAGCCCGTCTTCCAAGTTTAATTGATAAAGGTTTGATGCGCGCAATGAGGTCATCACAAAAGAATGCTCCAAATCAAGGGCATCTCCATAATAAAATAGAATTCCACCAGGTTCTATTCCCGGATCATAGCACATTACAGCTCCTTCAAATTTGTCCGTTTTCAAGCATTCATTTTCAGGCCAGCCAAAATTTTTGCCTGGTTTAATGAGATTAATTTCATCATTTTTTTCAGGACCCAATTCTGCAGCATACATATTCCCTGCCTTATCCCAAGTTAGCCCTTGAGGATTTCTAAATCCATAAGAGTAAACAGGTGAATTTGAAAAAGGATTATCATCAGGAATCGTTCCATCATCGTTAAGTCTCAAAATTTTTCCAGCCAAAGAGTTTAGATCTTGAGGGAGATGTGATGCATCAGATACAGTTCCAGTTCCAACGTATAATTTATCATCAGGACCAAATTTTAAAAATCCACCATTAGTAAAAACTGATCCTGGAATTTTGTCAAAAATTGTTACAGCATCTTGAAGTTTATTATCAGATTCTGTAATTCTAATCACCTTATTCCATAATGATTCATCCTCTTCATATGTTAAAAAAACATAGAGAAAGTGATTGTCTGCATAATCTGGATGAGTTGTAATTCCTAACAATCCCCCATCAAAAACATCTGCTGGACGAAATGTAGCTAATGGATCTTCTAACAATTCATTGTTTTGAATTACTCGCACTCTGCCCTCTTTTTCTGTAACAAAAATTTTATCACCATACACTGCAATTGACCGGGGATTTTCAAGATTTTCTGCAAGGATTGCAACAGAGTTATCTTCTACTTTTGGGGATGGTGGTTCGGGTAAAGGGAGTGGATCATCCTCTGAAGTTAATACGAAAAATGAAAAAATGATTGCACCTACAATTCCGGCAATTCTTAATCTTTTATCCACGAAGATTTCATTTCTTCAAATCCTATTAATTACTTTCAAGAATTTGATAACGCGTATATACGGCGCATTTTCATTTACGGATCAGCGGGGTGGGGAAGTCAGACTATTTAGGGCTAGGTCATCCCGGCGGGCTCATAACCCGCAAATCAGTAGTTCAAATCTACTCCCCGCTACTTAATTTTCATAAACAGAAAACCAAGAAGAAGAGTCATCAAATTTGGAATTTTTGTTTATTTTACCTACTCGTATAACAGGCCTGCTAAGATGCCTATGAGCAGAAATATCTGGAATGTATAATCGCTTTTTGATTTTTCTGGGGATTTCTAATCTAGTCTTTTTTTTGGTAGTTTTTCCACATTTTACGCATTTGTAACCTTGATTCTTTCCTTTTGATTTCATTTTTTTATTGCATTTCGAGCATAGAGGATTGGTTTTTGTGATATTTTTTTCGAGATTAATAATTTCAATAAATTCAAGATTTAATGTTCTTGGATGAGTTTTTGATGCCTTTCTTACTCCACCTCCTACTCTTATCTTGTCTCCTTTTATCAAACTCAATCCAATCGAGGACAATCCGGTGGGTCGGTATATTGCACAATGAACTTCTGTGTTTTCAGCATTAATCGAAAAAAATACATGTCCGCCTTTTTCAATTTTTGGAATAGATGACACCATACCGATAACAATTCCAGATGCATAAGGTTTGAGAGTTGTTTTAGTAAGAGTATTTTTGAGATGATCACCTGTTCCCTGATTTGATTTGAATATCAAGTGACCATCTAGTTGTTCTTTAGTTTTGAGAATTTTTGTTGCCTCTAACAATGATTCAATTTTTTCTCCACGAACTCCATAAAAGACGGGGTCGGGTCCATGAGGAGTGATTAGTATTCGAGATTTTTTATCATCAAAACTATTGAAAGTATATGGGAAAGTTAGTTGTTGCATTGTTTTTACGCTTTGGGCAGATATTTTTCGTTCTTTCCCAAACTTTGAAGGTTTTCTATAACTAAGCAATTCTAATGTGTGATCATCAAAACTATATCCAATGGCACCAATTGCACCAACAAGTCCTTGTCCATTTC
>JASFMV010000071.1:0-6215 GCA_050117375.1 Nitrosopumilaceae archaeon | reverse complement strand
TGGAAGACTAAACATTGCAAGGGCATATGAGGCAACTTTGATAATTCAACCCCCACATTTTGTCATGAATTTGTCCTCAGATGAATCCACTGGAGAGAAAATTTTTGAATTAAAATCTTTAAAAGATTCATTGGAAAATATCGAGGTTTCTTTTGAGGGGCCAGAAATTATCCAGTTTTCAAGTTTTCTCGAAGGGAATAATTTGAAAATTAGAATGACTGCTCTTGAAGAAGAATTTGGAGATTATGAAGGAAGAATCATTGTAAATCAGGATAAAGATAGATATGCAATTCCGTTTTTGCTACATTATACACAAGCATCAATTGTGACATCTCAAAAAGATGGAAAATTAAACTTTGAGATTAATCATCCAGAGCAATGGAACTTTGCAAAAATTTCAGTGATAAACAGCAGAGATGGTTCAATAGAACAAACATCTACTAATCCAGGTAAATTAGCAGCCGTAGATGTTTACCAGAATGTAGTATATTGGATTCAAGCAGATATACGAGTAGGAGAAGAATCATTTGAGGCATTTAATGTAATTGAAGTTGATTCAGTGTTACCGGGAACAACCAAACCATTTGATTGGTTTAATCTTCCTCAAAAACAAATTGGGATAATTGCTGTCATCGTAGTTATAATTGGATTATTTGGTTTTAAAATTTCAAGAACTAAACAAGTGTAGGTCCAGCACTTTTTATTTCTGTTGAGACCCCATCGAATTTCTCAAAATTTTCAATGAACATTTTAGCCAAGCTCTTTGCAGATTTTTCATATGCATCTTTGTCTGTCCAAGTGTTTTTTGGGTCTAGGATTTCTGGAGGAACATTGTCTACTTTGGTTGGAATATCAAGATTAAACAATTCATCATGTCTGTATTCAACTTTGTCAAGTTCTCCAGTTAATGCAGCTGTAACCATTGCCCTACTGTATTTTATTTTGATTCTAGTTCCTATTCCATATGGACCACCTGACCAGCCGGTATTAATCAGGTAAACAGTGGTGTTATGTTGATTGATTTTTTCACCTAACAGTTTGGCATAAACAGCTGCTGGTCTAGGCATGAATGGAGCTCCAAAACATTCAGAAAATACGGATTTAGGCTCCTTAATTCCACGTTCAGTTCCAGCCAATTTGCTAGTGTACCCGGACATAAAATGATACATTGCACCTTCTTTCGTTAATCTAGATACAGGGGGCAATACTCCCATTGCATCGGCTGTAAGAAAAACAATTACTTTAGGATGACCACCTACACTAGGAATAACTGCGCCAGGAATGTAATCCAAAGGATATGCCACACGAGTATTTTCAGTTAGTGTATTATCATCATAATCAGGATGGCCATTATTTAGAACAACATTTTCTAAAACAGCTCCAGGTTTAATTGCATTCCAAATTTCAGGTTCTGCTTCTTTACTCAGATTGATACATTTTGCATAGCAACCACCTTCAAAATTAAAAGTTCCATGATCAGACCAACCATGTTCATCATCGCCAATCAAGTTCCTGTTTGGATCAGCTGATAGTGTTGTCTTCCCAGTACCCGACAATCCAAAGAACAGCGCAGTGTCCTGATTTTTTCCAATATTTGCAGAACAATGCATTGGGAAAATCCCACGATCGGGTAACAAGAAGTTCATTACTCCAAACATAGATTTTTTCATTTCTCCTGCATATTGGGTTCCTCCAATCAATACAATTTTTCGTGTCAAATCAATTAGAATGAAAACATTGGATGCAGTGCCATCAATATCAGGTACTGCCTCAAATTCATTGATACACATTACTGTAAATTCCGGAGTATGGTTTTCTAATTCCTCATTTGTTGGTCTGATGAAAAGTTGTCTTGCAAAAAGACTTTGCCATGCATGATCATTTATCACTCTGATAGGTAATCGAGTTTCTTTGTCTGCTCCAACAAAACCATCAAAAACAAAAAGTTCTTTATCATTTACAAAATTTTTCATCTTTTCAAGAATTTTTTCAAATTTATCAGATTGGAATTCATGGTTAATTTTTCCCCAATCAACAGTATTCCTAGTAATGTCATCTACTACAATGAATCTATCATCAGGTGAGCGTCCGGTATATTTTCCAGTATTTACAGAAAGTGAGCCTGTAGAGTTTACCTCACCCTCTCCTCTATTTACTGCATTTTCTACCAATTCATTTGGTGAGAGATTCCGAAATATTTTCGAAGGATTAATGCCGAAATCTTTGATTTGTGATGAAAATTTGTCAGTTACGCATGAACTAACCACTTCAGTCAATTGTGACAATCTCCAGTAAATGTAATTTAATCCCAGGTCCAGTCATGAGATATTTCGATCCGCCTTGATTTTCCTTATTATCTCTTTCTTATGATCTTAGAATATTTTGGTCTAGGAACGTATTTATGTAAAATTTCAAAAGTGGTTCTGATGCCAATTAACAAAGAAAAGCTAGCAAAGAGACAAGAGGCCAAGGAACACAATCCAGACTTTGCCAGACCTGAGAGTTGGCGTTACAAAAGATTAGAGTCTACATGGAGAAAGCCAAAAGGAGTCGATCATCACCAGAGAAAACAAAAGAGTCGTGGAAGGCCAGGACTAGTCAAAGTTGGATATGGAGGACCAAAAGAAGCCAAAGGACTACACCCATCAGGATATACAGATAATCTAGTTTTTACAATTGAAGATTTAGGTAAATTAAATCCCAAAACAGACGGCATTAGATTTGGGCACAGTGTTGGGACTAAAAAAAGAAAAGAGATTATTGCAAAAGCAATTGAAAACAAATTCAAAATTTTTAATGCGAGAGTGAGTGCAAGTGGTAGTAAATCTTAAAGCTAAAAAACGACTAGCATCCAGAGTCACTGGAGTAGGAGTTCACAGAATAAAATTTGATTCTGATCATTTAGACGATGTGGCAGACGCCATTACCAGAGAAAATATTCGCAGTCTTATCACAGCCAACACTATTCAAATTAAACCATTTACTGGAACATCCAGAGGTAGAGCACAAGACAAGAAAGACCAAAAAAACAAGAGGGGAACAACACAAGGTTCCAAACAAGGTAGAAAAGGTGCTCGTGTTGGAAAGAAAGAAGTCTATGTTGCAAAGGTCCGCTCATTGAGAAGATTGCTCAAAATTGCCAAAGACAGAAAAGAACTTACAAATCCAGAATTTTGGTCACTTTACAAAAAAGTAGGTGGAAACACAGTTAGAAACAAGGCTCATTTGAGGCAATTAATGGAAGAAACCATAACAAAAAGAAAATCCTAGAATCGATAAACCGTATTTTCCCAGTCTAAAATTTTACCATCTTTAATTTTGATACCTTCTTTTTTGAGCATATTTTCTTTAATGTCTTCACCATATGCATATCCTCCAATTTTACCATCAGACTTTACAACTCTATGACAAGGAATAATCACAGGGTATGGATTTTTATTCATAATTTTCCCTACAGCACGTTGACCGTTTGCAAAACCTACTGCTTTTGCCAATTCCCCATAAGTGGTGATTTTTCCTTTGGGAACTTCAAGTAATTTTTTGTAAATCTTCTCATCAAGATTCATAATTTTATTACCTCCAGATTAGTTGGCTCTAAAAGTTCAAGAAGTTTTTTCTTGTTTGGTCCCAATCCGCCCCAATCTAGAAGAGATGCAGTTGCATTTTGATTTCTCTCCAAGATATGAGAAAACAGTTTCTCATCCAAATAATCAAGGGCATGTTTTGGCATAACTGTTCCCAAACCAAATTTTCCTTCAAGCAATTCTTTTGTAAATTTTTCTGGGTAATGGGTCCCCCCAAAACAAATTGCTGTTGGATTTTTTGGAATTTTTTCTGATAATGTTTCATCTACTAATGTTGCAATTGATTCACATAAAGTCACATCATTCCACTGTTTTTCAGTTGTTCCAATCTCGATGAAAATTGTAGGTTTGTTAAGAGCAGTTGGACCATGGTGAGTAGCCTCTATTATTATTTGAAAATCAGAAAATTTTGATTTGTTTTGCCAAAGTTTTTGAAGATATGTTTTTTGAATGTCAGGATGAGGGATTGCCATTTGACCTGGGTTTCCTCCAAACTTTGCCTCAGAGAAATTTCCCGTACTATGACAAGTTAAAGCCAAGACACCTGATTCTGCCGCATGTTTTGAGAGAAAAATAAAACCATCATAATCATATTTTTCTTCCAACCAGTCTGCTTTGATTGCAGGTGTTGGGATTATTAGTAAATCATAGTTCTTGCCTCTAAAAACATCACCTTCTTTTTTCATTTTTTGGGAAAGAAATTTTGCCATATTGTATCCAGCAGGATCATCAGAATATGCCACCAATAGCTCCATGCAAGGGATGTTATCTCACCCGTAAATAAAAAATCTGTTCAAATTTTTGATTCAGAAGCAGAAATTTTGATAAAAATTTGAATAAGAATATAAGGACACCGGATTAATTTCTGGCAATGAATCCAAGACAGACTTTGAAGAATATGGCCAATACCATGAAAATGGCAAAAAAGCCAGACAAAGACGAATATTCACAACACCTAAGATTGGTACTATTAGGAATTGCCGGTGTTGGAGCAATTGGCTTTACAATTCAGTTTGTCTTTTCAGTGATTACATTTGGAAGGTAAAATTGTCTGAAGAAGTAAAATCCCATCTTTTTGCAATTAGAACTACTGGAGGACAAGAAAAAGTAGTTATGCGCCTATTAGAAGCAAAGGCAAATTCAAACAAAATCAACATTCAGTCAGTTTTACTTGTAGATAATCTTAAAGGGTATGTCGTAATCGAGGCAATAAACCCAAGCGATGCATACATGGCAGTTGAAGGAGTAAGACACATTCGTGGACAGTTACGTGGAGAATTAGAATTCAAAGATATTGAAGGGTATTTGGTAAAGAAATCCACAGTATCACAATTAGCTGTCGATAATGTTATTGAAATCACAGGAGGCCCATTTAAGGGAATGAAGGCTACAATTACAAGGATAGACGCAGACAAGGAAGAAGCAACCGTTGTTCTGCTAGACGCATCTTATCAATTACCCGTTACAGTGGATGCTAACTATCTGAAACTTTCAAGTGAGTCTTAGTAAGGATTAAATTTTTCATATCGAGCTGATTATTATGGGAGAACCACAAAAAATATCATCTTTAGTTACAGGAGGAGGAGCATCAGCAGGTCCCCCACTAGGTCCAGCGTTAGGTCCTCTTGGTGTCAACATCATGGAGGTTATCAATGCAATTAATGATAAAACCAAAGATTTTGAGGGAATGAAAGTTCCAGTTACAGTATCAGTTGATCCTGATACAAAAAAATGGGATATTGAAGTTGGAATTCCATCAGCAGCTGCGCTTATTCTAAAAGAGGCTGGAATTCAAAAGGGTTCTGGGACATCTGGAACAGAATGGGTCGGAGATGTTACTATTGATGCAATTGCAAAAATTGCAAATACTAAACTAGAGAAATCTTATGCATCGTCATTAAAATCAGTAGCAAAGACCATAATTGGAACTTGTCTTGCTTTGGGAATCAAAGTAGAAGGAAAGACACCGAAAGAGATTACTGCTGAGATTAATGAAGGCAAATGGGACGAGAAACTCCAATAGTTTACTTTTTTAGATAGACTGGATCTTTATCGGTTCTTTGTAATTCAACAAAAGTTTCTGTGTTTTGAATACCTTCGATTTTACCAAGCTTTTCTATCACAATAGAGTGAAGAACCTCTAGATTTTCTGCATAAACTTTGATAAGCATATCAAATCTTCCAGTCACTTCAGAAATGGACACTACTTCCGGTGTTTCAAGAAGTTTTTTCATTATTACATCCTTGAATTTTGGATCTCTGTTGATTCCCACAGATGCCTTTACTCCAATTCCCAGTAGAGAATCGTCAATTATTATAGTGAATTTTTTGATTAGTTTTTTCTTCATTAATCGCTTTATTCGGCTATACAAGACAGATGCATTAATGTCTAGTTTTTTTGAAAGTGCTGGAACTGAAATAGAACCATCCTTTGTCAACTCGAAAAGTAAATTCATGTCAAGTTCATCAAATCTATGCATTGTGCTCAAAAATCTTTTAAGAGATTTAATAAATGTAAGTTTAGGCCTGATTTGGCTTTGATTTTACAAATATTACTCATAAAAATTGAAAATTTTCAATTTTTAAGAACAACTCAAAACCAGACCCACTAAACGATTTTAAGTAGGCTAT
>JASFMV010000070.1:0-6237 GCA_050117375.1 Nitrosopumilaceae archaeon | reverse complement strand
AAAATCAATAATGCAGAAAGTTTTTTCAATAGTGTATTTCATATATGAAAAATAAAAATAATACCTCAAAAAATTTATTTCTTTGAGGCTCGTTTTACTGTTTTCTTTGCTGCAGTTTTCTTTGCTGCAGTTTTCTTTGCTGCAGTTTTCTTTGCTGCAGTTTTCTTTGCTGCAGTTTTCTTTGCAGGTCCTTTTGCCCCTGCTGGTTTCTTAGATACCATTATGGGCTAATCAATTTACTTGGATTTCTATAGGATAAATTAAAAAAAATGCACAAAATGAGTATATTTAAAACACAATTTTTCAAGGGGTTTTAGAACTAGTCGAATTTGTTTTCAAAAACAACTTCATTCAGTCCAAGTTGACCTCCTCTTGGACCTGCAGGTTCTAAGGCTTTTCCAACAACTACCATCATGGCAATGATATGGTCTTGTGGTAAGTTGATAACTTTCGCAAGTTCGTCGTAATCAAACCCCCTCATTGGGCATGAGTCAAGACCCATTTGTTTTGCCGCCAGCATTATTGTCTGTGCTGCAAATCCACATGATTTCATTACCTCATCTCTTCTGTTTTCCATGCTGTCAGAATATTTTTTTTCTAGTGCCTTTGTGACTTGTTCTTGTCTTGTTTTGGGCGCATTTTTCCAGTATCTGTCTGGATCCTTTTGCCATGCGTTTGTGTCTCCACACAATACAATTACTAGTGAACCATCTTTAGGTTGTGCTTGATCTCTTGCAGCCTTGCTAATCTTATCTTTAACATCTTGATCAGTTGCAATGATAAATCTCCAATTTTGCTGATTGTAGCTTGTAGGTGATAAAATTGCCAATTCCATAAGAAATGTAATTTGCTCAGAAGTCATTTTGTATGAAGGATCAAATTTTTTAATCGCCCTTCTAGTTTTAATTGCCTCAAAAGTATCCAATTTAAATCAAAAACATTCTGAAATTTTGTAATTTAATTGATTGGTATTAATCGAATTTACAAAAATTGATAAGACCACAACAGAGGGGTAAGAGAAATGACGGAATTTATCCACAAACCTTACACTACAATTTATGTCAGAGACATGATAAAAATGAGTTTAGATGATTTGCTCAGCATGATGTCATCACTTGAGGCAGGGAATGCATATTGGGCAGATGGGGTTCTTTTTGCAAGTTTTGCCATGACTGATTCTGAAGAATTAGCTAAAAAAGAGATTCTGGGGGAAACATATTTGGACAAGATAATTTTTGCAAAATATGACACATATACAAAAACTGCAAAATTGTCTACAAATATTGAAATCAATATCCTCAATGTACAGAAAAGTCATCTTTACAGAGATTTAGTTTCATGGCTAAAAAAACAGCCAATTTGGAATGAATAATTAATCGCAACTCTTAATTTAACATATTTTCAAGTCAGGATGACTAGTGTTGGAGATAACGACTGAAGATAAAAATGAACTTGAAAACTTGTTGAGTATTGCCACAAGTCAAATACCAAGATACTTTAATTTGATAAATTCTGCCAAGGAAAATTGGCAGATAAAAGACATCAATGAATGTGTATTTGGAATGGTGTTCGAAAAATACATCCATGATTCTGGTCAATATTTGACTAACAAAGGGATTGACGATAGTCAGCCGAACACCATTGAAAATACCATGAGGGCATATGATATTGGAATCGAGGTATTTGGGGACAATGTTGCCGAAATTAAAAGATTAATTCAGGAAAACAAATAGAAAATTAACCAATATTTGTCAATACAAGACGTACATATTTTAACAAAAACATATCATATCAATCATGAAGTTTTCCCAGACCCAGGAACCAGATGTAGAAAAACCAATAATCATTGCCGCAATGCAGGACATGGGAAATGTTGGCAGTATTGTTATTGATTTTATCAATGAAAGTTTGAAAACAAGACAATTCAGAAAAGCAAAAAGCCAATTTCCAACATATGTAATTGACAAAGGAGGCTACATTGATGTTCCAAGCGAAGTTTGGGAATACAGATTTGCCGATGATCTCATTGTCTTTGGCGGCGGTGCAGGTCAACCACAAAATAATCAGGAACTAAACTCTTTGTGTCAAGATGTAATTGATGTTTCAAAGAAATATTCTGCAAAATTCATCTACACTTTAGGGGGATTTCATACCAACAGGGTGTTGGGTAAAAACCCGAAAACTTTTGTCACCACCACATCAAGAGAAATAACAAAACAAATGCAAGAAATGGGAATTGAGATAACTCCGCAACAATCTCTAATTACTGGATTTAATGGGCTAATACTTGGTTTTGCAAAGCAAAACTCACTGCAGGGTATTGGAATGTATGGTGAGCTAAATGAACCCAAAGTTCCACAATACAGAGCGGCAATTAGCATAATCAAAACCTTGGAAAAACTAACTTATAGAAAGATAAGCGACACTACAAGATTAGAATTAATGGCACAAGAAATTGACAAGAGCTTTGAGTGCTAGGTTAACGGTATTCAGAACCACAATCCCCAATCAATGCAAAAAGATCATTTGATTTGTCAGTTATAGACTTTATTTCTGAAATATCTTGCGAGTCTAAATTAATTCTGAATACTTGCTTATTGTCTTCACGATGTTCAGAAACACCAAGCCGTGCACCAATAATAACGCCTGCCACTGTAGGTTTTTGTAGAATATAGGATGTAGCGACATTTGCAATGCTGCATTGATGTTTTTGTGATATTTGGCTCAAAACCAAAAGTAATTCTTGAAACAACTGCCAACCGCCCCACTTAACTATCATGTTATAGTATTTTCTTAAGCTAGCAGTATCCAAGGTACCTTTGAAGGGTTCTGATTTACCCATATATTTTTCGGACAAAAATCCTCCAAGTAGGGTACCGTAAGATAGAATCTGCATTTTGTTTTTTTGGCAAAATGGGGCAAGTAGTTTTTCTGGTCTGTCATCCAAAATAGAATATTGAACCTGGTTAGAAACTATTCTTACTCCTTGCTCTGTGATTATTTGTAACCTTTCAGTGTCAAAGTTGGTCAGACCCACATTTTTTATTTTTCCTTTATCCCTCAATTCAGAGAGATGGATAAGCGCATCAATGTAGTTAGGATCATTGTAATCCCACCAGTGAAATTGGATTAAATCAAGTTGTGCGGTATTCATTTTTTGGAGGGACTGGTCAATGGAATATTCTACGATGTTTTTGGTCATAGGTCCAGGATTAGGTACAAATTTTGTCAGAGCTTGAGAATTTTTCAGTTCCTCTTTTCCTTTAAGATTTTCAAGTTTTGCTCGAAATCTTCCAATAAAAGATTCTGCCGGACCATAAATGTCTGCCAAATCCCAGGTAGTGAATCCCGAGTTGTGATAATGTATCATTTCATCAATTGCATTTTGAGGATCAATATAGCCATGTGCTCCTGAGACTTGCCACATTCCATTTAGAATCCTGCAAATTTCCAAATCATCTGCTAATTTGATTTTCTGCTCCATGACTCTGATGAATCGTTGATGTTAAAAAATAATTTTTATTTTTAAAAAATTAATTGGCAGGACAATGAATATCACAAAACAAAACTATTCCAGAGGGAAGTGTCTTTGCAATAATTGAATGTCCGTCTTGTAAGCCCTTTCCACAAACATAACACTCCACGATACTTGCCGACGAAGCGATGGTTTTTGAGGAATTAGTTATTCCCGGAAAGTGTGTTTGTTTAACCTCCTGCATGGCCATACACAATCATAGAACCTAATCAGTAATAAAGGTACCGTACCCTTAGGTACTTTACATGAGCCTAGAAAAAAATAAAATTCAAAAATGAAAGACCCTGTCTTTGAACCCACCTTTTTTCATAGTGACAATATCTCTGAATTATCAAAACAGGTGAGGCAATACGAAACCAATAAACACACAATGAGGTTGGTTTTTGTTGTAAAATGGATAAAAGAGACGGCATAGTTTTATCGGCAATTCTTGTCGGAGTCAGCATCCCAGTAACATTGGTTCTTTTAGTGGCAAATGGAATTCTAGATAATCCAATCCCATAAACAATTGGAGTTTAAGGATTTAGATTTTTGAAATCAAGGCATTTTTGGTCATATTCGTTGAGGTATTTTTTTCCTCCAAATTGTGAATCCTCAATGTATAGTTCACATGTGTTAGAATCAATTTTGGTTCCATCACTAGCATTGTTCATTACCTGTAAAACAAGAATAACAATAAGTATGGCCATTATAATTAGGGCAAACTTGCTAGAGTAAATATCCACAAACCATGATTTGGGATTTTGAACATATACGTATTGATTTGGGTTAGATTTACAATTATTAGAAAAGATCAGTCTATTTTTTTATTTAATTTTACTTTACAGTTAAGAGCATGTTTGGCTAAATCTTTAGGATCATCAAATTTTGCCGGGCAAAATAAGCAATACGAAACCATGGTATGGGTTTGATTTTCAAAATATAATCCGGAGGTTATTGTGAAAACCGATGTTTCAAGACAAGTGGTAGATTTAAAAAACAAAATAACCTCAATTATACCTAGATCGGAAACACTTCCTGCATAAATGGAGTGGATTTAAATAATAAACGTCAAAAATCTAGTCTATGGGTGGACACCTTTGGAAATGCTCAACCGCAGATAGTACCCCTAGATTTAGCTGAAAATCAATTTCAAATTTACAATAAAATTTCTCGAAATTATTCGCATTCATTTCTCTTTGAGTCACTGACGGGTCCTGAGATATTAGCTGAAACATCAGTAATGGGTTTTGATCCCAAGATAATCATCAAAGGGTATTCAGACAGAGTAGAAATGATAAGAGATGATGAAGACACAGAAATCATCCCAACAGAGGATCCTTATGAGGAAATAAAAAATCTGTTAAGAAAATCTAGCAATAAAGAATATCGATATCTGGGTGGAGCAGTAGGGGTTGTAAATTACGATGCGATAAGATTGGTAGAAAACATTCCCAACAAACATGAGGCACCAGAACCTTTAATGGAGTTTGGAATTTACGATGATGGAATTTTGTATGATAACTTGCACAAAAAATTGTTTTATTTTTATCATGATGAAAATCGATTTGAGCAATTCAAAATCTCAAATGATACCTTTGAGTCATTTCAAGCATCAGAAGTCACTCCAAACATGAATAAAGAAGAATTCTCAGACATTGTAAACAAGGCAAAAAAGTATATTCATGATGGAGATATTTTCCAGGCAGTTCTATCTAGGAAATTTGCATTTGATGCAAAAGGAGATAGTCTTACACTTTACAAAACCCTAAGAAAACTAAATCCCTCCCCATACATGTATCACCTCAAACAAAATAAAAAAACCGTAATTGGCGCATCGCCAGAAATGCTAGTAAGAATCACTGATGACAAAGTAGAGACATTTCCAATAGCTGGGACAAGAAAGATCACAGACAATGAAGAAGAAAACAAACAACTTGCCGAAGAATTACTTCATGATGAAAAAGAAATTGCAGAACACACCATGTTAGTAGATTTAGGAAGAAATGATATTGGAAAGGTTTGCAAGTATGGAACGGTTCATCCAGAATCATTAATGAAGATAAAACGATTCAGTCATGTTCAGCACATTGTGACACATGTAATGGGCAATTTGGCACAAGAAAAAGACATGTTTGATGCATTTCAGGCAGTATTTCCAGCAGGAACTGTATCTGGAGCACCCAAGGTAAGGGCTATGGAAATAATTGACGAATTAGAGGTAGAGGCAAGAGGACCATATGCGGGAGCAGTAGGCTATTTTTCATACAATGGATGCTGTGATTTTGCGATTGCAATTAGGAGTATTTTCATTGATGGAGACAAAGGATTTGTTCAGTCAGGAGCAGGTATTGTTTCAGATTCAGTTGCGGAAAATGAATTCAAAGAAACAGAGCACAAAGCAGGAGCAATGCTACAGGCACTAAAGGAGGCATCAAGTTGAAATTTCTAATCATAGATAATTACGATTCATTTGTGTACAACATTGCCCAGTATCTCGGAGAGCTTGGAGTGGATTGTGACGTGATACGAAACGACAAAATCACAGTCGATGAGATAAAACAAAAAAACTATGACGGAATTATTATTTCTCCTGGTCCTGGAACTCCAGATGATAAAAAATACTTTGGAGTATGTAGTGAAGTAATAAAAGACATGGGAAGCAACACTCCAATTCTAGGAGTATGTTTAGGACATCAAGGAATAATATCATCATTTGGAGG
>JASFMV010000069.1:0-6270 GCA_050117375.1 Nitrosopumilaceae archaeon | reverse complement strand
AGTATTTTCACAATCAATTCCTTTTTTCCATATAGAAAAAGTTTGTTCATCTTTGATTAGTTTATCAGGCACCTTTCATCATGTCTAATTTCAAAAAACACCTATGGACTGTATTCTAATTTTACATTCCAAAAATATTCGTGGTTCCTTTTATTGATATTAAGAACCACGCATAGTGGCTTGATTTCCAGCCGAATGATGAATGCCTATGATTTTTCCTGGGTTAGTAGTAATTATCATCAGGGTTTCACAAGAAAGGCAAAGAACTGAGGGTACATAGTCCGCATTTTTTTCTGATGGTCCCATGGTAGCCAAAACTGCATCTTCTTTGAGGTCTGATTTTCCACAAAAAACGCATGTAGAAGGCATGCTTGATACTTGCTTTATCTTATTTACATAATAATGAACCATGATGGAATATCTATTTCATAATGATTCTTAAATTCACTGCTTGCTGTAAAAACAACTAAATTATTTCCCAATTCCTTTTACCAATCCAAACAACTGTCTTACAGCCAGTTTTGGATGGTGTGTGGCAAGCTTTAGCATGTTTGATAATCCAAAATCCGCTTTTATAAAATCCAAAAACTCTTCTGGTTTTAATTCCTTGATTATGTCTAGCTCTTTATCCCACTGCTCATCAGAAAGTCCAATCCATCTGTCTTGAACCTTTCCTGCTGTTTTTATTTTCGATTCTATTTGTTTTCTCCATGTATCTTCGTATGGCATTAATGATACTTCATCTGTTTTTCCAGATTTTATTGCATCTGAGGCAACTTTACCTGCAACCCTGCCAAATTTTATTGCATATCTGATTCCCTCCAGAACCAAGGGGTTTGCTTGACCTGCAGTATCTCCAACTAAAATCAAGTTATTGTATACAGACTTTCTTGATACTCCGTCATTTGGAATCAGACCATAATGAAATTCAATTGGTTTTATCTTTCCCAGTTTGCTAATTGGCCCTTCCTTGGTATCAATTAACTTCTTTAATCTCTCAGTTGGATCTACTGATGATTCTGGCTTTCCTACCCCTACCCCAATTCTTACTACTTTGTCACTTATGGGAAAAATCCATGCATAACCTGCTGGGGAATATTTTTGGCCGACCATTAACCACCATGTTTCAGAATCTACATTTTCAGCTGTGACTTCGTATTCTGCACCGGCGCCAAATCTTTTCCACTGCCTAACAAAACCCATTGCTTTTGAAACAACGGAGCCAAAACCACTAGCATCAATTATTATTTTGGCAAAAAAAGAAACCGTTCCTTCAGGATTAGTGGCAATTACCCCTTCAATGTCTCCTTGCTTGTTTTTAATAACATCTTTGACAGTTGTTTTTACAAAAACTTCTGCCCCTTGTTTTTCGGCTTCTTTGGCAAGCCACCTGTATGTTTTTCGTACATCTAAAACGGCAGCTTGTGCAACCGAATCACTAATGGTGACTTCGTTGTTAGGAGAACAAAACGAATAATTTTTGATGGGATTAAAACAATTATTTGGAATTCCAAATTCTTTTATGTTTTTTATCCATGTTACTCCACTCGTCCTGACAGTTTCTGCTATGGAATCTTCTTTTTCTATTAATGCCACCTTTACACCATTTTTGGCAGCTTGGTAGGCTGCAGATGAACCTGCAGGACCTGCACCAACAATAATCACATCATAATGAAATTCCTTTTCCAACCTTTCTGACTGTTAGCATCGAGAATATAATTTTGTAGTATTTGGAGATGGAATTTTATTTTTTGAGGACCGGTGTGCCATTCACGTCGTATTCTCTCTCAGAATCAAACGTTGCCATGTGTGATGGATCTCTGTGCATGTAACTGTGCGTTTCTCCTTCTTTTTTCCTGCAGAACTTTTCATGTATGGTTTGTTGTATCTTCAAGGTATCTTCATTCTCATGAAATAGTCTTTTTCCGCAGTCTTCGCATATAATTTCAGGCACAAAACTCCTTTGCACTAAATCTATTTAGATGTTTCAGAAATCTATCTAATTCAATTCTTTTGCAGAAAAGGACTTTTGGGGGCTGTGTGTTAGAACCGAAACTTTAGATGTTTAATCTGTCTTGGTACTTTGTTGGATGAATCAAACATTGTTTCATTTGTTGCTTGGTCTGTAATCACTGGTATAATCATGGGGGTTGCTGGATTAAGCTATAAAGCATATCTTAGGAGAAACAAAAATGAGACCTCTGCATCTTGAAAAGAAAGGATTACGCGGTTTAGCTATAGCAGAAAGTTTCCATCAGAACTCAGAAAAATCCATTTTATCGGGGTTGGTTATGAGACGTGATTTTGTAATTGATGGGTTTGTTTTCGGTACTGCTACTCTGGATGGAGATGATGCAACGGATTCTATCCTAAAAATGTATGATGAATTGAATCGACCAGACATCAGCTATATTTTGATTTCTGGAGTGATAATCTCACTTTACAACATTGTTGACATAAAAAAAATTCATGAAAAACTCCAAATTCCAATTATTGGTGTCACCTATAACGAATCTGAAGGAATTGATAGTGCCATCAAACACCATTTTCCGAATTCATATGAATCAAAAATACAGCAATATCAAAAACTAGGCAATCGAGATAAAATCACACTTCACACATCTTCTGATATTTTTGTCCGAAGACAAGGTTGCGATTTACCTGAAGTAAAACATCTGTTAAACCAGTTGACTATTCAAGGATCATTTCCTGAACCTTTGCGAGTTGCTCAGCTTTTAGCAAAATCATTACTTCAAAAGGGATTATCCTTCTGAAGCTGTTTTTCCGCCGTCTACATTAAGGATGGCGCCTGTAATCCAGCTTGCTTCATCTGAAGCTAAGAATAACGTTGCATTTGCAACATCAATAGGCTCACCAATCCTTACAAGGGGGATTCTTTCTTCAATTACTTTTCGGGCTTGAGGATCATCCAAATATGGTTTTATCATGCCTGAATTGATTATTCCTGGATTCACACTGTTACATCGGATATGTCTTCTGGCATATTCAACTGCAATTGCTTTTGTAAACATGGATATTGCTGCCTTTGTAGCAGAATATGCTGCAAGGTGAACTCTTGGTATTGCTCTTTCACCTGATATTGAACCAATGTTTACTATTGCTCCGCTTTTAACATCTGACATTTTGTTTAGTATTGCTTTTGTCATGTGGAAAACTCCAAAAAGATTTACGTCTATTAATTTTTTAATTTCTGAATCTTGCATTTCGTGAAAATGAACTGGGTCATTTATTGCACCTGCATTATTTACCAGAATGTCTATTTTCCCATACGTGTCAACAATCTGATTTACCGTCTGAATAACTTGGGATTCATCTGTTAAATCACAGGACATTGAGGCAGTTGATTGATCATTTCCGATCTCTTTTCTAGCTTGCTCAAGTTTTTCAAGGTCTCTTGCAACTAAGATCACTTTGGCTCCTTCTTCGGCAAAGCGTTTTGCTATTTCTCTTCCAATATCACTAGATGCTCCAGTTACAATTGCTACTTTGTCTTTTAGTCTCATATTGCATTTCTATTGTTGTAACTTATAGAATTTGTGGTAAATCTTAGTCATAAAATACATCAAAGAATTAGATTCTATTCATTTAATTTTTTTATGTATGCCAAAATTCCTGTATAATCCAGCTTTCCAAACCCTTCTTTTACTGCATTATCATAAATTTCCTTGGCTTTTTCTGCCATCGGTAGATCAAGATCAAAGGATTTGGCAGTATCAGAAATGGTATTGATGTCTTTTTTTAAATTCTCAAGGGTAAATGTTGCTTCAAATTGATCTTGAATCATTTTGAATGCCTTATTTTCACTCATGCCTGTTTTAAAATAAGTCGAGTTTAGAATTTCAAGGAAAATTTTAGGATCCACATTTGCTCCTCTGGCAAGAGTTATTCCTTCTGATAAGGCAAGAGCTAGCATGGTGATTTGTAGATTCATTGCAAGTTTTATCGCATGTGCTGTTCCATTTTCCCCCAAATAGAACACCTTGTTTGCTATCGTGTCAAAAAGATCTTTGCATTCCTCAAATGTCTTTTTATTTCCTGATGCCATCATGACTAGATCTCCTGAAATTGCTACGTTTGGTCCTCCCATAACAGGAATATCTAACATAACCAAATTATTTTCACGAAATTTTTCAAATATTTTTTTTGATTCTAGTGGATTGATTGTACTCATGTCGCAAACTACTAGACCGCTATGATTTCCAAATACAATGCCATCTTTTTCAAATGATACTTGCTTTACTGCATCTGCATCTTTTACTACTGTGATTACAACGTCTGACTTTAGGGCAACATCTTTTGGGTGATCTACTATTTCTGCTCCGTTATTTTGAAGGTCTTTTGTTTTTTCTTTTGTTCTATTGTAAGCAACTATGCTATAACCTGATTTTAGCAAATGTAAGCCAACTGCTTTACCTAGCATTCCTGTTCCAATCAAACCAATTTTTTTCATTTTATTAACCAAGAATTTCCAAATCTTTAATGTCTTTCTTCATTTATTATTTCCCACTGATCATTACCAAATCTTGATACTTCAAATTCTAACTGCCCTATTGTTTTGTCCCCTTTTCTTACCTTTGCATAATCAAATTTTTTCATTCGGAATATTCTTTCTGTTGGTTTGTACCCTCCTTCAATAACCTTGATTTTAAACCGCTTACTTGCTTTAATTATTAATTTTCGGGCAACCTGAACATCTCCTCTCCATGAAAACATTTCAAATTCTCCAAAATTTTTAGTTGATACAGAATACCCGTACAATCTTGCTTCAAATTTATTATTCTTTGATTGCTCATTTAGCCATGCTATTACCTCTTCCCCATGACCTTTTTCAATTCCAAATGTTTCTGAATCTTTCATGTATGAAAAATTACAACAATTCAATAAATAATAACTATTTTCAATTTTTTGTTAAACTAAAATATGTATAATTTTATAAAAATTCATGATTACAATTGATTGCAGAGATGTTGAATCCATCAAAAATGAATTACTAGTCTATGTTTCAGATCAAGTTGCCGCAATTCCCACCTTAAAAAATCACGAATTTATTTTATCTTCGATAGAAGATGATGAAACCATTGACAAAGCCGTAGTTATAACCTCTATCAAAGAATTCTTGGAATCTATTGGGGAAAATCATAATTTTGCTGTAATTTCTACAAATGATATAGTTAGCATAAGGTCGATTTCTGGAAAAGAAATAATCCGTGATCAAAAACCTCCATCCCAAATGTTTTCATGCACTCACTGTGGTTTTGTAACTCGATTTGAAGTAGAGCACAATGCACATATGAAAATTCATTATCTATGATGTTTTTTTAGAATTCTACTAAAAACAACTCTTTTTTTCATTTCAGGAAATTCTGATCTAATAGAAAAACTCAGATGTGCAAAAGTTCTTTGATATTCTTTGATGTAACTTTGAGCTACTTCCATTCTTGAAAATTCAGTTCTTATCTGATTTTGTTTTAATTCTTTTCCAAATACATCATAAATTACAATTTCATATTTTTTTGGTTTTAGATAATACTGAGTACTGAAAAACCACAATGCTCCAAAAACAAACACAAAAAATCCAGTTATGATCTTATCTCCAAATTCTCTCATACGTTGAATTTCAACAGGATCTTTATAAGGACTAACTGCGTTTGAAATTTGTGAATATCAAAAAAAAGCATAATGTCACCAAAGTTTATTGCAGCAAATGTGATCTCATTTTCGAGACAAGAGAAAAATTTGAAAAACATGTTGATACTCACTCCTCTGGCATTGAATGTGAAGCATGTCCTATAGATACGGCAATTTCAAAATTTACCCGCCTCTTTAGACGAAAACCTCACAATAATTTGGAATAAGTTTTTTAAACAAATTTTGACCATTGGTCTTATGAAAAAGAAAGGTATCGTTATTGGTGTTATAGTGGCAATTATTGTTATTGGGGCTGCGGCCTCATATTCATCATCTTCTATTGAATACACTAACTTAGACATGAGTAGAACTCATGGAACTGTATCTACTGCTATGGGCTCTCCAGTTTTGGGCGACCCTGATGCTCCAATCACAATTGTTGAATTCGGTGATTATCAATGCCATGCCTGCTATAATTGGTTTCATACTCACAAGCCTGCAATTTATGAAAATTATATTGCAACCGGAAAAGCCAATCTTGTATTTGTTGATCTTGCGTTTCTAGGTCGTGATTCCCCCACTGCCTCTCAGGCCTCATATTGTGCAGAAGACCAGGGGATG
>JASFMV010000068.1:0-6588 GCA_050117375.1 Nitrosopumilaceae archaeon | reverse complement strand
CGAAGTCTACGAAGATCTAGCAAAGATAATTTTGGATCTTGATGATCAAACACTTTCAAATATTTTTGAGTACATGAATTTAGAGCATGTTCCAGATGAATTCCCAATTGCAAAAAGAGCAAATCTGTACTTTGTTTTAAATCCAGAATATTTCATTTTAGGAACCCTACCACCAGATCAGATGGCAACAAAGGAGGGTCAAATCGATTCAAAATTGGCAGAAATGATACCTCAATTGCCTGAAATTTATCGGAGATGGTTAAAGCCCAGACAACAACAACATGCTGCTATGACAGTTATCCAAGGCATGGCTAGCTTTGCGATAAGGAATATTCTAAAAGAGGACCCAGATTTTAAAAACTATCTTTCGGTGTTTAAGGGCATGGATCTTGGCAGTTTTATGGCTCAAAAGAATATTGGAATTAGTTTTACTGAGACAATTTATGAAAAATTAGGCAAAGAAGCCTTCAAAAAATTAATCGATGACCCTCCAGATACTCTAGAATTGAAGGATTCACGATTATACCTAAAAAGGATACTAGAATAATTGCAAGGAAAATTCGATCCCTTTGTAGCAGAATGGATCTCATTTGTTACCAATCCAAACTTTAACTTGGTAGAAAAATGCCTGAAATTTGCTCAAATTTTGGAATACCCTGATTTGGATATTGAAAAATACATACAGAAAATCAATGTTATGGGAATGACATTAAAGGAATCAATTAGTGATGTGAAAAATCCGACTTATTTGATATCGATTTTAAATGAATTTATTTTTGAAAAGCTTGGATATATGGGAGATGTTGATGATTACTATAATCCGAAAAATAATTTCTTAAATGAAGTTATTGATAAAAAATCAGGGTTGCCCATCACATTATCAATATTATATGCAGAGATTGCAAAGTTTATTGGACTGAATTTAAAAATCGTTGGATTTCCAAGTCATGTTTTAGTAAAATATAACGAAGAAATGATTTTGGATCCCTTCCATGATGGAAGGCCAGTTGACATTGATGATTTGCAAGAAATACTAGATAGGAATTTTGATGGACAGTTAGAATTTGAACCAGAATTTTTAGACGAAATAAAAGCAGAAAAGATCCTAGTTAGACTGGCACGAAATCTAAAGGTATCATATTCACAATCGTATGCACATGAGAAAGCTCTTAGATGTGTTGACATGACATTGGCAATAGAGCCAGAATCTCCAGAAGATATTCGAGACAAAGGATTGTTAGAGGAAAAATTGTTGAATCACGATACAGCGTTAAAATATCTAAACAGCTATCTAGAGCTTAATCCAAACGCAGAAGATGTAGATTATATTTTAGAAATAATTAGAAACATAAAGACAAGAATTAATCAATAATTGAATCTATATCTTGTCCTTTTTTTATCAAACTGATTTCATGTCGAGCGATTTTATTTCTCAGTGCCCTTTTCATTAAGTCGACTTCACTACGAAGTAAAGCAATCTCATCTTCAAGTTTTGCTACTCTCTCATAGATTGTTTCTGCATCAGAACTCATGATTATTTATCATTAAAAAATTGTCTTAAAAAGTTATGGGTAAATTTTTTGATGGACAGGTTAGCTTTTTGAACTATAATTCAAATTCTTGTCTACACTTTTCGCATTTCCCTCTTTCCTCGCCAGGTTGGCCAAGAATGAAGATTTTACCAATAGTCATGCATTCGGGACACATTCCGGTGGTTGCGTTTTTTGGTCCGCTTCGTATAATTTTCTGAGTTTTTCTTCGTCCCATTGTTTTCTTACCCGTAATCGGTATATTAAATTTAATTTAATGGCGCGGGGAGGGGGATTTGAACCCCCGTGTCCAGAAGGACATAGGATTAGCAATCCTACGCCATACCGGGCTAGGCGACCCCCGCACAAAAGATGCTTGAATTAATCTGTAAATAAATTCATTCGTCGCCAAATTGGCTATAATTAGTAACGATGTCATCTATTGGAACTCTTTTTCCACCGACAATCTTTAGATCAACTTTCACTTTCATATCCTCAATAGTGATAATGTTGTATGTGTTATCAAATAATCCCCTGACTCGCTCAGATGTTGCAGTTCCAGCATTTACTACCATTAGTTTGCCAAAATTCCACACCCAGGGGCGATGTTTGTGTCCACATAAAACTAGGTCAACACCAGTATCTAAAATGGTTCTTAGAACATCACCTGCATCTACTACAGTTAATTGATCAGACCCGGTATCGGGAATTGCAACAAGATGGTGATGCATTGCCAAAATCTTGACCTTGTCTTTGTACTTTTTCATTGTTCTTTCCAACCACAAGTTTTGTCTATACCCTACCTCTCCTTCATTTCTGTCAGGTCGAGCAGTTCCAAGTGTGACCAAAACAACTTTATCATTTAATTCATTAACTGTTTCAAAAGGAAAATATTTTTTGAATAGTAAATACCCCGTGTTTCGATAGTCATGGTTTCCACTTATAGTGATAATTTTTTTGGCGTTGATTTTAGTTAGAAGATTTTTACATTGTCGGTATTCTTTCATCAATCCTTCATTGGTCAGGTCGCCAGTTACAACAACAAAATCAGGGTTTAGGTGATTTACTTCATCTACCATAGTATCAAATTTTTCTGGGAGGAATTGAGATCCCACATGTAAATCAGAAATTTGTACAATTATCATTTTAATTATTGTTGAAAGATTATTTAATAAACTATCACCAATTGTTTGTGAAAATCAATTTTTTATCTCAAGGTAGAATTAAATAATAAACCAATCAAATTTTGCCAGTTTTGAGTAAAAAGGCTGCTGTGATGAAGGGAGATGGAATTGGTCCAGAAGTAGTAGATTCATTGCTCAGAGTTTTAAAAGAATGTAATTTTCAATCAGAATTAATTCTATGTGAGGCAGGTTCAGAGCAATGGGACAAAAATGGTAGGAAAGATACATCGTACATTCCAGATGCAACAATGAAAACTTTGGAAGAAGCAAATTGCTGTTTCAAAGGACCAACTACTACTATACCAGTTCCGGGGGCACCAAGAAGTGTTGCAGTTACCCTAAGACAAAAATTTGATCTTTACGCAAATATCAGACCAACAAAAACTTATGATAGATTAACCCCAGATAGAAAACTTGATTGTGTATGCTTTAGAGAAGCAACTGAAGGACTCTACACAGGAGTAGAGGCAAAAATTACAGATGATGCAGCAATTGCAATAAGAAAAATTACCAGACAAGGAAGTAGAAGATTAGTTGATTCTGCAGTAGATTGGGCAAATAAATTCAACATGAAAAAGATGGTTGCAATTACAAAAAGGAATATCCTAAAGCAGACTGACGGAATATTTTGGGATGAAACACAAAAAGCAGTAGAAGGAACTGGGATCGAATTATCAGAAATTTACATTGATAACATGGCTCAACAGATGGTAATTGCAACTGAACAGTTTAACGGAGCAGTATTGGTTAGCACCAATTTATTTATGGACATCATCTCTGAACTTGCATCAGCTCTTGTAGGTTCAATTGGATTAATTTATTCTGCAAATATCGGCGACAATTACGCAATGTTTGAGGCAGCACATGGAAGCGCTCCACAATTTGCAGGTCAAAACAAAGTAAATCCAACTGCAACTGTACTTTCTGGTGCATGGATGGCAGATTATCTAGGAGAAAGAGACATTAGAGATGCGATCTTTGCTGCAACTGAGCAAGTAATCAATGAAGGAAAGTCAGTAACTTGGGACATTGGTGGAAGTGCAACCACTACTCAAATGACTGACGCAATCATAGAATATGCTAAAAACAATCTTAGAAAATAATTAAATTTTTACGGATTCAACTAAAATCAATTCTTCAAAAAATAGTTTCTTCCTTGACACAATTTGTGATTTGAGGCCAGATTTGTGCGTATAATCTATGAGTTTTTGGTAGTTTGAAAGCGAAGAGGTTACAAAGATGAATTTTCCCATGGGTTTTATTTTATCAAAAACTGAATCAAAGATTTTTTTTGGAATTTGAAATCCTTCTTTTCCTCCATCTGTAGCAACGTCAATAATTTCTTCTGTCGCAAGATAAGGTAAATTGCAAATTATCAAATCAAAGTCACAGTTTAGTGCATCAGCACCATTACAACATATCACATTATTAGTTTTGTAGGTTTGATTTTTTAATACTGAAAAATTAATGTCAGTTCCTATAACAAAAGAGAAGTTTTTACATAAAAGTTGAGTTAGAAATCCTGAACCACTACCCACATCCAAGGCAGAATATCCTTTTTCTTGTTCAACATAATCAGCTAAAAAGAAAGTGTCTTCTGCAGGTTTGTATTCGTCATTTGTTACAAATTTTTTCTGCAATTTTCACAATCTCCTCTTCTGATAAATCATCCAATCTTTTCTCAGATGTTGTTTCCATTCCAAATTGCTTTAAAATATTTGAAATTTTTTTTCTTCTGTAAGAAAATATTTTGTTTATAACAGAAATTAACTCTTTATCGATAGTTTTTCTTTTTTTTATCTTTAAGATTAACGAATCGACTTTAGGATTAGGAGTGAAATTTTTTTTGTCTACCTTAGAAACAGTTTGGATTTCAAGTGTATGGTTGGCCAAAATTGTTACGGCCTTTCTTTCTTTTGGAGATTTTGTTAGTAGTTTTTCTGCAAATTCTTTTTGGACCATAATTACACCATGCAAAAAAGGCGTAACTGCAATCCACTCTATTGCATCCCTACTTTTCGAATAAGGTAAATTTGAAACAAAAATGGTGAATTTGTCTTTTGTCTTAAATCCATCACCGTGTTTTAATTCAAGGTTTTTTATTTTTGAGAAGTTTTCATTTGCTTTTTGGAATAATTCTTCATCAGCATCAACAGAGATTACTTTTTTAGCTTTTTTACATAATAGAGGAGTCAAAATACCCAATCCTGTGCCTATTTCATAGACAATATCATTGGAAGTAACATTAGCTTCGATGATGATTTTTTCAGCAATTGAATTTGAATTTAGAAAATGTTGTCCTAATTTTTTCCTCTTTATCATCTCTTTACAAAGAGATTCATTCTACTTTCTCCAGTAATCTCACTCATAATTCGTTCTGTGATGTGCTTAATTGGTTCTTTGAAACCAACCCTATCCTGCAAGTCTTCATAACTCTCAAATTTTTTCTTGTCTCTTTCTTCTATCATAATTTTCATGTAGGTTTTTCCAATTCCAGGAATCAATTCCAAAGCATGAATTCGTGGAGTTAAGGGTTGTGCATTATTAAGATAATCTACAAATCTTGATTCATTTTCCGTTACGATGTTTTCTATCACTGAAGGCAGTTCAGTTTGAGCTGAGGATGATATGTTATCATAGTCTAATTTTCCCAAAACAGAAAGTACTTTTGTTCTTCCTTCTTTACCAATGTAAATTTTCTCGCCAATTTCAAAAGTGGAATTAGGAATCCCAAGAATTTCTAAAATCGTTAGTCTATCTTCTCCTATTGCAGTTACAATAATTCCATCTCGTCCTCGAACTGTTGTTGATTTTCCACGAGGATTAAAATCCAAAACATAAGCATGTTCCTCATACTTTCTAGGGGAATGTTGCTCCTTGTACAAAATAAAAACCTCCACGAAAATTAAGAATGCCCCTTGATGATATTGAGCATTTTTTCGAGAGTTTCTGCTAGAATGAGTTTCTTCCAACCAAATGTAAAAGAACGTAGTTCTGCCAGACTGGTTGGTCTAATATTTACAATTTCTACAGCTTCTTCTTCTGTAAGTTCACATTCTTTCATAAGTTGTTTTTTCATTTCTTTTGCTTCCTTAGGATCTATTGTCACAAATTTTGAAACATAATCATATGTCCAACGTTGAATTTGATCCATTTCCTCAGGATCGACTTTTCCTAAAATTTCTTTAACTTCTGAAAGAGATACAGCTTGTTTCTTTTTTACTTCTTCCATATCATACACCGAATGGTTTGATATGATCTAATCTAGTGATTAAGGTTTTTGTTTTATTGCCTAATTTGACGTCTAAGGTTACTGCCCTTCTTCCCACATTAGTAATATTTCCCACTTTACCATGGTATCTTCTGTGTGGCAAGCCTTTGTGCTGTCTAGGATCAATGATAACAAGTGCCTGTTCACCTTCTTGGTATTCCCTTAACAAGAAAGACACACCTCTTGGGGCTTTCTTAGTCATGACTTTTCTGGATTTGTGTTTAAATCCATGGGAACGTCCAGAAGATTTCTTAGTTGCCATATCTGAGTTGAATCTTCCATAACCCTATTTTAACACTTTTCTTTGATACAAGGTGAATTTTTCAGAAATTTTATAATTTCAAACAAAGGAAAGGAAAATCATGAGTTTTGGAGCAGAGGTAAAACATTGTGAAAAATGTGGTAAATTGATAGTAAGAGACGATACTCAAATGTAATGGTTTTGCTCAAAATGCAGAATTAAAGATTAAATCAAATAGATATTTTTTGAAATCAATTTTAGATAAAAATAGAAAAGATTGTAATTGTGAGATCTACATTTATCTAATTCATCTAAAAAAATATTTTGTGAGCAAAGACGGACCACCTTTGACTAATGAAGCAA
>JASFMV010000067.1:0-6611 GCA_050117375.1 Nitrosopumilaceae archaeon | reverse complement strand
GAAATGTCTCTAAAATTATAGATTGAATTTTTTCTTCAAGATCTTTCTCCATTGTGCAAAATATTATTTATGTAGAAAATAAAGTATTGGGAAAAACTTGGTTAATTCGAGTCTACACTTTGTACAAATTTTGGATTCGATGTTTCTTTTACAGCCTTTTGTATGATCTCTGAAATTATTTTAATTCACTCTGGATCGTCTTGTTCCGTATCTCTCCCGCATTTAGGGCAAACTCTTTGGTTTTGAAAAATCTCTTTTCCACAATTTCTACATGATTGTGGTTTCATAACACTCTTAGGTGTTTTTTAGACTTAAACCTTGAGACTTTTTCTGAGTCTTTTTGTCATAATGCTCCATGATAAAATGAAACACAATTAATTTTGCAAATACTATAGTTGAAATCAAGGCTAGAATGAACTCTCCCAAGTATAATAGATAACTTGTTACGCCTATGGCCGTCATAATTTCAATTCCTGTACAGGTACAAAGACACAGAATCTTGCGACTCATGTGTTGTAATAGGCTATGATTGCTTTTTACTATTGCCAAAATAACTTTTTAATTTCCAATCATCTTATAGAGATTGCTTGAAGACCATTGTATTAGCAGCTATAGCCATTATTTGTGGAGCGGGAATCTTAACTGCTGTATTTGTTCTGGGTTCAATGTATCAACAAGAACTCTTCGAAGAATACTTGGACGAATCACAATCAACCAGAAAATCTTCTCAAATAAACCCCAATTTACCTACTTTTGAGGTACCATAAATTAAAATAATTTTTTAAATATACAAAATACACAAAATGACCATTTCTTGTGATCACCCAAACAAAAAGCCGGTCGATGTTATTGGAATTGAGATAATGCTGTGCGATGAATGTGCCAAAAAGATTAAAGAATCAAGCACATGATATCATTACCTTTTGGGAGTTGTGATTTGATAGATTCTTGTGAAACTTGGCATGTGCCTCTTGTTGAAATGTCAATTCACATCTATAGCATTTCCACATGGTAATGTTTGTCATGATTATAATTACAAAATTTTCTATTTAAAGAGCGCGAACGATTTGTCTGTGTTGATTATGTCCCCAAACCCTTTTCAAAGTATGCCCAAAGAGACACTAGAGTTGCAATTCCTCCTAGAATAAACGCTACTGGACCTAACATGTATTGATTTTTCAAGATTTCAATTTTAATTATAATTCCAGATACTTTTTGACAAATCAAACAAAGAGTTTCAGATCTTTTTAGGGTTCTTTACATTTGAGACAAAATTTCAGGCGTCAAAGTTTACAAGGTTAATTTTGTAACATATTTCATATGAGCAAAACAACCATTGGAGTTTATTGTGATAAAAAAATCTATTCGGTTATTCTTACTGAGCCGAATGCTATTCAGGTAAAAAGAGTAGAGGAGCACGAAGGGCGACTGAGACACTTTAGATTCATCAAATATCTGAAATCAATTGACTTTGATCTTTGTATTATTGTACAAAATGACGAATCTGTGCCAATAATTAATTATCTCAGGCGTGAGGGTAAGAGGCCATACCTTACAATAGAATTCTCCCCCATTCCTGAACAGGCAAATTACCGTGAAAATCCTGATTTGCCTACAATAATGAGGAAATTAACTTACAAACGAAAGCTTGACGGTATAGAATTTACTCCTGAACAAAAAGAACTACAAAATGAAATTGAGCAATTGGGTGATGGCAATGAAGCAATACATATGAGAACTTTGAAGGGTTTTGTCCTTGCTTTCATGGCAGCAGCACACGGAATCTTTAGTCTGGATTAATTTTTCCAATGATTTTGAAATTATTTTTTATTCTCGAGAAAACTCACAAACACATTCAGGATTTCCACAATAGGGACATTTACAATGACAATGAGGGCGTGTAATGTGACATTGTGAGCATATCTGTTCTTCAAATTCCGCAGAATCTAGTTCTATTTGTGACATATTTTCTCCTCTAATATTGGCCCTCTTTCCAACCCCCACAGGAGTTACAAATAACCATGCCATCATCATTAACATAACTAGCCCCCTCTGGAGGACATTCACATTTTTGAATATCCATAAAAGGGCTAATCGTTAATGATATTATAATGAATTTTTCTAATTTCTTTAATAATATTCAAAATAATGCATTTGATTGTACAAATTTTAAATTGTAAAAACAAAATTATTTTCAAAATTTTCCCAATTTTGCTGACTTTAAAATATTATTCTAATTATCTTTATCATAAGGCAACAAAGAATGGTTTTCGAGTATAATGATAAAAAAACAAATCCATAACAAAATTTTCGTTTTAACAAAATCTGACATTACAGAAAGAAATGTTGATGCCATCGTAAATGCTGCAAATTCTCATCTCCTTCATGGTGGGGGAGTGGCAGGCACTATAGTTAGAAAAGGTGGTAGAGTCATTCAAGAAGAAAGCAACAAAATTGATTACGTTCCCACAGGCTCTGCTGTTATAACTGGTGCTGGCCGGCTTCAATGTAATTATGTGATTCATGCAGTTGGTCCTCAAATGGGAGAAGGAGAAGAAGATTCAAAGCTAAAAAATGTGATACAAAGTATCATGAAGTTGGCAAATGAAAAAAATTTCTCCAGCATTTCCATTCCTGCTATAAGTTCTGGAATTTTTGGATTTCCAAAAGATAAATGTGCAACAATTCTAATTGAAGGGTCACTAAAGTTTTTAAAAGAAAATCCTGATACTTCAGTCCAGCTTATAGAATTTTGTATCCTCGATGATGAAACCTACAAATATTTTGAAACTGAATTCAATCTTATCGATAAAAAATAAATTTTGAATTTTTACTTACAATTTCCTAGATAGTCTTAAGTTTGCAGAATCGTTATAGTGTATATGGTTTTAAGAATGGTTATTCTAGTTAGCTTTGCCGTTATTGTTGCAATTGGAATTATAGCCTTTGTTTCAACCTTAACAGTAGCTGATGTTGGTGTCCCACAAAAAATTAGTACTTCTGATAAACCAGAAATAACTGATCCAGAAAATTCATCAATAGAACCTAAAGATGAGAAAATAACTTTACCTGTCCAAAAATACATTCCAAAAGAAAGGCAATGCACCGGTGATGCTCGATGCATATCTGGATTTGTAACTAGGGTTATAGATGGTGATACCATTGTAGTTGGAGACAAATCGATTCGATTTGCACTTGTAAATACACCAGAATGGGGAGATTATGATTATACTCAGGCGCAATATTATATTGAAACAATCTGTCCTATTGGTTCCAAGGTTTTAGTTGATGAGGATGATGGACAAACACAAGGAAGTTTTGGAAGAATTATTGCCAAAATTTATTGCAACGAATTAAACCTTAACGAAGAAATTTTAGAAGTTGGACATGCAGAAATTCTCCCTCAATTTTGTGAGGTAAGTGAATTTGCCCAAGAGTCTTGGGCAAAAAAACATGGATGCTAGATTAGAGAAATATCTAAATCACTATACCTAACACCAAAACTATCTTGGAGTTACCACGTGGAATGAAAGATTTTGAGGCATCTGAGCATGCCAACATCGAGCACATTAGATCCCACTTTAAACAATTATCAAATTTGTATGGATTTTCATTTATGGATCCATCTCCAATGGAACTGCTCTCAGTTTTGGAGACAAAGTCAGGTCCTGCCATTAAAGACGAGATTTATTTTTTCAAAGATAAAGGAGATAGAGAAGTTGCTCTACGATTTGACTTTACTGTCGGTTTAACTCGTTATGCAACCACTCAGAAATCAATGCGTCTTCCAGCAAAAATTTCAAGCTTTGGCGGTGTTTTTAGATATGACGAACCACAAAAAGGAAGGTACAGATACTTTCACCAATGGGATATTGAAGTTTATGGAAAACCTGGTATAGAGTCTGAGGCTGAAATTATCGAGTTTACTTCACGATTATTTGATTCTCTTTTACTCAAGGACATTGTTATTGACATTAACCATAGAACCCTAGTCGAATCATATATCAACAAAATTTTTGATTCAAAAAATCCCGAACTGACCGCAGATATTTTAAGAGCAATTGATAAAACCCAAAAAAAATCAAGACAAGAAATTATTAATGAATTTAAGGACAGGTATGATTCAGAAAAGCTAGAAAAAATTTTAGATTTTTCACAAATTAAAGGAGATATCAAAGAAATAGAGCAAAAAATTGATACAACAAGTTTGGATTCTTGGGATTATCTCAAAGAACTGTTTGACTCTTTGGAAAATCGTGGAGTTTCAAATGTTAGAATTAATTTTGGAATAGTTAGAGGCTTGGATTATTATTCTGGAACTGTCTTTGAAGTGTTTGATAAAAACTCGACACTAGGTGCCCTGGCTGGAGGTGGACGGTATGATTCACTCACCAAAGCATTTGGTCGAGAAGATATTGGAGCCACTGGAGTTGCAGGTGGTGTGGAACGAATCATACTTACTATGCAAGAACAAAAAATCATTTCAGATGCTATACAACCTCGTGTATCTATTTTGTATATCAACGAAGAAATGCAGAAAGTTGCAATGAGTATTGCCTCATTATTACGACTAGCAAACATTCCGACCAACGTTGACATTTCTGGAAAACAATTTAAAAAACAAATTGATCAAGCTGCCAATTCCCGATTTTGCGTTATAGTTGGACCAAAAGAACTAGAACAAGGAAAAGTTGTGGTAAGAGATATGAAAAGTGGGGATGAATCCCAGATTGATATTGAAACTATCACAGAGGACCCTGTTTCTGTTCTTAATTTAGAAAAGCCCTAGTGAGCATCATTATTTCGGGACCTGTAGTAAGTGTGCCTACAACCACTGAGTGATTATTAGCCAAAACTCCAGATTTCACATATGGAATACCATTATTGATTGTGGCATGTTCTATTTTTACTCCAAGTGTATTTGCAAACATCTTCATATCTTCCTCATCTGCCTCTGGATGAATTACTGCACCTGAATTGTTTGCTACCATGACTGCTCCAACTTGATTCATTCCAGCTACTCTCTTTTGTACTACCTCTATACCTAAGATCTGCTCTATTGTTTGTACATCATCTTTTGAAAGCCATGGTGATACAATTGCTCCTTTATCATTTGCACAAATCACATTTCCAAGTGCGGTATATTTTGAATCCAACACCCCGATATTTAGGTCAGTTTCCTTTTTTAGAAAATCATATTCTTCTGAATATGCAGTAGTTGGGAGTAGAATTCCATTATTGTTTCCAACCATCAATGCACCTAAAAGTCTAGTATTTGCTATTGAGGTGTATAACGGCTTTACATCTAGATATTCGGATAATTTTTCTGCCTTAGTTTCTGCAAAACCCATGGGCAAAAAAACAAAATCATCATTTACAGAAATGTATACTCCAATGTTAGGTCCACGATAAACATCGTACTTGTAAATATCCAACTATGGTATTTTCAAGTCAAACGATATGAACGTAAGGGAATGTAAAGTAACAAAAAATATTAAACAACAACTGATCGCCTTGATTTATTCGTATTAAATCTGGTCTAGCTTTAAATAATATCTACATCAGAAGTCAGACATGCCAATAGCAGAAAACTTCCCTGAAGGCCTAAAACCACTAGGAAAGATTTTGCACTCAGATGGAGAGCATTATCATGTCATGTGGGGTCCAGGAAAAGAAGGTGCCGAAGCGGCAAACAATGATGAAGTGAAAGCCGCATACAAGGCAAGAAACGAAGAACTAGTACCTTTGGGTGTTAGTGGAACAATGGTGGCAGTAGACTGGGATTCTTGTGTAGCAGATGGTGCATGTATTGAGGCATGTCCAGTACAAGTGTTTCAATGGTATAGAACCGAAAAAGATATTCCAGCAAAAGAAGCTGTGGGAAAAAGTTTTGATGGATCAGGAAGTACTGAAAAAGACCAGCGAGCAGATTACACTGACAAAGCAGACCCCATAAGAGAACACGATTGCATTTGGTGTATGGCCTGTGTTTCTGTATGTCCTCCTCAAGCAATCAAAGTTGATCAGTCAAACCAAGAACATCACGATAAAGCAGCTTAATTGAAACGATCTTTAGTTTCTTCTACATTAAATTCTAAAATTATTTTTAAAACTGCCAATTAATTCCGTTCATGGGATTAGGTGAGATTAATTCTATCTAGCTTTAAATAATATTTGATTGATAATTTACATATGGCAGATTTAGTAATATCTGAAGATTTCTTCAACGAAGACCTCAAACCAGTTGGAAAGACAAGTCACGGTGATGGCGAGAACTTTCATTGGATTTGGCCTGTAAATACGGGAGAGAATGGTGCAGCATTTTCTGACGATGAGGTTAAAGCAGCATATGAAGAACGTGGAGAGAAACAAGTTCCTCTTGGCGTTCATGGCACTACTGTTGCAGTTGATTGGGATTCTTGTGTTGCAGCAGGATCTTGCATGAGTGTATGTCCAGTTCAAACATTCCAGTGGTATAGAACTGAACAAGACATTCCAGCAGCAGATGTTGTTGACAAAACCTTCGAAGGTACTGGTCTTACAGAACAAGACGAAAGATTAGACAAAACTGACAAATCCATGCCAATCAGAGAACATGATTGTACTGTTTG
>JASFMV010000066.1:0-6613 GCA_050117375.1 Nitrosopumilaceae archaeon | reverse complement strand
GAAAGAAGAGCCAGCGGAGAAAAAAGAATAGGTGAAGTAAATGGGAGATCCTAAATATCCACGAAGGGTTTGGAGAAAGCCAAAAAGACCTCTAAATTATGATTTGAAAATGGAAGAGTTGAAAACCCTTGGTACATTTGGTTTAAGAACTAAAAGAGAACTATGGAAGGCTCACACTAAACTATCTAGCGTAAGACACCAGGCAAGATCATTGCTTGCTTTGCAGCAAGATGTTAGACAAGAAAAAGAACCTATACTAATGAAATCATTAGCAAAGATAGGATTAGTAAGTAATGATGCAACATTAGATGATGTTTTAAATCTGCAAGTTAATGATTTACTGACAAGAAGATTACAGACACTTGTTTTCAAAAAATTTGGTTTCAAAACGCCATACCAAGCAAGACAAGCGGTAGTTCACGGCCATATCATGATAGGAGATAGAATTGTTAACATCCCATCATACACAGTAACCACAACAGAAGAAGACAATATTAGATTTACACCTGAATCAAAATTCCCAGAAATACTAGAGAAAAGTAAAGAAAAGCCAGCAGAAGTACCAGTAGAGGTTGAAGAATCTACCGAGCAAAAAGAAGAAGCAAAAACAGAAACAGCACCTGCCCCATCAACTGAACCAGAAGCTGAAAAACCATCAACTGAGTAGTTTCGCAACAAGCTAATTAGTAAATAACCCATCATTATCAGATAGAGTATCATGTGTTCAATTATTGGTTATTCCGGGAAAGACATAGCTGCTCCAATAATCGTAAAGGGATTAAGAAGGATGGAGTATAGAGGATATGATAGTGTAGGGGTGGCTACAGAATCAGATAACCAAATTGAATTAAAAAAAGGAGTAGGCAAAGTAGAAGAAGTAAACTCCAAAGTAAATCTGGATAAATTACCAGGAAAAATTGGCATAGGCCATACCAGATGGGCAACTCATGGAAAGGTAACAGATGCTAATGCTCATCCACATCCAAGTTCATCGGGAAAAATAGCAATTGTCCATAATGGAATAATAGAGAATTTTACAGAATTAAAAGAAGATTTGATAAAAAATGGATATAGTTTTCAAAGTGATACAGATAGCGAAGTAATTGCCAATCTTTTACAGAAAAATTTTGAATCGTCAAAAAACGTAAAAGATTCAATGCTAAAAACAATAGCAGAGTTAAAGGGACATTATTCTTTTATTGCAATGTTTGAAAATGGTCAATTAGCTGCCGCAAGATTTCATGAGCCCTTAATTGTAGGAGTTGGAAAAGAAAATTATTTTTTATCCAGTGATGTTTTGGGATTCATCGAGCAGACCGATGAGGCAATTTACTTGGACAATGGTAATTTTGTTTTGATTAATCAAAATCAAATTCAAATCCTTGATTTTCAAGGAAACGAAATAAAACCACAAATAACAAAAGTGTCAAAAGAATTCGCTGACGTCTACAAAGGAGATTATGCTCACTTTACTTTAAAGGAAATTTCAGAACAGCCAGAAACTATTTTCAAAGCAGGTGAAAATACAAAAAATGCCATTAAAGAGGCATCAGACTATTTGAAACACTCCAGAAATGTCTACCTTACAGGAAGTGGAACTAGCTACAATGCCTCCCTTGTAGCAAAATATCTCCTTTCAAAATATGCAAAAATCAAATCTGAATCAATAATTTCAAGTGAATTACAGTTTTCCCCTGACAGTCTGGAGCCTAATTCAATAGTAATTGCCATATCTCAAAGTGGAGAAAGTGCAGATGTTTTAGAAGCCGTAAATATTGCCAAGAAAAATAATTGTAAAATAATATCCATAATCAATTCCATGACATCGACTCTTTCAAGAGAGTCTGACATTGTAATTGGAATGAATTGCGGTCCAGAGATTGGTGTGGCTGCCACTAAGAGCTTCACATCTCAATTGATTATTCTCTATAAAATAATACAAGAGTTAAATGGAGAAGTTGAGATTAACTTTGATGAAATTTCTTCTTCAATTTCAAAAATATTGGAAGAACACAACAATATCAAAAAAATTGCAAATGAGATAAAGGAAATATCAGACATCTATGTTTTAGGACGTGGAATACACTATCCAATAGCAATTGAATCAGCATTAAAGATTAAAGAGCTTACCTACATTCATGCAGAAGGAATTGCAGGTGGTGAATTAAAACATGGACCTCTGGCATTGATGGATGCAAATGTTTTTGTAATTATTATCAATCCTGAAGATTCAACATACCAAGATACTCTTACAAGTGCACGAGAGATTAAAGCACGAGGAGCAAAAATAATTGGAATCTCAGATAAAGAAAGTGATACATATGATTACTTGATTAAAATTCCCAAAACTAATGAATTGACATATCCTATATCAGAAACCATTCCAATACAATTGTTGTCGTACTATTGTGCATTGGAAAAAGAAACGGATCCTGATTACCCAAGAAATCTTGCAAAATCAGTTACAGTGAAGTAAAAATTCTGTGATATTCTTTTTCTGCAAGTTCCAAATATTTTGAGTGATCATTTCTTGTTTTTAGCATAGAGGCAATTATACTTCCACCTGCTCCCACTCCTTCTTTTGCAAATCCTTCTGAAAATGCTCTGAGGCCAGGAAATTTAGAGTTCTCTAAGCGCGGATTTACAGCGATTGCCGGAATATCTGCAATTTCAGAAACTAGATTTTTAAAATTTGCACTGGTGTCATCTGAAATATAACATGTTGTTCCAATGGCGGTGTTTTTATCATTAAATCCAATTTTAGATGCAAATGCAAGGACTGCGGCCATTTGGGTTCCACCTGCCAGCATAACTGGATTTATTTCAGATGCAGCACTTAACATTCCCGTAACAAAAGGAATCATAGGATCACCCACCTTTGCAACAATACTATATGGATTATCAGAATCTATTCCCTCCAATGCCATACTTGCAATTTGATTTTTTAAAATCACAGGATTGTCTGGAATACTTGAGCTTACTCTTGCCTTGTATCCCAAACCTCGCATAACAGCTAAAGCAGTAGTAGTACCCCCAGGGATGCTTTCCCCAATAATTAAGCAATCAGTCATTGATGCCAGAGTTCTTCCCACAATTCGTCCATAATCTACTGCTTGAGATATTTGAGAGTCACTCATTGCAGGATTAACTGAAATATTTTTTCCAGGAGACAACCCAGTTCGAATAAATGGTAATTGTGGTTCGATTTTGCTTCCTGCATTAATTACAATATGTGGTATGCTTGAAGACTCTAGTGCAACTTTAGTGAGCAAAGCAGGAGTAGGTTTTCCATCCGGAGTCATTGGAATTTTATCAATTGTCTTGCAATTACCATAGTAAAGATATTCAGCATCTGCAGGAGGAGTGAATTTGATAGAATCTTTGTCTGCCCCTGCAAAGGTTATTCCAGGAATCTCAGATGTTTCCGTATAAGAAATGACAAAGGAGAAAAGAAATTTTCCATTTTTGATTGAATCTAAAAAATTTTCAGCCTTTGAGACATTTCCAAATAAATCAAAATCATCCAATCATTTCACTGTCCCATCATTTCAAGAAACTCTTCTTCTGTTCTTTTTTGCATTACCAAGTTTGTAGTCTTTTCTTTTCCAATCGTAGAAACTTCAGATGAGCCATAATTGTGCCCACAGTAAAGAGTGAGATTATCATCTAATGGGTATAAAACATCAAGGAGGCTGTGATAAAGCTCCTTTGCACTGCCTCCAGGAAGGTCTACACGTCCACAATTCCCTACAAATAAGGTGTCCCCTGAGAAAATTTTTCCATCACCAATCAAGCAAATACTATCCTTGGAGTGACCGGGAGTATGTAAGATTTGTAATTCGGAATCTCCAAATTTTATGACATCACCATCTTTTACAGTAATATCGTTTTGTAGGTCTGATGCCTCATGCTGAACAATTTTTGCGTCAGTAAATTCTACCATTCCTTGATTACCTAATGTGTGATCAAAATGATGATGAGTATTTACAATGTATTTTATTTTCAAGTTGTTTCTTGTGATAACTTCCTGAACTTTGTCTAAATCCCACGAAGGATCTATTATTATTCCTTCGTTTGTATTTTCATCTTCTACAACATAAGTAAAGTTCTGCATTCCTCCCACTTGAATTTGATGGACTATCATAATACACCCTCTTCTGCTTCAGGCGGAATTCCAATTTTTTCTGCAAATAATTCACCAGTGAGATCCTTTCGTTTTGGAATACCTCTTTTCATTTTATGAAAAGTGACAGTCATGTCTGCTTTCACACAAATATTTGCAGTATCCCCAGAATCAGGGTTTAATCCAGATGGAACGTCTACTGCAAATTTGAAGCAATCCAAGTTATTGATGTAATTGATTGCAGATGCATATGGTTCTTTTATCTCTCCAGTTATTCCAGTTCCTAAAATTCCATCAATAACCACATCAGGATTAAAATCAAAATTTGTCTCATTGCCAGATACTAATTTGATTGAGGGCATTTTTTTTAAAATTGACCAGTTCCAGTTGCTCTCTTCGGTTTTAATTTTTTCTTCAGGTCCAAGTAAAACTATTGTGACATCAGATCCATAACCAGCAAGATGTCTCCCCATTACTAATCCATCTCCTCCGTTGTTTCCCATACCTACAAAAATCAAAACTTTCTTTTTTTCAAGACTTCCAAGCTTTTCCACTAACCTCCTTACTGCTGCAGCTCCTGCATTTTCCATCATGAATTTTTTTAAAAAGCCCATATCATGACCATTATTTTCTATTTTGTACATTTGATCAACGGATATTTCCATGAATAGAAGGAAAATGGATGTAAAATAAGAGCTTTCGGCATATGAAATATGGCTAAAATAGGCGTGAAATTCACAAATTGTTAGACTTCAATTATTCCTTTTTCAACCAAGTATTGTATTCCTTTAACAAAATCTTCATCGGATATTAGACCTTGACTCCACCAATCTGCATTGTTTTTAATCCAAGAAGGTATTTCTTTAGAATCACCTCCACTTTCAGCTTTTGCAGTTTCAGGTATTGTCATTATTCCTTCTTTTATCAAATACTGTATTCCAGAAACAAAATCTGAATCACCTATTGCACCTTGAGCCCACCACTCTGCATTTCCTCTAACCCAATCAGGTATTTTTTGAACAGAGATATCAGCTGGTCCCGTGCTTAAATCCAGAGACGGTGGGTCAATTTGAGTTTGTGGTTTTGATTCAGAGGTTATGGAGGTATTAGTTGGAATGTCAACATTATCTAGTTTGAAGGAATTAATGGAATGCTCCATAACATTACTAGTTAGAAGGAAAGGAGCCAAAGGACCATAACCAGAAATTTCCCACACTCTTTCTCCTCCAATTATATAATTACGGTGAATTATTTGGTTATGTGTACCGTCATTCCAAATGGATATTATAGTGTAAACCTTTCCAAGTTTACCATTTTGGGTTTTAGCCTCCAGTAAAATTAAATTCTCACAATCAAAATCAAAATCTTCAGAAAGAAAGTCATCACAGTATTTCTTTTCATTATCAATTAAAGCATCAAGAATTGAATCATCATTAGAATTTGGTAACAAAGATTTATCGTAATATCCTATTTCAAAAGATCTGTTTAGAGTTTCTTCCTCATCTGTTATGTAGAGAACTCCTGTAAAATCCTCAAAGGTTTCAACACTGTCATCTACTCCCCATTTGTCTGGATATTGGAATGTAAATCCATAATCACTATTTTTGAAATCAACCAAGTTTTTTTCAGGTTGATAAGGATTCTCAAGAATTAGGTTTTTTTCCTCTTCGGAATTTAGGAAAAATCCATCTTCACCATAAATATCATTTAATTTGTCAACATCTTTAGAAGCAATTCTTAATTCATCTGAATTTTCGTATGATGTTTGTACCATTATTGAAGGGGTTGGACTTAGCCCCTTATTCCATTCCAGTGTTACATTTTCATCAGATGACATGTAATGACCCAAACCAAGACCATGCCCCATCTCATGTCGTATTACGCTTCCTAATTGGTCTGACACCATCATATCCCCATAGCAAGGGACTTGGATAATATAGATGACATTGCCTTCCCTTTCTCTTTCTCCTGAATCACACAATTCAGGAATTGAATAATAAATCTCAATCAATGTTTTACCAGTATCATAATCTGACATAGCCAATCCCAATAAACCCCAAAAATCTAGACTTGAAGGAGTTTTGGAAAACATTACTACTATATCACAATCTAAAATTGAGTTAAAATCTAATTTATCATATTGGAGATGCTTGTGATTAATTTCCCAATATGACCAATTACTTTTGCCTGCTTTATTCTTGAGATGTTGCTCCCATTCATCTATAGAAGATCTGGTTTGAGTAGAAAATTTTTCCAGTTCATTTTTTGTCAGATCTGGATCATTTGGTTGAATAGAGCAGACTGTAGGATTGTTTCTTACTGTCACTCCATTTGGATCATAGGTTATTTCTGCAGCAAATGTTTGATTAATCACAAGAGTAGGAACAAGCACGATAAGTGCAGCCAAAACTGACACCTTCAATATTTCCAAAAGTGTATAATTATAGGAACAAATGTGTTTTAAGTATTCTCATATCTTATGAAATCCTA
>JASFMV010000065.1:0-6620 GCA_050117375.1 Nitrosopumilaceae archaeon | reverse complement strand
CACGGATCTTAATTAAAGTGTGAATTATTTTACGTTTATATCGGTTTTTTTCACTCTGATCCATTGTTCTAATTTGATTTGTTCTGTGTTGTACTTCTTGGTAGATTGAGCTGTCCTTTGTTTTTTGAATGCCCTCTTTGATGTTTTTATCAATTTTTTCCGAAGCGTTTACTGCAAATTCCAAAGAATCCTTTATTGCCTCATCGGCTTTTTGTTTAATTTTTAGAAAAGAGTCATTTTCAGGCTCTTTTCTGGTTCTTTTTTCCTTGTCAGAGGATGATTTGGAATGATTTTCTATGTTTTTTTCAGGCAGGTTCTCTTTGGATTTATTATGTGATTTCAATTTCAGGCGTATTCTTTTGGGTTTGATTATATTTTAACTTGTATTATATCTGAAAGCTTTAACAAGAACTTTAGAAGTTATTGCTTGTAATTGACAAAAAAATTTGTAATTGCAGGAATAATAATTGGAATCGTGGTTGGTTCAATTGGCACCTATTATTCAAATTATGCATTTAGTTTTTTTGGAATAGACGAATTATCTTTTCCTTCTTTGAAGGAGGAAAAATCTAAAGAAGTTGACACTCAACTTTTGCCTAAAACTCTTCTTACGAATGAATTGCAATACACACTTGTAGAAATTAAAAGGACAGATTTTGGAGTGAATGGTGAAAAGCCTCTAGAAGGCGGAGTTTTTCTAATCACAAAAATAGAAATTGAAAATCATGGAACAACAGAAGCTATAGTGTATGGAAAAAATTGGTTATTAAAAGATGAAAAAGGAAGAACATATACTCCTAAAACTTTTGATGCTTCTAAAGAAGACGTGGAACATGTTTTTAGCATAAGAATTCCTCCAGGGTTTAAAATTAAAACAAATGTTGGATTTGAAATTCCATCTAGTTTAGATTTGAATCGAAAATTATTTGTAGCTGACAAACCATTTGAATCCAAACCAATTCTTTTAGGTATTGTATGAATTTTTAATTGAGAACTAGAAAATGTATTGATTTTTGTTACAATAAAATCAAATTTTCAGAGATTGGAAGGATAAATTTCAGGAATAGGTTTTATCCAGATCATAAAATGTGCCATGTTATGAATCCGAATTTTAAAAAATTTAAAAAATAAAGAAAATTTACTTTGATTCTATGAATATTACATCAACCAAATCATTGTTGCTTCTTTTTGTTACTGTGTCACGGTTTGCTTTGTGGAAGTTTTGCAAATGAGATTTTCTGGTCTTTATCCCGTATTGCCTACATAACCTACAAAAATAGGTGACCTGTTTTTGGTTCTTTGGCTTTCCATGATTTTCTAAAACTATCAGCTGTTGCATGGAAGGATGTCTTTATTTTTGGTATTTTAATTTTGTCATATTTATGACAACATGTCAGTAATAATGGTTTTATGCAAAATATTTATTAATTGTAATTTCTATTACATGTTTTGGTGAATAACATATGTGGTTTGATGACCAATTCGAAAATACATTTCGGAGATTGTCGAGCCGTTTTTTTAACATGGACGATGTCTTCGAAATTCCAAATGGAGGCCGAGTCCAAACTCTTGGGCCATATTACTATGGTTACGAGATGACTGTAGGTCCTGATGGAAGGCCTTATCTAAAAGAGTGGGGAAACACCATACCTCAAAAAACAACAGAGGATCATGGTGCCAGAAAGCTTTACGTTGATCAGACCATCAACGAAAAAGAAAACATCCTCAAACTCGTAACGGAGATGCCTGGAATAGAAAAAGCAGACATCCAGGTAAATATAGAAAACAATACAGCATCCATTACTGCAGAACGTGGAAGCAGAAAATACAAAGACTCTATCCCCCTAAGATACAAGGTGGATGAAAATTCTGCAAAAGCAAAGTACACAAATGGAATACTGGAGCTGTCATTTACTCTTGCAGAAAAAAAACCGAAAGGCAGGAGAGTGACAGTAGAATAAAAGAGAGGCGGAATGGATTGAAACAAGATTCAAAACAACAGCCAATCTCTCAGCTGAAAGATTCTCTAAAATCAGCAAAAAGATCATTTGAAAGATTTTCCGAGGAAACTATCAGCAAATGGAAAATTGGAAGACGAAATTTTCCGTGAGGTGATACAAAATGCCAGACACACTTTGTAGAAGATGTGGCTCTGAACTCTCAGCACAATCAAAATGTGCTGAGTGCTATCAGACAATTCAACATATTTGCCCAAAGTGTCAATACACTCCTTTGGAAAAATTTCATGTGAATTGCATGTGGATGTCTATAGCAACATATCTTTCAGAAAGCCAATCAAAGGAGGTTCTTGTAGCATGAATAAAATCAAAATTCGGCAAAAATTTGTAAAACCAATCTATTGCCCATAAATGTGGGAGTAAGAAACTCCCACAGTAATTTTTTCCTAATGCTAATTTTTGATGTTTTTTACGATTTACTAATATATGATAAAATTTCAAATGTAGTCATGGCACAAGCATATGACACAGAAATAGAAAAAGATCTCAATATAGGAATTGTAGAGCAGGACAGAGAAGGAGTAGTAAGTATGCTTACTTCCTTGTTAGCCGATGAGTATGTGCTTTACACAAAGACAAGAAACTATCATTGGAACGTAGTCAGCCCACACTTTAATGACTACCACAAGTTCTTTGAAGGGCAATATGGTGAACTAGAAGTGTTCATTGACGATATTGCAGAAAGAGTAAGACAGCTTGGAGGTAAGGCAATTGCCACCCTTGAGGAACTGAAAAGTCATGCAAGGCTCAAAGAGCACCCTGGTCAATATCCTACCGACAAGGAAATGTTTTCTAATTTGATACAAGACCACGAATCGGTAATCAGAAGCCTCAGATCTGATCTTGAGAAATCTGACAAGAGTTTTCACGATATGGGAACCAGCGACTTTTTGACAGGTTTGATGGAAAAGCATGAAAAAATGCTTTGGATGATTAGATCAACTGCTCCTTGAAAAAATTCTTTTTTTTTAATTTTTAGATAATTTTCCAATAAACTGAATAACATTACATTATTCAGGATAGTCATTTTATTATTTGGAGCAAATTTATGAAAAATATGATTTTACTTCAAAAGATTATTTTTGCTATTTTGGCCTCAATTAGCATCGTTGGGATTATTGGAATTCCAATGGGAGATCCTCAATTTTTCTTAAACGCAATTCTACTAGAATCTTCTTTCATTGCACTTGCCGCAGTCTCGATTTGGAGATTACAATACTCTGTAATACCAAACATGGCAATTGCAATAATTGTAATTGTAGGAAACACCGTATCTCCAAAGCATATTGAAATAATGACGAACTTTGTTCCAGCTGAAAATGCTGTCGTGTTGATAGTTGGGGGATATGTCTTGCAAGGACTCTTGTTAGGGACAAGCGCAATTGCATTTAAAAAAAGAAAACAGTTGGGAGCACGGATAAATTAATTTTAAAATTGATTTTGAAAGTTCGGTTCTTTGTTGAGTCTTATTAGTAACAGATATTCAATATCATGACTCTAATGTTGTTTTGGTCAACGACTCTTCATAAATGAAATCTATCGATTCTATCATCATTCCTTGCTTTAATGTATCATCCATAGTCGCGATAAGATTTCCTGAAGATAAATCAACTACACTGATTGTACCGGAATTTAATCCATCCAAATTCAAGAGATTGTTTTGAACAAACATGAATTTTCCATCTTCACTAAACAAAGTATGGTGTGCTCCCGGCATTGCAGGTAATGTTCTTAATAGTTCTGGTTGCTCTGGATTTTCTAAAGAATATTCATTTACAACCCCTGGCACTGCAAAGCTGACAAACAGATTTCCTTTGGGACCAATATTCAAGTCAAGTGGCCATGAATGTTCACGTTCTGCCCCATCATCAACTAGTTCTGGAGTAAAGGATTCAGTCTGCTCATCCCACACAAGTGCCCAAATGGTTCCATCAAGCATTCCTGAGACATATGCCAAATGCTGTTCTGGATGAAATAAGACCTCCACTGGAGCGCTAGGATTTTCAGAACTTTTAGCCAGTTCTAGGGTGGATAGCACCTTACCGGTACTAAACTCAATTATTGTAATACTACTTTGCGGATCATCAAGTGCAGGTGAGACTGTCTGAGTAACAATCATCCTATCAATGGTTTCATCCGATGAGATCCCATGAGGATATTTTGTAAAGGCCTCTGGACTTTCTTCCTGGCTTGCATAGATTTCATCTATTAGTTGGTCGGTTTTTGCATCAAATACCAAAATGTTATCAGACCCCATACAAGTAAGATAAAATTTTTCTCCATCTTTGCTAAAAATCATATCTTCTCCTACCACACAAGAGCCAGTATCAATTGGCGAAACATCAAAAATTGTATTATCATGCAAGTTTACTTGATACAGTCGCTCTCCCATCAAAGCTGTGTTGTAGATTTTTGACTTGTCAGAATTGTAAAATGGATGGTGCATTAATACTCCTTCTCCGACTGGAACATCTTGCAGAACATCTCCAAAGGTTTCAGAGTGTGGATTCAAATCAATTATTGCCAATCCATCTTTTTGCCTTGAATCATCAATAGTTCTATAATTGATTATAGCAGTTAACTGGTTAGAATCAAAGGAGAATTCTTTTTGTATTGTCCCCCAACTAGCTTCGGAGAGTTTTTCTGCAGTGCTGGATGTAACACAAGCTGCATCCCCAGTATAACGAATCATTAACATCAAGCCGGGGTTGCAAATCACTTCTTCGGATTCAGACCCGTTTGACATTTGTTTTCTAGGTGAGTCAATTGAAGCCGAATATGACAAGTTAGGAGAGATTCCAATTGAGACAACAAGTAGAATCACAAGAAAAAATGAAAATGGAGCAAAGTTTCCTCTAATCAATGGTTTTCCATTAGACATGGAATATTTAGGCATTGTTAGAGAAGACATTGTGTTTCTTTTTAACTCCTGGCCACATAGAAGTAGTTAATTGGATCATGAGGAAGTTGTTTTACCTCAACATTTGAGAATCCGGCATCCTGTAACATTTCTATGGCTTTTTCCTTGCCCCACATTGCTCCCAAACCTCTACCTTCTAGAGCCAACGATACAGTCATGCAATGTAGACAGGATACTGTATATAGATAAGTGGCTAATGGGTGTTCAAGATTATTTTCAAGTTTTGAAGAGCCTGCAATATCTTGCATCAAAAATATTCCTCCTGGCTTTAATGATGACTTGATGTTTTTCAGAACCTCTTCAGGATGGGCTTGGTCATGAATTGCATCAAATGCCGTGATTAGATCAAATTGTTCTTGATGATCAAATTGCGCTGCATCTTGCTGCTCAAATGAAGCGTTGGTAATTCCAAGACGCTCTTTTTCCATTTTTGCGTTTGTTATACCTTCTTTTGAAAAGTCATACCCAACAAATTGTGAGGAAGGAAATGTTTTTGCCATCAGATTAATTGCTCTTCCACTTCCGCATCCAACATCAAGCACTTTAATTCCATGGTGGAGTTTTTCAACGATCCCTGGAACTACTGGTAAAATGCCATCAATTAATTCGGCCAAAACGGTTTGGCTGCTTTCTTCTGCCATCACATCATGGAATCTATGATATTTTTCATAGGGAACCCCTCCTCCATTTTCAAAGCAGTGTATTATATCATCTTCTACTTGAGCAAGAACTGGAATGAATTGAGCAGTGGTTGCCATGTTAAAAGAACCATTCCGGGTTAGAAAATTTGCCTTTTCTTTTGACAAAGAATACAGGCTTGATGTTGCATCATAATCAATAATTTTTGCCGTGACCAGTGCACCAAGCCATTCTCTTACGTATCTTTCATTAAGATTAGAATTTCTTGCAATGTCAGCACTTGTTGAAGCTGGAAGTTTTGCCATTGTGTCAAAGAGCTTTGTTCTGTGTCCAACTGAAATCATCAATGCCAATGCCGACTTGTTCATAATGTCTAGCATTTGGTCTTCAAAAGACTCAACAACTTGCAATAGGTTTTACCTCCATTTTTTTTGGTGTTGCATGGTATCCCAGAATCAGGCTTTTTAGGATCTGGGCATCTTTGCTTTGCTTGTCGGGAATCGAATTAAAGGCCGACACCCAATCGGCTAATTTTTTATCAATTGTTGGACGTTTTTGCATGATAATGGTACCATGGTACCATAATATAAGTATTGATATTTTTGGTACCATGGTACCATTGTTTAAATATAGAGACTGTGAACTAGAGACATGGTAAAGGACCTTCACATCAGAAATATTGATGAGAAAGAACATTCTGAACTTTCAAAAATTGCCGATAAGATGGGTGTTTCTGTAAATTCTATCGTTAAAGACGCTATTGACAAGTGGTTGCTGCAAAAATCAGATGTTCCAAAGAAGCATTTTTTGTTGATTTATGATGACGACAAGGCAGTAGTAGAGTTGCTAAAATCTGTAGATAAGATTGCCCAAGAGCAAGGATTGTTCAGAGCATTTTGTGCACCTCCAAATCACCCATCAAAAAAGGCCTTGACCAAACTAGGATGGCTTGATGGTACCGTTGAGCCATACACTTTAGATAAAGATCCAATGAAATATGCAGAAAAATTGGGAAAAGAACTAAGCAAGATTTCAAAAAAAGG
>JASFMV010000064.1:0-6682 GCA_050117375.1 Nitrosopumilaceae archaeon | reverse complement strand
TCTTCTTAGAAGATTATTTTTTCTTTCAAAGAAACATACTTAAATAAACAATAATCAAGAAAAAAACGATTACCTTGGTAAAGTTTGGCGCTGATCCATTTGCAAACGCAACTCAGCAAGTCAATGATGCATGTGATGTTCTGGGAATCAAAGATCAAGGTCTGAGACAATACCTTGCAATGCCAAACAAAATGATGCGAGTTAAAGTTCCCGTAAAAATGGACAACGGAAAAATTCGTATTTTTACAGGATTTAGAAGTCAACACAACAATGACAGAGGCCCATACAAAGGAGGTATAAGATACTTTGATCCTGAGGGTGGAGTCGAATACATGGAACGGGAAGTAATGGCGCTTTCTTCTTGGATGACTTGGAAGACTTCAATCGCAGGAGTTCCACTAGGTGGAGGAAAAGGCGCAATTTTCATCAATCCTAAAAAAGAAAAACTAAGCAAAGGTGAGATGGATAGATTAACTAGAAGATTCGCTTTTATGATTTCAGAAATTATCGGTCCACAAAAGGATATTCCAGCTCCTGATGTTTACACTACAGGAAAAGAGATGACTCAGATAATGGATACTTTTGGAAAACTTCATGGTAATACACACCAACCAGGCGTGATTACTGGAAAACCAATTCCAATGGGTGGTTCTCTTGCAAGAAATGTAGCAACCGGATTGGGAACTGCATATTGTGTAAGAGAAGCAGCACAAGAAATTGGTTTGTCATTACGAGGTGCAAAAGTTGTTTTACAAGGATTTGGAAATGCATCTACATTTGCAGGTGAATATCTTGAAAAGATGGGGTGTGTTATCATAGGTGCATCTGACTCTAAAGGTGATATTATTAGCACAAAAGGAATGAAAATGAAAGATCTTGAGAAATGGAAGGCCAAGAAAGGCACTGTTGTAGGCTTCCCAGGAAGCACCAAGGTGACTACTGAAAAATTACTAACAACAAAATGCGATATTTTGATTCCTGGTGCATTAGAAAATCAAATTGACGCTAACATTGCAAAGAAAATGGATTGTAAAATTATCGGAGAAGCTGCAAACGGACCAACATTGCCCGAAGCTGATCCAATATTATTCAAAAAGAAAATAATCGTAGTTCCAGATATTTTGGCAAACTCTGGCGGTGTAACAATTTCCTACTATGAATGGGTCCAAAACAATATTGGCCAATACTGGGGATTTGTTCATGTTGCAAAACTTATGGAAGAACACCTAGTTACAGGATTCCATGATGCCTATGAATTAAGCCAGAAGAAGAAAATAGACATGAGACGTGCTTGTATGGCAATTGCTGTAAAGCGTGTAGTTGAAGCATTTGAGCTCCGAGGCATCTGGCCTTAGATTAAAAAAGATTCGTAACAAACTAGTTGTTCAATAAATCTAATTTTTCCTTTAGTTATTGATGTCAGATTTTTTTTGAATTTCAAATCTACATTGGTTCTTCTTTGCAAAAGATGAATTGTTTTTCCAGTTAGGTATTTCCCTTTTTTATCTCCATCAAAAAGTATGATGAGGTTTTCATATCGAGCAGCATGATCTACAAAGTTTATCATTCCACCAAACTTGTGAAATTCTAAAACTTTTCCAGAAAAACCAATTTTTCTCAAAGCAGCAACATCTCGCTTTCCTTCAACAATGACAACACTTTCTTTCATCGAATTTAGATTTGAAACAAAATTTTTAATCTCCGATATCTCTTGCTCGGTAACAAACATGATGGAATTATTGCCTTAACATATTAAGCACTTTTGCTCAAATTGAATTATGTCTGATGTCCTGTTTGTTCAAAACACTCGCATAGAGGGCTCTGGATATCTTGGAGAATTGATAAAAGAAGATGGGTTTAGTACGCATTCAGTTCACGCAAAAACAGAAAATTTACCTCAAAAAGAATTCTCTCTGGTTGTAATTTTAGGTGCACCTGAAAGTGCAAATGATGACCTTCCGTATTTACAAAAAGAGCAAGAACTAATAAAAAAAAATGTGGAAAATGAAACACCTGTTCTTGGAATTTGTCTTGGTTCTCAACTAATAGCTAAAACATTTGGTGGCCATGTTTACTCGGGTCCCAAAAAAGAGATTGGGTTTTACCATGATTTAGTTGCAGAGTCAAATTCAAGCCTATTTTCTGGATTTGAAAATCCCTTTACTGTTTTCCATTGGCATGGAGATACTTTTGATTTACCAGTGGGTGCTACCAGACTTGTACATTCGGAAATTTATCCCAATCAGGCATTTCAATACAAAAGTGCAGTAGGACTACAATTTCATATGGAGGTAAATGAAGAAATGGTAAATCTTTGGTTAGATAATACCGAAGAGAAACTACGTCAGATTCCTTACATTGATCCTGATAAAATTAGATCTGACATTGATGCAAATATTTCAATTGTAAAAACCAATATGAAGAATTTTTACAACAATTTCAAATCTTCATTTCATCTTTGACCAAAGTTTAATATACTGAGTTTTGATTTCATCGATCGAACGATGGCTGCAGTTAAGAAAATTTTTGATGAAATTATCCAAACTGATCACAAAGTCATCACAGAAGAATCATCAAAATCTATTCTCAAAACTTATGGTGTTAAAGTTCCACCTTATGCATTAGTAACTTCTGCAGAAGAGGCCGCAAAACAAGCAAAGAAAATTGGTTTTCCACTTGTAATGAAAGTAGTATCTCCACAGATTTTACACAAAACTGATGTTGGTGGTGTAAAAGTGGGATTAGACAATGTCAATGATGTCAAAAAGACATTCACTGACATGCATGGACGTCTTTCTAAAAAGAAAGGTGTCAATGTTAAAGGAATCCTTCTTGAAAAGATGGTTCCAAAAGGTGTTGAGCTAATTGTAGGTATCCAAAACGATTCTCAATTTGGTCCAATCATTATGGTAGGACTTGGTGGAATTATGACTGAAGTAATGAAAGACGTTGCATTTAGAATGCTACCGATTACCACTTCTGATGCAAAGTCAATGTTAAATGAACTCAAAGGATCCAAACTTCTCAAAGGCTTCAGAGGAAGTGAGCCAATTGACACTAACATGGTGGCAAAAATGTTAGTAAACATTGGAAAATTAGGCGTAGAAAATGCCGATTACATTAACAGTATTGACTTTAACCCTGTAATTGTATATCCAAAATCCCACTTTGTAGTAGATGCAAAAATTATTCTAAATAAAGAGAAAAAGAAGAACTCTATCTCAAAAGCAAAACCCAGTATAGAGAACATGGAGACATTCTTTACTCCAAAATCTGTCGCATTAGTTGGGGCATCAGGGACGCCTGGAAAGATTGGAAATTCTATCTTAGACAGTCTTGTAAATTATGATTTCAAGGGAAAAGTATATCCCATTAACCCCAAGGCTGATAAAATCTTTGGACAAAAATGTTATCCTGCAGTTTCAGCAATCCCAGGAAATGTTGACCTTGTTGTAGTTTCAGTTGATTTGTCTATGACTCCTCCGGTCTTAGAGGATTGTGCAAAGAAAGGAGTCCATAGTGTAGTAATTGTATCTGGTGGAGGAAAAGAGCTTGGAGGAGAGCGTGCAGCATATGAAGCTGAAGTAGCAAGATTATCTAAAAAACATAAAATCAGAATTATTGGTCCTAACTGTATTGGCATGTTCAATGCTGCTAATCGTCTTGATTGTGCATTTCAGGGACAAGAAAGAATGGTTCGTTCAAAATTAGGTCCTGTTGCATTTTTCTCACAAAGCGGTACTATGGGAATTAGTATGCTTGAAAGTGCAGATGTGTTTGGTTTATCCAAGATGATTAGTTTTGGTAATCGTTCTGATGTTGATGAAGCAGATATGATTTGGTATGCTGCAAATGATCCTCAAACTAAAGTAATTGGATTATACGTTGAAGGATTTGGTGATGGTAGAAAATTCATTAATGTTGCAAAACGTGTAATGAAAGAAAAGAAAAAACCTGTGGTAATTTGGAAGAGCGGAAGAACTGCTGCAGGAGCAAAACAAGCAGCTTCACATACAGGTTCTCTTGGAGGCTCAAATGCAATCATAATGGGTGCATTCAAGCAAGCGGGAATTATTTCAGTTGACAGTTATCAAGAGCTTGCAGGTGTCTTAAAGGCACTAGCTTGGCAACCTGCTGCAAAGGGTAATCGAGTTGCTATGACTAGCAATGGTGCTGGTCCAATGATTGGCGGAATTGATCAATTAGAAAAATTCGGTCTTACGATAGGAAAATTATCCCCACAACTTCTCAAAAAAATGAAAGCCAGATTCCCACCAGCTGTTCCGATTCATAATGGCAATCCAGCAGATGTGGGTGGTGGTGCAACTGCAGATGATTATAGATTTGTTATTCAACAATTCATGGATGAAAAAAATATCGATATTGCAATGCCATGGTTTGTCTTCCAAGATGATCCTCTTGCAGAAACAATAGTTGATTATCTGGCTGAATTCCAAAAGAAACGAAAGAAGCCACTTCTAGCTGGAGGAAATGGTGGCCCATACACTGAAAAAATGATAAAATTAATTGAGAAACATAATGTCCCCGTTTACCAAGATCTTAGGACTTGGGTTGCAGCTGCATCTGCACTTCATCAATGGGGAAAAATCTCAAAAAAATAGATAACATTTAAGTCTCGCATAACTTCGTCCAATATTATGTCACTAGTTACTACATCAACTTCTGACGGCATTTGTACAGTCAAAATCAACAGACCTGACAAACTAAATGCCATGAACACAGATGTCGCAAAAGAGCTCATCAAAACTTTTGAAAATCTTAACCAAGATGATTCAGTTAAGGTGATCATCCTTACCGGTGAAGGCGAAAAAGCATTTTCTGCAGGAGCTGACATTGAATACATGTCAAAAATTTCTGCAGATGAATCAGTAGAATATGCAAAAACTGGCCAGCTTGTAACTGCGACAGTTGAGCTTGTAAGGCAACCAACCATTGCAGCAGTAAATGGTTTTGCACTGGGTGGAGGTTGTGAACTTGCAATGTCGTGTGATATTAGAATTGCAGCAGATACTGCAAGACTAGGTCAACCAGAAGTTACAATCGGAATTCCTCCTGGATGGGGTGGAACACAAAGATTGATGAGAATTGTGGGAATAGCAAAGGCAAAAGAACTTGTCTATTCAGGCAAGATGATAAAGGCAGATGAGGCAAAGGAAATTGGCTTGGTAAACCAAGTGGTTCCATTAGCTTCATTACAAGAAGAAGCCCTAAAGATGGCGCAACAAATTGCTGGAAACTCTACCATGGGTGTCCAGATGTCAAAGGTTGCAATCAACAAGGGAAGAAACGCAGACTTGGATACTGGTCTGTCAATCGAACTTCTTGCTTGGAGAAATTGTTTTACTCATCCTGACAGGGAAGAGAGAATGACTGCTTTTGTCAACAAGTCAAAAAAATAAACTACTCCCAATTTCCTTCTTATTTTCATTATTGTTTATTGAACCATTAAAGATACCAAAATCGATGAATCTTGATACTATATTGAAAATTCAAGCCTAACATAAATTTCTAAATTTTCAAAGAAACACTTTAGAAACATGAATTAATATCCGACCAGATGAATATTATGTTAAGGGACATGGTCACATCAAGGGAAATGCAGCAGAAAAAAGAGACTACTAGAAGTATTACCTACAGACTTCCTGAATCGTTGATAAATGAACTTGATAGTGAAGCAAAACAAAAAAAAATTTCTCAAAACGTTCTAGTCAAACAAATTCTTGAAAGGTACATCCAATGGGATAGATTCTCCGATAAGATTGGTATGGTCCCTGTGCCAAAAGAAATTCTTGAATCTCTTGGGGAAGACCTAGATGGAAAAGATATTGATGAAATCATAAACGTAGTATTTCCAATGATAAAAAACAATGTCATGTACATTAAAGGTGGTTATGATTTGGAAAGATGTATTGAAACTTTAGAAGATTACATGAGAGCATCTGGAATGAATTCTGACCATAGAATAGATGGTGAGCTTCATACCTTTATCATACAGCATGATTTGGGGATGAAGTGGTCCGTGTTTACTGAACAACTCCTGACCCAGATATTTCGAAACTTTGCTTCTGATAAGGATCTAAAATTCCAAACCACTGATTCTACTGTGATTTTAAAAGTTTCCCTAGGGTCTGATTTTGATGAGCATCATTATCAAAGCTGAGATTAGCTTTAGTCATTGAAATATTTCTTACATCATATCAAATCAATGAATGCGACTAGGAGTACGATAGAGTTGTGGATTAGACAAGTAATAGATAATTCTGTCTTATCTGTGAACTCCACTGTTCCCGCTTATGAGGTTGCCAAGCTAATGGAAGAATCCAAAACAGGAGCGGTAATAGTTTTAGAAAATCATATTCCTGTAGGGATTGTGACTAACAAGGATCTCTCTGTAAAGGTAATTGCTCACTCTTACCCTACTGATACTCCCATCCGACGAGTAATGTCTTCTCCATTGATTTCTATTTCACCAGAGACAGACATGAAAACTGCCTCTGAACTCATGGCTTCACGAAAAATTCGAAAACTTCCTGTGATAGAAAATGATCAAGTGGTTGGGATGATAATTGCCTCAAATATAGCTGAGCCTAACTAAAATTTCTAGAAATTACTTGTTTTTCCTAATTTACTAGTTGGTCTAGGGTGAAAAGCTTATTATAAT
>JASFMV010000063.1:0-6797 GCA_050117375.1 Nitrosopumilaceae archaeon | reverse complement strand
AGGTATATCTTTGAAGTCAATAATTAAAAACATGGTAAAAGAAGGAGATGTAGTTTACCCTACAGGGTATGAACCAGCAATAAAAGATGAAAAATCAATAGAAACTAGACAGTCTCTTCTCAATGTGATTTTAGGAGATCATTCACAGGAAATATCAGAAGATCTTGATACCGACCTTTTTGAGGTTATGAAAAGAAGAAGATCAACTAGAAAATTTGACAGCAAACCCGTAGAAGATTGGAAAGTAGACAAAATTTTAGCTGCTGCAGATACTGCTCCCACAGCTGGAAACTTTCAAGGTTTTGAGGTATTTTATATCAAAAATGAAAAATTAAAAGAAAAATTAGTAAAAGCTGCAAATAATCAACCTTATGTTAATTCCCCAATTGTCATAGTATATTGTAAGAACCCAAGTAGAGTAAAACTACAATTTCCAGACAAAATGTTAAAAAAATTTGCAATTCAAGATGCCACACTTGCAGCAGCTTATTCCCAATTAGCAGCTACAGCATTGAGTTTGAGTACAATTTGGATTGGAATGATTGATGAAAAAAAGGTTGCAGAGATTATTGGAACAGATTTAGTTCCATCTTCAATATTGTGTATCGGATATCCTGTAAAACGTAAGCATCCAAAACCTAGAAGGAATCTCTCAGAGCTTATTCATGTACTTGAATGAAATGTCAGTTTTCCTTCAATGATCTTTGAATTAAATATCCCTTTTTTTTATTATACTCATGGAAATTCACGTATACGATACCTATGTCAAAGCAGCAGATGGTCATACCATGCACTTTGATGTGATAACTGGTGAAAAAGACCACGACAAAGCCATCGCATACGGCAAAGAGTGGTTAAAGTCAATTGGTGAAGAAAATGCAGTGATGACTACAAACGAATGTCAGTTCTGCCACTCCCAAGGAGCACCAGAGCCTGTTGAGCAGGCAATTAAGGAAACAGGCTACTTTATCCAAAAAATGGAAGGCTGTCCTTAAACTCTTTTTTCCTTTTCAAAATTACTTCATCTAGATTTTTTAATTACTCTAATGGGAAGTATTCATGGAAGAACCCAAGTATGCAAAATGGACAATTGAAGGAGATAAGAAAATAAAATGGATTTGCGGGTGCTTCCAAACAGTAGATGATTATTTCAAATTCTGTGAGAAACACAACGATACTTTGAAGAAAGCTATTCAGGCTCAAGTAGATGAATTAGATATGACACGTATTGTTGAAGAGTGATTAGATTGCAAGTATTGCAACAAATGCAGATACAAATACAATTGCTATAGTGTTGAGTAATTTAATTACAGTGTTTAGAGCAGGTCCGGCAGTATCTTTGTAAGGATCACCAATGATATCACCTACAACTGCAACTTTATGTATTTCAGATCCTTTTTCCCCCTGCATTTCAACTAGTTTCTTTGCATTATCCCATGCTCCCCCAGTATTTGCCAAATGATATGCAAGTAAGATTCCAGTAACTACTGAACCCATCAATAATCCAGCTACGGCCGTTGGTCCTAGCAATACTCCTAAAATAATGGGAGCAATGATTGCGACAATTGCTGGTTTCCAAAGTTCTTTAATGGATGCAACTGTTGCAATATCCACACATTTTGCATAATCTGGTTTTGATTTTCCTGTAAGAATTCCAGGGTCAGATTTGAATTGTCGTCTAACTTCATCAACCATTTTTCCGGCAGCGCGGGAAACACCGTTGATTAATTGGCCGGTTATAATGAATGGAATTAAACCACCTATCAATAATCCTACAATAATTGAAGGGTTTGTCAAACTATAATCTAATTCCAATACGCCTTCAAAAATATGAGATGCTTCAAATTGGAATGCCTGTATCATTGCCAAAGCTGCCAATGCAGCACTAGCAATAGCAAAGCCTTTGGTAACAGCCTTAGTAGTATTTCCTACAGCATCTATTTCATCAGTAACTCTACGATTTTCCTCACCCATTCCAGTCATCTCCACAATTCCTCCTGCATTATCTGCAATTGGACCAAATGCGTCAATACTCAAAACAATTCCCGCTAAACTCAACATGGCCATTGCAGTGAGAGATGTTCCAAAGATTCCATAAAGTACTGGGTCTGCACCTTCAGGAGCAGATGCAGATGCGATAGTATAAGATACAATAATTGCGACAACTAGTGCAATCATAAATGGTCCAGTAGACTGCATTCCTTTGATAATTCCCATTAATGTTAATGATGCATATCCCCATTTTGCAGAGTCTGCAATTTCTTTTACAGGCTTTGCTTTGTAACTAGTATAATAATCGGTGATTTTTTGAATCACAGGAACTAAAATTACTCCTAGTACAGTAGAGCCAAACAGAGCATAAGAGGTATTAGAATCTCCAATAAATTGTGTGATAAAGATAAAGTTTAGTGCAATGGCAATTGATGCTGAAACATAAAATGAACGATTCAGAGGCTTCATTACATCTGTAATATTCTTCGAACCGACAATAACAACTCCGATAATTGATGCAATCATTCCAGAAGAACCGATTAGAATTGGATAAAGGAAAAAGTTTGGTGCACCAATTAATGCAGCTATTAGTAATGCTGCCAATATTGTAACAATGTAAGATTCGTAAACATCGGAACCCATTCCAGCAGCATCACCAACATTATCACCTACATTATCAGCAATAGTTGCAGGGTTTCTAGGATCATCCTCAGGAATATTGGCTTCAACTTTACCTACCAAATCTGCACCCATGTCTGCTGCCTTTGTAAAAATACCACCTCCAATTCTTATGAATAATGCAATTAAACTTGCTCCAATTCCCACACCGGCAATTGTGATTGGGTCAGGATAAATCAAGTAAAGACCTGTAATTGCCAAAAGAGCCATCGCAGGAACTGCTAGACCAACTGTTGCACCCCCTCTAAATGCCATTGCAAACGTTTTGCCTAGTCCACTACTACTAAGATTCGCAGCCCTAACTGCTGCTTTAACTGTAATTTTTAATGAGATAATTCCTGCTACTGCTGAAAGTGCTGCACCTACTGCAAATGCAATACCATTTGATGGTTGAAGGAATATTGCGATAATTAGAGATAATGCTATTGCTACTGGAACGATAATTTTCATTTCTCTTTTTAGAAATGCAGCTGCTCCTTCCTTTACGGCGTTGGAAATATCCATCATTTCTTTTGTACCTGATGGTTGTTTTGAAATCCATGCAACCAACCCACCTGCAACCAAAAATGATGCAATACCTGCTACAATTGGCAGAATTTCAGCAATTTCCATATATAATCAGCAGCCCAAATCTGGGAAATATAAATCAAATAGCAGAAATTTTGGCTCTTTTTCTATATGGCAAAAAGGTTTTCCCACGAAGCCCTTGCCGGACTAATTTGTTGAATCTTTTCCCATGTGCAAGGTAGGGAAATCGCAAATGAATCAATTCATGCACTAAGGTGTTTTCAAGAGTCTTTTCATCTGGAATTTTTCTCACATTGATGAATACTAAATTATGTTGCAAGTAGGAGACGCCATAATATTTGTAGGCCGAAGTTCTCCTCCCTTCAGTCATTTCCTTTGGCATGTCTAAAACTTCTTTTGTAGTCAGAAGTACTTGTGGTTCTGGAATAGAGAAACGATTAGAATAGATACCAATTTTTTCTAAGATTTGTAATCTAAGTTCAGGATCTAGTTTCACATTTCTTTTCACATCAATTAGGGTTTATCTTAAAATGTCAATTGTTGTGCAAAAAATGGTTCATTATAGTTTGTTTGAAGATGGGGTGAGTGAATTAATAGGGTCAGAGTTTTTTGTAGTGTAATCACGAATCATACAGCCACCGTCTCATCACACCCCAATTATTCCATTAATTCGAGTAGCTTTTGTGTTTTATTTCTAATTTCTGGAGTTATTTTGACTATTACCAAGCCTTCGTTTGGTTGCCCATACAAAACTACCGAATTTTCTGGGGCATAGATACAAACTGGGATTACCAATAGATCTTCTTCCCCGTTTACCGTAATTCTTACTGGAGATTCACTATTGAATGCTTTTTTGATTGTATCAATACTTTGAGAGGTTATTTCAGCAGGAGGATTATCACATGTAAGGTTGGTTACTATGTTGACATTTTCAGGAGCATTACGTTTTACTCTTTTTTCTTGTCCATCAATAATTTGTAATGAAGGAGTTAATCCAAAATTCATTAATTTTTCAGAGGTTCTATCACCAACTGTAATGATATAGCAATTTTCTGGAAGATTTTTTTGAATAGTATTTTTGTTTGCGTCATCTTCAGGTAGTAAAATACCCAAAGGGATCTTCAGTTGTTCTCGCAGATTATCAGGTAGTTTCACGGGAATCAGAATTAATTGGAAGTGCTTGCCTCTGGAGCAGATTCTTCGGTTTGACTTTCAGAGGCCATTTCTTCCTGAAGTCTAGATGCAATTATACTACATTGTCCTGCGATGTTTTTTGCCGCAGTTTTAAATGCAGTTGCACTTGGAGATTCAGGATTTGAGATCATAATTGGTTTTCCTAAATCAGAGCCAGACATTATTCCAGAATTTAATGGGATTTCACCTAAGAAAGGAATTTTAAATTGTTCGCTGATCTTTTTTGCCCCACCATCACCAAAGATATAGTGTTTATCATTACAATTAGGACAAATAAAATGACTCATATTTTCTACAACTCCAATGATTGGAACATTTAGTTTTTCAAACATTCCAATTGCCTTTACTGCCACATTACTTGCAACATCTTGAGGAGTCGTAACAACTAAAATTCCAGTAATTGGAATTGTTTGAGCAAGAGTTAATGGAATATCGCCTGTACCAGGTGGAAGATCAACAATCAGATAATCCAAGTCAGACCAATTGGTATCAACTAAAAATTGTTTTAAAATTCCAGAAATAATCGGGCCTCGGTAAATTGCTGCTTGATGTGCTTGTTCTGCAAAAAAGCCAAAAGATACAACTTTGATTCCGTTTGATTCGGCAGGTTGAAGTTTGTTATCTTCAACTTCCATATAACCATCTTTCATTCCTAGCATGAGTGGAATGCTCGGTCCATAGATATCCGCATCAAGTAATCCTACCTTTGCACCTGTTTGAGACAAAGCCAATGCCAGGTTTAACGAAACAGTGGATTTCCCAACGCCTCCTTTACCACTTGCAACACCAATAATGTTTTTGACAGTATTCATTGCAGTGTCTTCATCAAGAGAACGACCCTCCATAACTTTGGCAGTAACATTTAGATCAAAGTTCTTAACTTCGGGCATTTCCCCAATCACTTTTCTAACATCATCTTCAATCTCAACATTGAATGGACATGCCGGAGTAGTAAGCTCCAAAGTAAATTTCAGATTACCATCATTTAGTTCAAGATCCTTTATCATCCCCATAGAAACAATGTCTTTTTTCAAGTCAGGATCAATTACGGTACTAAGTTTTTCAAGAACTTGATCTATGCCTACCAATGGGCTAAAAAGTTGGTTTACTTTATTTAAACATAAGTCAAACATCTGAAAAAATCCTCTAAAATTTGTAATTTAGACAAAATCTTTCTAGGATTCGGGCAAAATTACCCAAAGATTCATAAATTGAAATTTGAGAAAAACAGCACAGTTGTTTTCTATATCTACGCTAGGCGATGTTGTTAGGATTCCACCAAGTTTGTTTGGAACTACTCTAAAAAAAGCGGCATTGAACATTCTCAAAGAAAAGTACGAGAGTATGATTAATGCAGACCTAGGTTACATTATCATGATTTTAGATGCCAAAGTAGAAGAGATGGGAAAGATGGTTGCCGGAGATGGTGGAACTTTCCATAAAGTAGAATTCGATGCCCTTACATATTATCCAAAACTTCAAGAAATTGTCCATGGAGAAATCGTAGATATTACTGACTTTGGAGCATTCGTTAGAATTGGTCCAACAGATGCATTGTTACACTTGTCTCAAGTTATGGATGACTATCTAAAAAGTGATGTAAAATCCGGAATGATTTTGGCAAATCAAAGTGGAAGAACATTGAAAGTTGGTTCCACATTACGTTCTAGAATTACTGCGGTCTCATTAGGTAAAGCTGCGACAATGGGTAAAATTGGAATTACATGCAGACAGCCTTTCCTTGGTGCAGACGAATGGATTGCAGAAGAAATTAAAAAAGCAGGCGGAGGTTCAGAAGAATCAGAGCCTACCAAAGAAGCAAAAGCTGAGGCAAGTTAAAGATGGCCCGAGAAATGGCTTGTAGAAAATGCAAGTATATCACAATAGGAAAGGTTTGCCCAAATTGCAAATCTACTGATTTGACTCCAGATTGGAATGGAGTTGTATTAGTAGTAGAGCCAACAAATTCTCAAATTGCATCAACCTTGGGAATTACAGCAAAAGGAAAGTATGCAATTAAAGTAACATAGAGAGATTTACAAATCTTTAAAATTATTACAAATCATAGCACTGCATTGACATACAACATTAGAAAAGAACTGGCAAGTTTTCTAGCTGAGGACATTGGCAAAGGAGACATTACAAGTGCCCTTTTACCTAAAAAGAAAATTTCCGCAAGAATAGTTTCCCGAGAAAAAGCAGTCGTCGCAGGTGCAAAATTCGCAAAAGAAATTTTCAACATTATGGGATGTAGCGTGCAAATTGTAAAAAAAGACGGCCAGAAAATAAAACCCAATCAAACAATTATGAAAATTTCTGGAAATGCAGATAAAATTCTAACCTGTGAAAGAACCGCTTTGAATTTACTTGCCAGAATGAGTGGAATTGCAACTCAGACAAGTGAG
>JASFMV010000062.1:0-6812 GCA_050117375.1 Nitrosopumilaceae archaeon | reverse complement strand
CGGACTACACCACAGGAGCTTGATGAAAACGAGTAATGTTCATAATTTAAAGGAAATGCTTGCACATTGAATTCTTTAGTAAAATTTAGTGAGTTTGATGCTTTATACAAATTTTGTTTGATTATTCACTGTGAACTTTGAAGAACTCATCACTCAAAACAATTGGGAGAGATATCCAATTGGTCTTAGTGGCTGCAGAACTTCGGATTCTTCTATAGATGCGTGTGATTATGATATTACTGTGTTTGATGATACATCCAAAAACGATGAAATTATTGAATTCAAACATAATTTTGTAAAAATTCACCATGGTAAAATTTCTGAATCTCAATCAAAAAATCTAATTCAATATGATAACATGCAAATCATTCAAGACGAGTCCTGGGATCTTAGAATGCTCTTATCTAAAGTTAAAGAAAAACGATCAATTCTGTACAAGGATTATGCAAAAAATTCTTTGCTTGAATCAATTTTCTGCTGTGAGAAAACAAAACAAGCAATTAACGACTCTAACGTTTTTGCACCTTGTTGGCAAAAGTGTGCCGCATTTTTTCTGGCAGACGGAATTCTGTCTCTGAACCAAATTAAACCCAGTCCTACCCATATGCTGGATTTGATGAGAAAACTTGAAAAAAATTCCATAAATGAAAAAATCTCCATAGTTAATGAAACAGTGGGAATTGAGCGTGCCACTCCTTCTCTTCTTGAAAGAATGCTAAAATCAACAATTGGATTTTCAGAAATGGTAGAAAAAAATAATCTTCCTTTGATAATTCAGCAAAAACATGACTATTTTTTATCAAATTCGATGCTTTCTGACTGTTACTTATACTTGGGGTGTGTCAACAAAGAAAACTTTGTAAAATTCAAAAAATCCATAGACAAAAACCCTGATCTTATACATGTACTAAAAGTAGCCTTTGACATAGAGGCAGATTCAAACCTGCTACGACAACAAGCAGAATTAGTCCAACAATCCTCAAATGAAATTTTAGAATCTATTTCTAGGCGCTAATTTTCTGTGCATGTACTAAACTTTTAAAATGAGTGAATTCTCTGTGTAGTTATGACAGATCAAGCATGTGGATGCGAAGCTGATAGCGGCGATCCCGATTATGCATGCGACTGTGCAATGCAAGGACATTGTATATGCAGCGCAGATTGCAAATGTTCTACTAGCGTTTGTAAAGAAGCCGTTGGACAAATGTAATCAACGGTAACTTTCAATTTTATTTTTTATTTTTAATCTGAATCTTCGTCTTCCTCAAGGCCCCATGATTTTACAAGCTCTTGCGTGAACTTGTCTGCCTGTTTTTCACCCAGTGCAAAACCACAGTTTTTGTGGGTGGGTACAACAGTCATTCCATCTAGCTTAAACTCGACTTCGTAAAGATGGACTTTGGAGCAATCACACATGTGAATTTCAGGTGGATTTTCCTCTATATTTGCTTATTTGAATAACGTTTAACTATCTGTAACGTGAATTTTTGTCAGATTTGAATGTCTTAATTTTATCAATTATTTTTGGTCTTATTGCCGGATCCTTATTACTTTCACCTGCATTTGCTCAATTCCAACAAGGTGGAGTTGATAAAGAAGGGTCATGGTATTCGGGAGAAGGTCTTAAGCAAGGTGATTTTTTCAGCTATTCTATGTGTCATGTTGACTATAAGGAGTGTACGACTTTTGAGATGGATTTTTGGATTAAGGGGGATAAACAAGTTGGAAGTGAAACCAAATGGCTAGCCGAAGTCGCAGTTTATGATGGAAATAAAATTATTGTTGGAGAGATGGAGTTAGGAAAAATTGCACCTGAACCAACCGGGGGAACTCCTGAACTGGGAGTTTATAGAGGTGCTTTCAAATCCTCACTTGCCTGGCTTTCTGCGTTTGCAACCTCTGATGGTAGTTCTGGCGGAAAGGGGCCGAAAGAATTTTCTGCTAAATCCTGGGGCAAAATAGGAAACATTGGTGGTGAACAAGTAGTCCCTATGGCTCTTGAGACAATTACTGTTAAAGCAGGAACATTTGATACTGTTTTAGTTGGATGGCGGACTGGAGGTTACACAAGCAAAATATGGATTTTAGATGACTTCCCATTCCCGATAAAGGCACATACTGTAACCCATGTATCTGAGGGAATTCCACCTGCTGAATATAAATTTGAATTGTTAGAATACAAACAAAATGTGATGACGACTCCCTTTGAAGGTCTAGTTTCATCTGATCAAATTGCCGCTCAGTTAGGTTGTCAAATAAATTATGAAAAATCTGTTTCTGTAAAAAAACCTACAAAAAATTTCTCATATCAAATCCATGCTTTTTACGGACCTGAAGACCCTGTCCAAGGTTGTGAGATGCAATGGCTTATCAAATTTATTAGTAAATTTGATGACACCGAATTTCTTAATCAAGTCCAGTTCGACTTTTTGGTAGTTGATCAAGATATGAAACCGATAAGATCAATTGCTCAAGAAGAGGGTAGGGATTTCCTATATTCTCCTTCTGGTCAAACATTAATAGATTTTATCGTATCTGAAGACCCTGGTACAGCACGTTACGTTGTATGGGTCTATGGACTTGCGCCTGAAAATATAGTTCCTTCCTCTCCTGATGATTTTTTGGTTATAGAGGTTCCAATTTATCCTCCGCAGGATGTTCCAACACCTACTGCAATTCCTTCATGGATCAAAAACAATGCCGGTTGGTGGGCAGACGGGCAAATCGATGACAGCTCCTTTGTACAAGGAATTCAATGGCTTATCAAAGAAGGAATTATGAAAATTCCACCCACATCTCAAGGTTCAGGTACGGGTACTAATGAAATTCCTTCATGGATCAAAAACAATGCCGGTTGGTGGGCAGACGGACAAATCGATGACAGCTCCTTTGTACAAGGAATTCAATGGCTTATCAAAGAAGGCATAATGAAAATCTCCTCTTAATAGGATTTTGAGAATGAACATTCAAATTGATTAAAGTAAGGGATCAAACTAGGTTTATTGAAAAATTATGGTTGGTCTTGTAATTTATCCAAAACGCCATCTTCAAAAATTAATTAACAAAGGAGATTATATTGAAGCCATAGAATATGCTCAAAGCATAGAATCAAAATATGAAAATGATTATGATTTTTGGTTTATTGTTGGAGGGATTTACCTTATTCTTGATGATGCCAAAAAGGCCATTTCCTACTTTGACAAAGCACTTGCTTTGAAAAATGATGATGTTGAAACATTAATGATGAAAACAAATGCACATTTGTTTTTGGAACAAAAAAACGATGCAATAGAGTGCTGTAAAAGAATTATTCAAATCGAGCCAGAAAACTATGAAGCACACGGATTGCTAGAAAAATTAGAGAATGTCAACTAGTTTTTCTTTTTCATCTCATAGACATTTTCAAGCAGCCAATCACAAAATTTTGTTACTTTTTCATCAAACTCTGTCCAAATATGAACCGAATGCGGAAGAATGTCTATCTTCCAATCCTTTGTAAAGACTCTAACTCCTTCTTTGTCCTCGTACATGTAAGCATCTTCAATTTGAATATCTTCTAGAATTTCTTTCGCCTTTTCTTTGATTATGTTTCTGTCAATTGGGAATCTTTTTTTTTCATAGTCGATAATTAGGCTTAGGTCCCTTTTTCCATACATGTCATATTCCTCAATTCTTCCCTCTTTTGGAAAATTCACTACCAAATTGATGTTGTATTTTTTTCCAACTTTCTTTCCAATCTCGACTATTCTTGAGTAACCGATGGCAGGATTCTTTTTTAGCAAAAATCTAATTTGTGCCAGATCTCGCTTCAATTGCTCTTGAAGATCTGAAACAATCTCAGAAAATATCATATTTTCATTTTGCCGAATCCCATTATAACCATTAATCTCACACAGGATTGGTTTTTTTAGATGGTTGAATTATGGTGTGTTATGGCAATGCCTATGGATTATGATGGTCTTCGCACTGATGATGCATCTTTGAGGACAGACAACGTCAATGATTACAAGATAACTTGTATGGATTTCATCAAAGATATTTCAAAGGATTATCATGCATGGGTTGACTACTATCAACTTCCTGATGATGAAGATAAACGAAGAAGAGCAGGAATTGAATCTACTATAAAAAGAACAAACGAATGGATTGCCAAAGTTTCCCAGACAATACAGGCAGTAGATGTTGTGATGAATGACGGTATTCAGAAAATGGCAGAATCAACTGCTGGCAAACCGTTTCAAATTGGAGTGTTTGTAAATGGTACCTCTAGTTACACAAAGGCAAAATCTGGTATCATTGATGTAAATGTAAAAGCTGCTGGAAGAAACGGTCGTAAAACAAAACTTGGATATCATTTCAAAAATGACCGATTTAGAATAGAGTCTACATGTGAGGCTTTTTTAGATGAGTCAAATTTACCTGAAGAAGAATTTGATTTAATGGACATTCATCTCAAACTTCATGCAGAAAATGCAAAACAGCGGGATGTGATTTCCTTTACTGTGACAATCAGTGAAATGGAGAATAATGTAGAGATTGACCGAAGAGGCTTGACTACAGTTGTTCATGTAGTGTAATTTCAATTGCAACCCTTTTTTCTTCGGCTCTTTTTTCCCCAGGGTATTTCAGATATGATATTTTCTGATTTAGTGCATCGTCGCTAACAATTTTGGCGGATCCCACAAAAGTAGAATTATCGAAAATTACTTTGACTGTGGAATTTACAATGGCGTTTTGAAACCAGTCGCTATCTGGTCTATGTCTTGAAAAATAGATTTTTTCATTATATTTTACACCTCGCAGCTTTACTTGGTGCTCCTTACCGCTAACTCTTCCCTTTGTTATCAAAACCCCTCTGAAAGGGCTATCCTTAATTTCCACGCAGGAATAAATCTGTCAAGTAATTTAACCCCATTGATAGAAAATTCTGATATTTGGTAAGATAAGCAAATCTCTACAGAACCTGTCATGTCAGTAAAACTTGAAGAAGCCCCACCAAATATGATACCTGCAGACTCTTTTACCGGGAAAAAGGTAATCGATAGAGAAGGTATAGAGTATGGCAAGGTAAAACACATCCACATTAATCCAAGTACCCTTTGTGTATGCGGTGTAACTATCCATCAAGGATTCAGACGGGATTATTTTCTTGCAGAAGACTATGTTGATAAATTTACAGAAAAAACACTTCTTCTCAGCAGACCTCCAATAAGAATAGGAATTCCAGTCATTGATACTGATAGGAGAAAAATTGGCAAGGTAAAGCGCATTCACAGACACCCTGATACCAAAGAAATTGAATCCATTGAAATTGCAGATGGTATTACTCATTCTAAAATTCTATCAAAATCTGAAATCTGGGGAGTTGGAGAAAAGGTAATTCTTGGAATGACAAAAGATCAATTCAAGAAACTTGAATAGTTTCAGGTTTCCTTAGTCATTCTTTTCATTAACCATGCCCATTCAGGTCTTTCTTCCTCTTCTTTGGGCCGAGTCTCTTCTTTCATGCAAAATTTCTAAAATTTCATTATGATTTGAGTTTTTAGTGTAATTGTTTTTCACAAAATAGTTTCTTTTAGCATCTTTTTCGATCAGAGAGTAAAATAATTGAAAAGGAGATCAAACCTAATCAGGTATCGGGCAATAGTGAGAAGGGCTTGATTCCTTAATTGTAACAATTTTTTGAGACATATAAGGGAGACGTATAATTTATCAGCGGCATTTCCTTTTGATAATTAAAAAATCATGGTATTAGATGTTGTATCACAAATCCAATACCATGTTGTGCTAGGTAGATGATTCTTACGAAGTTTCTATTTAATATCGATGGACGATTTATCAGAATAAGTCAGGGTGATTGATTTTTGGATTGTTCTTGCAATTCCTCATAATGTCTTATGGATTCTAAAAGCTGCTTTTTTGAAATGGTTCCATCATTGATTATCTTATTGTATAATTCTGGATAGATAAATTCACGCTCAGAGTATTCTATTATTTTGGTGTAATCCTCTTGAAAGTAGTGTGGTATTTCTCCTGAACCTAAAGTGGATTTTACAGGAAAACCATAAGCATAAGCCAGAACATCATGTCTGAGCCCTTTAGTTTTAAAGTCATTTAGAGGTAAATGAGTTTGAAGAAAATCAATGACTTCGGGTTTATTGATTATCCATTGATGTAACCATTTTTCATCTTCAATTTTATGGTGCTTCATTCGGTTGTAAATAAAAAACAAATCAAAACGTAAAATATTATGGCCAATAATTTTGAGTCTATCTGTTCCTACACCTCTTTGTAAATCTACTACAAGATCATAGAATTTTTTTAACATCTCTTTTTCACCCATCTCCCATTCCTTTAATCGAAAGACATGCCCATTGTTGATTTTGTAAGTGATGAGAATTACCTTTCCCTCAAAAGGAGTCAGCCCTCCTCTGTCAAACCTCCAAAACAAGTCTCTGTCATCAGAATTTCTACTCAATTGACCCGAATCAATTTTTTCCTTGGTTTGAAAATATTCTTCTTTTGTGAATAATGGGGCAGTTTCAATATCTAAAAAAAGATCTGGCAATGATTTGTCAAATCAAAAAACAAAGATTAGGTTTTCGAAACAAAATAGATTGAGTTGAGATTGAGTTTTAATTGATATCTTTAGATCCTTATTGACTTGTTACGGTAAAGGAATTGGGTAAAGTGAAAGAATTTCCATTTGAATTGGTAGCAATTACATCATAAACAAAATCTCGATCAGGCCCTGCAGTGCTTCTGGTAACTTCGATTTGTAATGTTTGTGAATCTATAATCATTGAAGATTT
>JASFMV010000061.1:0-6871 GCA_050117375.1 Nitrosopumilaceae archaeon | reverse complement strand
CTTTTCAGTTACATGAAACATTACACAACAAATTGCTTAATTTGCCACCTGATGCAAAAATTTTCCCCACCCATCATGGAGAGGGAGTCCAACCTACCGAAAATGGCATATTTTATACAACTCCAAAGATGGCAAAACAATTGTCTTTAATTGATTTGAGTAAGGAAGATTTTGTAAAAAAAGTTGTTAGCATGTCAACGCCTAGACCAATGAATTACTCTATGGTGATTAAAGTAAATAAAGGAACTATCCCCATAACAGAGGAGCAAGTTCCCGATCTTGAAATGGGCCCTAACAGATGTAGTGTGCAATAAATTCAAGTAATAATCAAAAACAATACAATGAAATGTCTTTCTGTTTCTCAACCTTTTGCGGATCTTATAATTTCCAGGAAGAAGACCATAGAACTTAGAAATTGGAATACAGGGTTTCGTGGAGAATTTTTAATTCATGCTCCACTCAAAATTCGAATTGAAGATTGTAAGAGATTAAAAATTACAAAAAAATTCATTACAGGAGCAATTGTAGGTAAGGCTACAATTTATGATGTGAAAAAATACAATTCAGTAAATGAAGTAAAAAATGATAAAAAATATCATTTTGCGTCTAAAGATTTTCAAAATAAAGAATATGGATTTATGTTAAAAAATGCAAAGCAATTCAGAATTCCAATTCCTTACAAGGGAAGGCTAGGTTTTTTTGATGTTGTATTACCTAAAGCAAATATCAAAAACAAAGACATTGTAACTGACATAATGGATGAAGAGTATCGTTATCAGTGGATAGGACATCATTAAAAACTAGAGAAAAATCCTCAGTACTTTATATAAAGGCCCTATTTAAAGAGCCACTGCATGCCTGAAACAAAGCCTATTGTTAGTGTTGAAAACGTAGTTGCTTCTGCATCAATAGACCAACAAATCGATCTTAATCAAATTACTGAAAAATTTCCAGACACAGAATATCATCCAGAACAGTTTCCAGGACTAGTTTTTAGATTAAAAGCCCCAAGAACTGCAACACTGATTTTCCGAACTGGTAAAATGGTTTGTACAGGAGCAAAGTCAGAAGAGCTTGCAGTAAAGGCAGTTAACACAGTAGTTCAAAAATTAAGAAAGGGAAAAATCAAAATAAAAAAAGATGCGGTAATTACAGTACAAAATATTGTAGCTGCTATTAATCTTGGAGGGAAAATTCATCTTGAAAAAGCTGCAAAGACATTACCACGTAGTATGTATGAACCAGAACAATTTCCAGGGTTAATACATAGAATGTTAGAACCAAAAACAGTTATTTTGTTATTTGCATCAGGTAAGCTTGTATGTACAGGAGCTAAAAAAGAATCCGATGTATATCGTTCTGTACATAACTTACATGCATTATTAGAAGAGAAAAATTTAATGATTTATGATCAATAATTTCAATTCATTGATAAATTAGCAAAATTATCTTTAAACTAATGGAACAGAGTAATCTAGAACAAGAAAAAAAGAACTTTACACCTGAAAAAGGATTCAATTTAGTTGGCATAGATTATTTTGATAATCCTGACGGTCAGTTATACTTAATTGAGAATTTTGAAATGTATCAAGATGCATTAAATGCAAAAAAAAATCGAAAAAAACCAGAAGAATATTTGATTCTGTATAAGGGTCCTGGAGGTGAATACCTATCTCGTTGAAATGTAAAAAGTATCACAACTTTATTTTTTTATACAAATCATTTTATCATCATGTAGTTTGATTTTTCATTTGTGAGTAATGAAACTAGTGATTTAATAGATAATTTCTATGATAAAGAATCATTTCACAATGAAAATTCTAAGGAACATAAATCAGTAAGAAAAAGCGCGAAGGCAAAATACAAAATTTTTGATGAGGAAGAATTCACACGAGGAAGAGAAGTTTTAGGAGAATTGATAGTTCATGGAATGATAGCCTCTGGAGGCACCGATATAGATTGGCTTATTGAACATAATGGGGGATTTATCATTCTAGAATTCAAGGGGTTCCATAATGATAAGATCAACATACCAAAAGGCCAAATGATTGCATATGAAAAGTTGCATGAAAAATTAAGCCAAACAACCAAATGTTATTTGTACATTGTAGGTTGTGATGATATAGAGTTTTCAAATCCAGATTCAAGGATTTGGATATTTGAGATGAGTCAATGGAAAAATGGCATAATACCAAAAACAGGAGACATCTATGATGAAAAAATCACTCATAACAAATTCACCGTATACCGTGAATTTATGGAAGAAATCACCGTTGAGGAACTAAGAAAAATTATTGATTCCCATTGGAAGGAATTTGAATGATTATCCATTAATGGTAAATGTGGATTTAGCTTGTTCTGAATTGGTTTCAGCCATTAATGTAAAGGTTCCAGAGTTTCCCCAACCAGGTCCACCAGCAAAGGTAAGAGTTGAAAATTGTCCATTAGTTTTTACGTTGACTTGTTCAGACCAAACAATTTCATTTTCTGAATTTGAAATCGACAGACTGACCTGAGTTATTGAAGCTTTGATGGTTCCAGTAATTGATATAATATCACCTTTGTTGTAAGATGGCTGATCTGTTTTTATCGAAAATGATTTTGTAGCACTTGAAGTAGGATCTATATTTGTAGTCGGAGAAATATCCGAAGTTCCACTTAGAGATGCAGCAACTATTATTATTACAGCCAATGCGGCAACTCCGACTCCAAGCAAAATTTTATTATTTTGAGAATTAGATTTTGTTATTTTTGGAGGTTCTGATAATGTTTGTATTGCTTGAGGTTTTGGTGTTGGTGTAGGCATAACATCTGGAATTGGTTCTTTTGGTTCTTCTGGTATTTTCTTTTCAACAAGAGGTTTTTTTCCTAAATGTTTTTCTGCTAATTTTCTAACATAATTTCGCTCAAAATTACTTATTACCTCATTATTTTGGGCAGCTCTCAAGATTTGTTCTAAAATTCGCTTATCTCCGAATTCTTTATCCAATAGAGCTTGAACATCATCCAAAATTGGATCGGTCATACCTATTGTATTCTTTTAAGAGATTGTTTATGAAGTTACCGTGTTAAAGATTAGCGAATATCCGATTAATTGGAATTGTAAGGGTTTTTTGGAAAAATTTAGTTGGAATAAATTTTTTTTGCTTGAATTATTACTGTTCTGATGTAATCTTTTGCAGTAGAATCTGTGACTCCCATTTGTTTTGCTCTAAGATAGAGATCTGTTTCTTTGGGGTTTTGTAAATAGTATTTTAAAAGATAATTGAGACGATGGGATCGTTTTTCATCGCTTTTCATGATTTTATTTTTCAAACCCAAATAATAAGGTCAGAGGATTATGAAATAACCTAAATCTGTAATGTATCATAATGTTTCCATTAAAACATATGATCTTTTTTAAATAATAGGGATTTAGGAATGCAAATGAAACGAGTCGAGGCAACTATACAAGCTGATAAAGTAGGTGCAGTTTCTGATGCAATCAAAGAAAAAGTAGGAGGCTATACCATATTGGAAGGAAATGGACGTGGTTCTGGCAGAAGACAAACAATGAGAGCTGGAAGAGGTACGGGATCATTTGTGGCCGAATATAACAAGGTAGCAACAGTCAGTACAATTGTTGAGGACTCTCAAGTAGAATCGGTGGTTTCCGCTATGGCAGATGCTGCTTTTACTGGATCTGCTGGAGATGGAATTGTATCAATAGAAAATGTAGAAGATGTTTATAATATTGCATCAAAAAAGAGAGGAAGCGAAGCCCTCTAATTATTTTATTTTATATTCTCTAACCTCCAACAAGTTTATCCTATAAGGCATCTCTTTTATGGATAAAAAATGTACAATAACCAGATGAAATATGGAAGATGAAATACCAAATAGTAATTTTAAATCAATATTGGATGAAATTCTTTCTGAAAAAGAAATTAGATTTGCAGGATTTGTAAATATGCAGGGGAATTTGATTAAAGGTAAATTTCGTGGAGATGTGATTCCTTTTGAAAGTGATGAAGAACAACAAAAAATTTTCAGAGAGTTGGCATATCGTATATCCACAAGAAAGAAGTTTGATTATTCAATGGGTGCAGTAAAATATTCAGCGTCTAGACGTGAAAAATTGGTAATGATGAGCTTTCCATTAAAAGAAATGGTTCTATTAATTACTGCAGAGCCAAATGTGAATATAGATAGATTGGCATACAGAATAATTCAAATTCTAGGAAAAGATTGGAGTCAATTTTATGGAGAGTAAATCTGTTTAATTTTTGACAGAATTTAATACATATTTTTAATAAATTTCAAAACAACCTAATAAACAATAAATGAGAAATAAATTTGTGGTTTTACAATTTCGGTCAATTTTTGGGTGTGAGCATCAAGATAGAAAGGTAAAATCATAAGTAATTTTTGAGAGAGATTTGGAAATTCCTGCTTCTTTGTGTGAGTTGTGTTCTATTAAAAAAATAAAACCCTAGGATTCTTGTTCTGAGATTACATTGAGAGTCATACTTGTTCTAATATGAGGCAATGTTCGAATTGCCTTTGTAATTACATTTTCTAGAATTTTATATTCTGTGGCCTCTATTCTGCAAATTACATCATAAAATCCAAACACAACATCAGCCTCTTTGACTTCAGGAATATGACTTAAATTTTTTAAAATGGTGTATTCTTCTCCTTTATCAGAATGAATAACGACATAAGCTTGGGCATTATTTTGACCAAGCATAGCACTGATTAATTTTTCAGATGGTGCAAACAATTTTTCTGATTCAGAGCGAGTTAGTGTCATTGTTGAATGAATATTGGACATTTTTCTTATTTGGTTTGTTACTACATTCTTTACCTTTTCTTCGGAGCCTGATTCAATTTTAGCAATAATATCATAAAGACCCAAAGTACCATGAACCTCTTTAACATCATCAATTTCTTTTAACGAAGCGATAACATTTTTTTCAGAACCCAAATCACAGTTCATCAAGACATAGGCTTTTGCCAAATTGTATACTTCCTTATTCTTGTCCTTCTATTCCCATTAAGGTTAAGGTTGATCGAATTTTTGGAATTTTTCTAATTTTCCATGTTATGGTCTCGCGAAGTTTTTCGACTTGATCGGATTGGACCTTTGCTAGAATATCATAAGCCCCAAATGTACCATGAACCTCTTTTACACCATCAATAGATTTGAGTTCTGAAATTACGGCCTCTTCAGAACCAAGCTCACAATTGATCAAAACATATCCCGTAGCCATCTTACATTCTGCCTCCTAATTTCATATTTAATGATAATACTTCAAATATATAAATAATAATATGATTTAATTAAATAAATTTAATATAATCTTAAATTAAAATGAAAATTTGTAGATATACATTTTGATATGATTATTACTGACGATATGCTTCGACCATAACTTTTTCAAGTTCCTCAATATTTTTTGTAAAAGTTATTTTTGATCTTATTTTGGCGCCACCAGAAATCCCTTTGGTGAATCTCATTGCCTGACCCTTAATGTTTGCAAATTTTATTTTGTAATTTTTTGAAAGTTGCATATATTCAAAAAAAGAATCTAATTTGTCTTTGAAGGAATATTCTTTGTAAGTACCAGTTTTAAGAAAATCATTGATTTGTTCAAATAAAAATGGATTTCCCATTGCTCCTCTTCCAATCATCACATAATCACAATTAGTTTCATCAAGCATTTTTTTTGCATCCTCTGGTGTAGTAATATCTCCATTTCCCACAATAGGGATTTTCGATATTTCTTTTAGATCTTTTATCATTTTCCAATCAGCATTTCCAGAATATCCTTGGCTGACTGTTCTTGGATGCAAAGTGATCATTTCAATGCCTTCATCTTCTGCAATTTGAGCAATATCTTTAAACAAATATTTACTTGCTTCCGTAACGCCAAGTCTAACCTTTAGAGTAACAGGTTTTTTTACGGCATTTACTAAAGTAGAAAAGATTTGCTTTGTAAGATTGCTCTCTTGTAAAAGTGCACCTCCTGCCATTTGTTGCGTAACATGAGGAGCAGGACATCCCATATTGTAGTCAATTATATCAAAAAATGGTTCTACTATTTTTGCAGCTTTTTCTAATGCCTCAAGATTAGATCCAAACAATTGAACTGATAATGGTCTTTCCTTTTCAGAATATTCAAGGAATTCTTGAATAGTTTTTTTGTTTTCTTTAAGTTTATTTTCTTTGGCAATAATGCTATGAATATTTGTGAACTCTGTTACGACCAATCCCGCACCCATTTGTTTACATTGTAACCTTAGAGCAGGATCACTTACGCCTGCCATTGGGGCCAAAAAGGCTTTACTAGAGAATTTTGGAAGCATAGTTATTGTTCATTTTTAAAATAGATTTAGGGTTTTAAAATTGATTTTAAAATTGAAAATTCTGTATAATTTTATTCAGGGCAACCGTCTTTGTCTTCATTCCCATCATAGTCTTCAGGTTCAACCGGACATAGGTCGTTACCGTTAATTATTCCATCTAAATCATCATCATGTTTGTATCTTGATTGTTCTGGAAAAACATCAGGGCAACCGTCTTTGTCTTCAAATTTGTTCCAAGTTTCTTTGTCAGTGGGACATTCATCCACATCATCGTTTAATCCATCTTTGTCAGTGTCTGGGCTCCTGTTTGATATTGGGATATAGTCTGCGCAACCGTCATAATCCATATATCTATTCCAATTTTCCATTTGGTTTGGACACATATCCTTTACGTCTGGAACTCCATCGTTATCTGAATCAGTTAGTTTTTGTTTATTATCTGGACAACCGTCTTGATCTTCAAAATTATTGAAAGTTTCTTTTTGGAGAGGACATGCATCTAGATTATTTTTAATTCCATCGC
>JASFMV010000060.1:0-6912 GCA_050117375.1 Nitrosopumilaceae archaeon | reverse complement strand
ACCCACATGATCCGGAAATTGTTGGACATGTTGCAAGAATTGGCGCAGAATGTGGAGCAGATATTGTCAAAACAGTATACACAGGAGATGTCGATTCATTTTCTAAGATTGTGAAAAGTACACCTGTTCCAATTGTAATTGCAGGAGGCCCTAAAGCAAAAACAGATTTAGATATTTTACAAATGACTGAAGATGCAATTACAGCAGGCGCAAAAGGTGTAACGTATGGAAGAAATATTTTTGCACATAAAACTCCAGAAAAAATGGTTGAAGCATTAGCATCTATTATTTTCAAAAAAGAATCCGCAAAGGAAGCAATGAAAAAAATTGAGTAAAACACGAGAACTCATCATATCTCCAAAGGTATCTCAAGGGCAATTACCCAAATTCCTTCAGCAATTAAAAGAAGAAGGGATCAACATGATCTACCTTGACCCAAAAAAGATGGGCAAAACAAAGGTAAATCTAGATACAATTTTTCCATCGCAAAATGCAAAACATGTTGTAATTGAAAAAGAAATCATCAAAAAACAAAAAGGCAAAAAGATCGGGAGAAAATTCAAAATACTATCAAATGAGGATATTGAAGATGTTCTCAACATTGCAAAAAAAGGGCTAGATTTTGTAATTGTAGAGGTAAAAGATTGGAAAATTATCCCTCTTGAGAACATCATTGCCAAACTTCATAAAATCCATACCAAAATTTACGCAATTGCTAGAACTCCTGAAGAGGTAAGAAAGATGTTTTCAATCTTAGAGGTAGGAGTTGACGGAGTTATTTTCAGTACTTCCTCAATTGGCGAAGTCAGAGAGGTCATGATATACTTAGGCAGTAAGAGTTTTGATTTGAAAAAGGGAAAAATAATCGAGATTAAAGAAGTAGGAGACGGTGAGCGAGTATGTGTAGACACGGCTTCCATGCTTCACAAAGGAGAAGGAATGTTGATTGGAAGTAGATCAAACTTTTTGTTTTTGGTTCATAATGAATCAGTAGGATCCTCCTTTACATCGCCAAGACCCTTCAGAGTAAATGCAGGGGCAGTTCATTGTTATACTTTATCTCCAGACGGAACAACTAGTTACCTTTCAGAAGTAGAAACAGGTTCTGAAGTATTAATCATAAACTCAAAAGGCAAGGCAAGAAGAGCAACTGTGGGTCGTTCCAAAATTGAAAGAAGACCAATGCTAATGATCAAAGCATCGGTAGATGGAGAAGTAGGAGGAATCATTGCACAAGATGCCGAAACGATCCGTTTTGTAAAACCTACAGGACAACTAGTTTCAGTAACTCATCTGAAAAAAGGAGACACAGTTATGGTCTATTCAAAAGCAGCCACAGGAAGACATTTTGGAATGGAAGTCTCCGACGAATATATTTTAGAAAAATAACCAAAATGAAATACAAAACTTGTGTATCCATTGCAGAAACAAACCCTAAGAAATTAAAACAAATCCTAAAGACAGGATTGAAAAAATCTGATTTCGTTGAATTAAGATTTGATTTTTTAAAACCTGAACAGATACCTTTTGTTCTGCAAAATGCAAGAAAAGATCTAAAAAAGATTGTTTGCACATTACGCCCTAAAACAGAAGGAGGGAAATTTAGTGGAAATGAAAAAGAAAGGATATCCATATTGAAATTAATTGCAGAATACAATCCATTTTTACTTGATGTTGAATTTAGTACAATAAAGAAAAATAAAGAATTAGCCAGATATCTAAAAGATACTAAAACAAATCTTCTAATTTCTGAGCACGATTTTAAAAAAACTCCCAAACTTTCAGAACTAAAGTCAAAAATGAATCAAATGAGAAAATTTTCAGACAATATCAAAATAGTAACAACTGCCAAATCAACTGATGATGTCACAAGAGTGTTGGAGTTATACAGTAAAAAAGGTAAAATCAATTTAATCGCTTTTGCTATGGGAGATCCAGGTCGAATTTCAAGAATTTTGAGCCTGTATTTGGGTAGTCCTTATACCTATGTGTCTCTGGGGAAACCCGTAGCTCCAGGTCAATTTAGTGTGGATGAAGTTAAGAGAATTATTAAGTTAAAAAATTAATTATTATCAATATTTCTTACCAGAGTACAATTCTTCAAGATGAAAAGTTGAGAGTTTAAATGATTCATGTTAATCAAAAGAAAACATGTCAAAAACATTTGCAGTTATTGGAGACCCAATTGATCATTCCTTATCTCCAAATATTCATAGTGCCGCATTCAGAGAACTCAATTTAGAATGCTCTTACATTGCATATAGAATTCCAAAAGGAGAATTAAAAGACGGGATTGATGCATTAAAAAAAATAAAAATTGCAGGATTTAATGTTACAATTCCTCATAAAGTAGAGATGATGAAATACTTGGATAAAATTGACGAATCCTGCAGCCTAATAGGTGCAGTAAACACAGTTACAAATAACGATGGAGTACTAAAAGGATACAACACCGACATGGATGGTTTTTTAGATCCTTTCAAAAAAAGAAATTTAATAATTAAAAATTCTAAAGTTTTGTTAATTGGTGCAGGAGGAGCTGCAAGAGCAATTGTAGCAGGATTTGCAAAGGAACATGCCAAACACATTACAATTGTAAATCGAACTCTAGAGAATGCAAACAACTTGGCACAATTTGCAAATAAAATTGGACTTGAAGCAGATACTCTTGAGCTTAAAAATATTAGGAGTGATCTAGATGATTACGACATCATTGTAAACGCCACATCCATCGGATTGAAAAATGAGCCTAGTCCAGTTTCTTTAGAAGCCATAAAGCCCAACACAATTGTTTATGACATTGTATACATGCCAATGAATACGGATTTTATAAAAAAAGCAAAGCAAAAAGAGGCCACCATAATTTATGGTTATGAGATGCTTTTAGGTCAGGCTGTAAGAGCCTTTGAGATTTGGCACAGGATGGAAGCACCTTATAATGCCATGAAAAAAGCTCTCCTAGGAGGAGTATAATGACAAAGGCAGGAGCAGTCGTTCATGGCGCAGTATCACTAGTAAATGCAATAGCAAACAAAAAAGGGGCAACTTTAGGAATTTCACTTGCTGTTGAAGCTGTAGTAGAAACCACCCCAGGAAAAGGAATCACAATTCAATCAAAAAATAAGACTCTCAGTTCCAGATTAATCAACAAAACAATTGAGAAAATTTTAACAAAAAAAGATTTGGAACAAAATAAAATAGTTGTAAATTTAGAATCAGAAATACCAACAGGTTATGGATTGAAAAGCTCAAGTGCGATTTCTTCAGCAGTAGCTTTAGCTTGTGCAAAAATATTCAAACCAAACATGACTGACCAACAAATCCTTCTTGCTGGAGTGGATGCATCAATAGAATCCAAAGTAAGTATCACAGGAGCATATGACGATGCATGTTCTTGTTATTTTGGGGGATTTAATGTAACTGATAATGCAAAGAAAAAAATTATTCATTCTGAAAAAATCCCCTCCAATTTAGTAGCAATAATTTTTATTCCAAAAAATAGAAAACGTGGAAATGTAAAAAATTTGAAAATGCTATCTTCAGTATTTGATAATGCATGGAAGTTAGCTAAAAACTCAAACTATTGGGAAGCCATGATAATTAACGGATTAGCAACATCAACTATTCTTAATTCAGACCCCAAAATCATTACTGATCTTCTAGAAAAGGGAGCTCTTGGAGCATCAGTATCTGGAAATGGCCCTGCAGTTGCAGCAATTGTAAAAAAAGGAAATGAATCAGGAGTTAAGAAAGTTTTTTCCTCCTTAGAAGGAAACATAATCGTATCCAAAATAAACAATAAGAAAGCTGAAGCATATGAGTTGTAGAATAGAAAAATCAAGACTTTCTGGTAATTTGATTTGTCCACCAAACAAGAGTTATACTCACAGGGCAATTTTTCTTGCATCCTTGGCGGGAAATGGAAGCAAAGTTGAAAATGTGTTGTTTTCTGCAGACACTAATGCAACAATAGATGCGTGTAGAAATTTTGGCGCTCAATTGGAGAGAGAAGACTCATCAATCATTGTAAAAAAATCCATCGGAGAGGGCATATTTGTGCCTAAAATTAATGCAGAAAATTCTGGAACAACTATCAGAATAGCAGCAGGAATAGCGAGTTTGTTTCCAAAGAAAACAACTTTGACCGGGGATTCAAGCCTACAAACCAGACCAATGCAGCCATTACTAGATGCATTAGAAAGTATGGGTGCAAAATGCTCATCAACAGACGGCAAACCTCCAATCGAAATTACAGGAAAAATTTTTGGAGGGGAAGTCACAATACCTGGAAGTTTTTCTAGCCAATTTGTTTCGGCATTGTTAATCAGTGCACCCTTAACTGAGAAGGGAGTAGGCTTGTCAATAGAAGGCAATTTAGTTTCAAAGCCATATCTTGATGCAACTATTGCAACAATGAGGAAGTTTGGAGTTACTGTTCAAACTTTAATCCCTTACAAAAGATACCACATCGCCCCTCAAATTTACAAACCATCAACTTTTACTGTTCCAATTGATTTTTCAAGCCTTGCTTTATTATTATCAGCAGCGATACTTTGCGGAGAAAATTTTGAAGTTCAAGGCGATATCGGAAACTTGCCTCAAGGAGACGAGGTTTTTATCGACATAATTGAGCAACTTGGAATCAAAGTAATAATTCAAAATAATAAAATAAAAATTGAATCACCCGAAAAACTAACTGGGGGTAGATTTGACCTTAGCAATTCTCCAGATTTACTTCCACCCTTAGCTATTCTAGCTTTGAAAGCATCTGAATCAATTGAAATTGTTAACGTAAAGCATGCAAGATTAAAAGAGACTGACAGAATTAAAATTGTGGCCAGAGAATTATCAAAACTTGGAGTAAAGGTTGAGGAAAAAGAAGACGGCCTGATTTTGTTTGCACCAGATAAACTCAACGGTGCAACTTTGAATTCAGAAAATGATCACAGATTATTCATGTCGTTTTGTATTGCAGGAATGTATGTAGGCAATTGTACGGTATCAGATCCTGAATCAGTCAAAGTGTCCTACCCTGATTTTATCGATGAAATGAAGAAAATAGGTGCCAGAATACTCAACTCTTAATTTTTGGATATAAAAAAAATATTCTAAAAAGATCAAAAGGCGCGACCCTGTATAGAGTGAAAAGCTTTCTCCTCACCCAGTACGCCTTTGCGTAAATAACATGTATTTTTCGCAGGGCCGCGCAAATCAGTTAGTAGAATTTGCGCTTTTCATCGTTAATCTTATAGGTTATAATGATATTTAAGATTTATTTGAATTTATTTGATAAATTTTCACTATAATATGTAATTTTTAGTCACACCTAAAAAATATTTTCAAGATCATTGAGAGATCATTAGAATTTTTGGATATTTTTCGAATGAGGAATTATAAGCACGACCATACAATCCTAGAATAATGCAAGGAAGTTCTATCGGACAAAGATTAGTTCTTACAAGTTTTGGAGAAAGTCACGGAAAATCCATTGGCGCAGTCTTGGATGGATGCCCCGCAGGGTTAGAAATTGATGAAAAAGAAATTCAGAAAATGCTAGACTATAGAAAACCAGGAACTTCCCTCATCACTACTCAAAGAAAGGAGGGAGACAAGGTAGAGATCATCTCCGGAGTTTTTAGAGGACATACAACAGGAGCTCCAATTACAATGGTAATTTGGAATAGTGATCAAAAATCAAAAGATTATGAAAATTTGAAAACAAAACTTAGACCAGGACATTCAGATTATCCTGCGATGGTAAAGTACAATCATTTTAACGATTATCGTGGAGGAGGAAGATTCTCAGGAAGACTAACTGCAACTCATGTTATGGGAGGAGCAATTGCTAGAAAATTAATCAAGGTAACTTTAGGAATTGAAACCAATTCATACACATCCCAAATTGGTAAAACCAAAATGAAAAAAGAATTCAATACCAAAATGGCAAAATCAATTTATAAAAATGATGTAAGATGTCCAGATGAAAGTACAGCTAAGAAAATGAAGGAATCAATTCTTAGTGCAAAGAAAAAAGGAGATTCCTTAGGGGGAATAATAGAATCCATAACAACCAATGTTCCAGTAGGATTAGGAGAACCCATTTTTAGCTCTTTAGAATCAGACCTAAGTAAAGCAATTTTCTCAATACCATCCGTGAAAGGAATTGAATTTGGTTCAGGATTTCATGGATCAGAGTTATTTGGTTCTGAAAATAATGATCTATACACAGTAAAAAAGGGAAAGATAATTACAAAAACAAACAATTCAGGAGGGATACTTGGAGGAATATCAAATGGAATGCCAATAACTATGAGAATAGCTTTCAAACCAGCTTCATCTATTGCTAAAAAACAAAGTACTGTAGATATTAAAACAAAAAAGAATGCGACTTTACAAGTTCAAGGAAGGCATGACCCTTGTGTTGTTCCAAGGGCTCCACCGGTAGTAGATTCTCTTGTAGCGTTAACAATAGCAGATCATGCGTTATTAGCAGGTCAAATCAAACCCGTATTGTAAAAAATGACAGAAATAAACGAACTTCGCAGCGAGATGGACGAGATTACCATCGAAATGATAAAGATGTTAAAGACTAGAACAGACATTGCAAAAAAAATTGGAGAAATTAAAAAAAATATAGGAAAAGGAGTAACAGATGAATCCAGAGAAGATAATCTAAGAACAAAAATCATTTCTTTATGTGGCGAATTAAAATTTGACGAAACTATCGCTACAAAATTTTTAAATTTTCTTTTAAATGAATCAATCAAAGTACAATCGAGTAACAAGCAAACACATCTTTCGATTTTTCTTAAAGCAAAATCAATGGAACAGGAAGGTAAGAAAATAATCCATATGGAGGTAGGAGAACCAGACTTTTTGCCTCCAGACATTACCAAACAAGCACTTGGAGAA
>JASFMV010000059.1:0-6978 GCA_050117375.1 Nitrosopumilaceae archaeon | reverse complement strand
AAATGTTTTTACTGGAATTATTGCTGCGGTTTTCAAACTACACGTGAATTTGTTTTAAAATAAAATTGGCCAGAGCATCTTCAGCAATTTTGTTTTTCATTGTAATCTTTGTATCGTATCCTTTCATGTCAAGATTCTGAATTTTCTTTAACAATGCTTTGTCTTTGGTATCTACTATGATGTTTGAACAAACATCAGAATACATTTTGGCCAATCCATAAGCATTTGTTTCTATTCCAGCTGCCTCCATGTATTTAGCTGCTGGACCTGTAATTGCTTTGTCTCCAATTAAGGGGCTTACTGCAATTACTTTTTTCTTAATTTTTGAGAGTTCTTTTCTAATTCCTTTTATCTGAAGCATTGGTCCAATTGATGTCAATGGATTACCTGGTGCAAGAATTACCAAGTCTGCATCATGGATGGCATTTACTGCCTCGGGATTCGGTCTTGCTTTTTCTGCTCCGATATATTGGATTCCTTCAACTGTGTCTTTCCCTCTGTGTTTTACCCAATATTCTTGAAGGTGTAATTCTCCCTTGTCGGTAGTAATCCTTGTCTCTACACTATTGTCAGTAACTGGAATTATGTTTGCACTAACTGCAAATTTTTCACACATCCACTTTGTAATATCACTCAAATTCTTGCCATTTTTTAGCATGTTTGTTCTAATCAAATGAGTTGCTGCATCTCTATCTCCTACTCTAAACCATGTTTCTTCACCAAAGATTTCCATTTGTCTCAAAAAATTGAATGTGTCTTTTTTAATGCCCCATCCTCTTTCTTGGTCAAGCAGGTCTGCAAGACCATAAATTATCGTATCAATGTCAGGGCACACGTAAAGTCCGTATAGCCAATAATTGTCCCCTACATTGGAAATTACATTTACTTTGATGTCTTGTGAGACTAACCCTCTAACTAGTTTGACAGAACCCGTCCCTCCTGCTAAAATTGTAACCATCATATCTTTTCTAAAACCGTAAGTTCTGAGAATAATACTCCATATTACTTTTTCAAAAAATTCCGATCTGTTTTGAGGATAAGTTTATTACTCTTAATCGAAGCAACTATTCTGTGTCTAGGGTAGTCGCTCTAACTATTCTTCTTGCCAGTATTCTTATTGTTAGTTCTAGTTCTCCTGCTTGGGCTGCTCAAATGGATGCTCGAATTAACCCTAACAGTGATGAATCCTTCTTTAAAATAAATTACCAAAAAACAGTCTTCATAGAATATCCTAACGGAGGAACTCTATTTGATGAATTGCATACAAAAGAGTGGACTGAAAGCGGAGTTGCCGATGAGAGTAATCCTGAAGTTCGAGCTTTGATTGATAGACTAAACTCCAAAATTCAAAATGACGGAAGTGGTTCTACAATTTCCGCATTAACTGTCACTTATGATTTTCATCTTAAAGGAAGAAATCTGAATACCTCCATTGACTATAAAGTAATCTTGGAGGGAACTTTGACCGATTATGTGGTTTCAAAAGATCAAACAAAAACTCTAGTCGACATGGGCTGGAGAGGATTATCTGTAACTGATCCAGTCGTAATAGATGGTGTCGAAATTAATCATCCTATCTCTGTTCTCCAAGAAGATGAACCTGTAGTTTACAATATTCTAAAAGGAAGTGAAGCAGAAGAAATTTTATCTAAAAATCTTATTGATGCTGAATATATTAAAAATCAACCAATGACAAACTGGCATTTCTTATTTGATCCAACTGGAATCAATGTTGATGCTAGTGGATTTGGTCTGGATGAGTCAATCTCAGGATTTGTTGTATCTCACTGGACAATGGGAGAAAGCAGTCTCAGGGAAGGAAGACAAGTAGAAAGAGTTTTTGAGGCTGAAGTTGTCGCTGATAAAAATTATGTTGTAAGAAGTGTACAATCCGCTGATGCGGCTAATCTTTCTACTATTGGATTTGGTGCACTAGATACTTTGGATGGTGTAGAGATTGCAGGAATTACTCCGACTGCTCCTGAAGGATTTGCAACAACTTCAACTGGTGAATTTCCAGTAATTATTGTATATGGAATGGCAGGAATGGCTGCGATTGGTGGTATAGGATTTTTCATTTTTAGTAGCAGGGCTCTTAAGAATCAGGAAACCGCACAAACCGGAATTGACCCAAGTAGATTAACCGGATATCAAACTAGTGCCTCATCTGGAGGATATCAAACCAACAGAGGCGAGGCACAATTACGTGATGATACCGGTTATCAACAAACCCGCAGTGTATACGAATCAGAGACCACACAAGCACCTCCACCATCAACAGCACCTGCAGAAGAAGAGGCAGCATGTGGATGTGCAGCGTCTGCTGAAATGGGCTCAGAATGTGATTGTGAGATGCAAGGCTCTTGTCTTTGTGATGCCTCTTGTAGGTGTAATGCAGATATCTGCAGAGACCAAGTAAGTTCAATGAGCTAGTCGGTAAAAACTAGGAATTATTTTCAAGAAAATTGAGTGTGCTGGGAGTAACCCTCCTTTTGTTTTCACGATATTTCGCTTTGCAGCCTACCTGAACTTGGTACAGGATCCTACAGTTCTGTTTGGCTTTGCTTCATGTGGGTCGTCTTTTTCATTCCTTCTCTGGAAACCTCAGGTTTTGCCATCACAGTGCGCCAGGTCGGATTTTTTTCTGCTCCGTTGCCAACCATCTCTGATTATCCATCTCCGGATCACATTTCCTGTATGAAGGGAGGAGTTTCCTCTGCCGTAGCAGCGTATCGTGCTCCAGCTCACACAATATCTGCTGGTTTTGATTTAATTTGAAGATTCCTTTTTTGGTTTTGTTCCAATAATAAACAAGGTTCCAAACTCTTTTTTCCATTTTTTTCGACTATCTTTATCCTTGATGTGCTTTGTTTTGGTTTCAAAACCTGCATCTTTGAAAATCTTTTTCCACTCTTTTTTAGAATGCAAATGCATTTTCAAATTCATCATTTTTGCCCAGTGAGCAGTAGACTTGTTATCCGTGTAAAAGTCTGTACCGCAAAAAAACTTTCCACCTGGTTTTAACAATTTGTATATTTTCTTAAGGGCAACATCAATAGAATGCGCATAATATAGTGACTCCATAGAAAACACAAAATCAAACTTTCCTTTGTATTTCCAAGATTCAATGTCTGTGTGAATATATTGCTCTATTGACTTTGTTTTATTTTTTTTTGCTTGGACAATCATTTTTTTACTTTTATCGATTCCGATGGACTTTGTACACTTGGGCTGTGTTGCTATTTTCCGCACTACCCATCCATTACCACAACCTACATCTAAAAATGAAAATGGCTCTTCAAAGGAAATTTTTTCTAAAAACTTGGATACGTTCTTTCCGTGCTCCTTCTCCATGAGTTCGGCCCGTCCGTTTTCAGCCCATTCATCAAAAGTTTTTCTTACCTTGTCCACGATTTGATTTGATTTCTTTTCAATTATAATCTTAGGCTTGGATGAACGAGTTCTACGTTTTCCTTATATTCAAATTTTCTAGTGTTTTATTGAAGAAAAAATGCCTGATGAGTCATGCCGAGTATGTGGTGGTATGCTGATTGATTTTGCACAGTGCGCTGGATGCAAAAAAATTATCAGCATGATTTGCAAGTCCTGTCGGACAAAAACTCCAGAACAGTTTCATAGCCAATGCTTAGCGGTGTTTAATCTAACTAGTGTAGGATCTACTAGATTGCTAAATAAATTGGACAGCATTACATTGGCTTAATCTTTGCAATTCGGACAAAATTTTGTTATCACACATTCTTAAATTTTAAGTAGGATTAGAACACCATCACAGGTTCATGAGGAAACGGGCATTAGTGGTTAGCTTTGCGTTAATGTTATTGATGCCTGTATATGCCAATGGGCAATCCTCTGACAGAATTACAATTTTGGATAATTTTGGCCAGTATGACCGGGGTGAGCCTTTATTCATCTATGGTCAGGTGGCCAATCCCCTTGATGATTCATTTCTAATTATGCAAATAATTAATCCTCAAGGAGATTTATGTCAAATTCAACAATTAATTCCATTGTCAAATGGTGCATTTATCACTGAGGTGATTCCTTTAGATGGGAGAATTTGTGGATTAAGTGGAGAATACGAAATCAAATTATTCTATGGTGATTATTCTACTTCGGCAAACTTTCAGGTTACCTCTGAACGTTATGAAAAACCATCTGAACAAGAACTTTTAGAAAATGCAGAAAAACTTGTTTCAGACCAAATTGATTTTATAGATTCAGAATTTGGGATAGGTACAACATTTTTTAATAGATTAAACATCGCTGTGTCTAACAATGACTTGAAAGAGTTGGAGGAAATCTATGTTGATCTATCCAACGAGTTTTTTACTGATGAATTTATTTTTGAATTAAATCCTTCTATCAGACCAGCCGTTTCATCTTCTCTTGATTCCGTATCTGAACTTTTAGAAAATGATGAAATTTCTTTTGAGGTATCAAAGTCTATTGACGGTGAAATCTTTACTTCGATATTTTATTATGAAATTGGAGATAAAAAAACAAGCTTGGATACTTTGTCTGATGCTTTTGTTGAGGTAAGAAATGCTGACCCGCAAAAGACTGCTGTTAAAACTCTGACATTTGATGAAATTGAAGAGATGTTGTTGAATTTGATGAAAAAATCAAACACCATATTGCCCAGACCTGTCAAGGAAGAAATTGGTTTTATTTTTGCTAGAGGTACAGGTCCTCTTTATACTGCCGATCTTTCTGAACTAGTTGACCTTTTATCCAAAGCTCGCTACCTTGATGTAGTATCAAGAAAACAAAGTGACCTTTACAAACTTATCATCACTGATTGGAATGCAACCAAGCCTACATTTGAAACAAAAACAAGCATTGAAGAAGTGCTTGAAAACAAAGAAGATACTGTAAAACTTCATCACGGGGCCATAATTTTACGCGATTTGGACAATGTTGAGCGATTCATTTCTTCCAATTCCACAGAAAACTCGGATTTGGCCAATATTTTGATGCCTGACTGGAATTCGTTAAAATCAAAACTGCAAAGAGCCAACTCGGTTGATGATATCATTGAATCAGAATCAGAGATCTCTAAAATGAAAAAGACAACTGACATCTCCTCGAGAATCAGCAAATCCATAGAAATCTCCAAAGACATTGGAGTTGATACTGGCCTTCTAAGGGATTGGGAACAATTGCTTGAAGACGTGGATGATGCTTCTTCTATTGATGAAATTTTAGAAATTGTTTCGGCTTTTGATAGGTCCATGACTGAATTGAGAGAAAAAAGAAATCCTATCTCGATTTTAAAATTTGAATACCGGGCAATGAAGGAGCAAGCAGAGCTACAAGCAGATTATAACAATTTGTTCTTAATTGACAATGCCCTAAAAATTCTAGATACTGCAGAACAAATGGCATCAGGAAATCCTTCCATTACTAGAATTGATAGAATTGAGGTTCTCTTGGTATGGGCAAGTGAAATTGCTCCAAAAATAAAATCTGATCTTGATGCGCAAGATGAAGAGGCCATCAAGGCACGGGCTGGAAATGTATTGGAGAGAGCAAAGTCTTTGGAGAATCTAGTCGAATTAAGCTTGAAGACCAAGAGATTCCTTCCCGGATTCATAGACTTCTCAGAGACATTCAATGAAAAAATCGATGATGCAAGAGACCTTGTTATAGAAGGAGATATTGATGCTGCCGATGAAATGGTGCGAGATTTGTTTGTAGAGTGGAGAGAGGTCTCACATGCATATGATGAAGACCCATATGGCTCTGATGTGGGATACAGCTTGGATGAGCTAAAGAGAATCGAGTTTAAAGAAAAATTAGAGGCCTATTCTAATGCTGTTTCCAATTTCAATCATCCTGGGTTTGCTCAACATGAACAGGAATACAACCAGATGATACTAGATGGCTATGAACTAGTTGAGTTGGGTAATTTTGTCGATATAGAATCCAATCTTTTAGAAATTGGACAATTTCTAGCAGAGCATCTGGGCACTGAAAACAAACGAATCATCTACAACATTTCATACGATTTAGAAAAAGACATCTGGGTTCTACGAGGGGCAGTGGAAAAATCACGATTTGATAACAGGGAAAACCTCTATGTCACAATATACAACATGGATGGAAGCAAACATAGTAACTTGAAATTCACTGATACTCAACACGGAGATTTCTTCACTCAATGGTTTGCCCCTGCAGAGCCAGGCTTGTACTTTGTAACCCTACAATATCAAAATGTCAAAGCCACCCAAATCATTAACATCGAAGAGAAATTTGACAATGACTATTCTGAATCTGACTATGATGTAGTAGAACTTGCACGAGAATTTGAAGAACTTCAAACTTTTGTTGAAAAATTCGGTGGCGCTAATTATGATTCTGAATCTAGATTCTCTGAGGTAATGGCCGACATCAAATTGAACTTGGCAAATAGAGATTTGGAGAATGCCGATGAAAAACTCGATGAATTAAAACGGTTAATTGAAAGATATCTGCCCATCCGCTCTCGCTCTGCAATTATAGAAGCTCAATTTGATGAGAAACTTGTTTTGTCTGGCGCAGTCCAGAAATCACTGGCATTCAGAGAAGACTTGTTTGTAGATATCTTTGATCAACAAGGTAATTTGGTCGAATCGATTGCACTCAAGGATGACTCTTCAGGTAGATTCAATGAGTTGGTACAAATTCCATTTGAGCCTGGTGTGTATGTTGCCCAATTAGAGTATCATGATGTGATTGTAAACGACTTTTTCAGTGTCAGATGAGTGACAGTTATCAAATCTACCTGAGGTGTTAACGAGTTCATCGTCTGTCAGTAAAAATAGTATCCCCCCGTTTTGTGAGTAAAAATACGACGCTTGTCGTAATGCTTAAAATATTTTCTACAAATCATTTAAACTACTTTTTAAAATCTGAACAAAATCAATTCCTTCATCCTCAGTTGGAATCTCTAATTTTTTTCTCATTCTAAACAAGGCA
>JASFMV010000058.1:0-7163 GCA_050117375.1 Nitrosopumilaceae archaeon | reverse complement strand
CAAGCCTGCAATTTATGAAAATTATATTGCAACCGGAAAAGCCAATCTTGTATTTGTTGATCTTGCGTTTCTAGGTCGTGATTCCCCCACTGCCTCTCAGGCCTCATATTGTGCAGAAGACCAGGGAATGTATTGGGAGTACCATGATTTACTTTACAATTCTCAGGAATCTAAAATAGATGGTGGTTGGGCAAATTCCGAGAGACTAAAGGCATTTGCATTTAGCTTGGGGCTGGATATGGAACTCTTTGAGAGTTGTCTTGATTCGGGTAAATACTCCAAACGTGTGCAATACAATATTTCAGAGGCAAAAAAACATGGTGCACGGGCCACTCCCACCTTTGTTATTGTTGGACCTGATAACCAACAAGAGCAATTTCAAGGAGGTCAACCATATAGTACCTTCAAACAAATTATGGATAGCATGATCTAACTTGGTCCAGACACTAAAGCTTGTTTTCTCAAATTTTAGATATTCTCTTTTATCTGCGGGAATTTTTGTCTCAATGTTAGTTGGCTTGCTTATTTTATCTGAATATATTTTCCTTGAGCCATATGTTACCGGTCATATTCCAAAGGGGACAGAGCTTGGGTTTTTCTTGATTATTATTTTGTCAGGATTATCTGCGTTAGTCCTACCAATGAATGTCTATAGAATAAATATTCTAAAAAACTCGTCGGGCAAAATCGGCGGGAGTGTTTTGGGATCATTTGTTGGAGCAGCAGCAGGGGCTTGTAGCTGTGGACCAATAGGCTTTGCAATAATTTCCACTTTTGGCAGTGTTGGGGCCACCTCCTTGGCTTTTCTTACTAATTATGAATTGCCGATTAGGATTGCTGCTATTGGTCTTTTGGCAATTACATACTTTACAACCGTAAAATCACTTAAAGTAGAATGTAAACTCAAACCTCAATGAATTTTGGAATTTTAACAACAGAGTCATTTGGAGGTTTTAGGCTTTCAAAATTTTCAGGCTGGATGATTTTGGCCAATATCTCTAATCCTGTGACGGTTCTTATGCTTGGTTTACTGAAAAAAGAGTTTGCATCAACTGCAAAAACTGCATTATTTTTTACTGCTTTTATCTTATTCCACTCTTGATTTTTACTTAAAATTTCATTATACTCCTCAATGGTTCGTTGAGTGTTGAACCCGCATGGCATAAGAATGATGACTTCAGGTTCTGATTGCAATATTTCTTGCATAGTTATTTTTTTAGAATGCTCCCCTGCTTTACTAATGAGGTTACTTCCTCCTGCAATCTCTATCATCTCTGGTATCCAATGACCTGCAGAAAAAAAAGGATCTAGCCATTCTATTGCAAGAACTTTGGACTTCTTTGATTCTGAATGGGTTTTAACATGATCAATTCTTTTTGAGAGTTCATTTTTAATCTCCAATGCCCTCTCTTCCCTCTCTAGAATTTTCCCTACTTCGATAACTGATGACAAAATCTCTTCTAAACAATGTGGATCCATTGAATGGATAATGGGTTTTTTATTTAAGATTTTGATTGCCTTGTTTGTTTGATTTGTAAATGCTGCACAAACCTCGCATGTTTCTTGAGTGATTATGAGATCTGGGTTTGCTCTTTTCAACTTTTCCTCATTTAAAATAAAGATGTCTTGTCCGTCTTGTAGTAATCTACAGGTGTTGTTGTTGATTTCATTGCTGGATAATTTTTCAGAATCTATTACAGAACTAATGACTTGAGGTTTGTCTTGCGCCTTTTTTGGATACCTGCATTCATGAGTAACTCCATAAAGCTGCTCTTCTGCTTGCAATTCATAAATTAATTCAGTGGCACTCGGCAGAAATGACACAATTTATTTGATCTTCATTATCCTAAGTGTTTTGTTTATGCAAGCATTATTTGCCTTTAGTTAATTTTGAAAATTAGTCACGTTAATAGGATAAATTCAGGCACAAAATTTGTTGTCTTCTGACTCTCAAGAAATTCGCAGATCTATTTTGTCAAAATGGCATGAAAATTTGTCTAAATATGCAAATCTTTTTTCTTCAGATAATGTCAGCGGGACTAGTCCTCCTTCCGTTTTTGTAGGATCTTATAACTATCCTAAAGTTCAGGTCGGTCCTATGGTTCCTCCAGTTCACGGGGATACTAGTTTGCTTGACAGTCCTGAAAAATGGATTGGCAAATCTTTAGAAGACATTGTCAACTTTCGGTTAAACTTAATCCGGGGCATTCAAAAATTATCTGTAAATTCAACTGATGGGAGATATATAGAAAATTTACAAGAGGTTGCAATGTCCTCAAACCCTATAGATTCAGATTTGGAGTTTTACAAATCCACAAAAAATATTTCTATTGATGGAGAAAGTGCTCCTTTTGGTCCGGTAGGCGAAATTAAAAAAGCTAAATTTTCTTCCTCATCAGCTTCCAGGCCCATTGAGAAAATATTTTACGATAAGGATTTGAAAGCTAAAGATGCAGTTTTAAATTTGTATAATTCTGGAATTGAAATTTCCAAAATTCAAAAGTGTTTTAGTATTGGCATGTTGGGAAAAGAAAGAAAACTAGTACCCACTAAATGGAGTATCACTGCAACTGATGATATCATTTCAAATTCTCTTGTTGAAGATATATTGGAATTTAATTTGATTGACTCTTGCAAAATTTTTTCTTATGAGCATCTTGGCAATGTATTTTCCATCATATTATTTCCTCACAGATGGATTTTTGAAATGATTGAGGCGTGGTATTCCAATGGGATTTTGGGTTTTGGCTCAGACCATGAAGATGCAAGAGGAATTGATCATCCTCCAGCAATTGCAGGTGCATATTTTGCAGCAAAATTGGCAGTTGCTGAATATCTCTTCAAAAATCAAATCCAGGCTGGGGTAATGATTCTAAGAGAAATCCGTCCTGAATATGCTATTCCCGTAGGTGTCTGGCAGGTGCGTGAAGGAATACGTGAGGCCATGAAGAGCAAACCTGTGATTGGTGATAATTTTGACAACTCACTACGTCTGGCATCAATCCATACTAGCATAAGCCAATCTGAGTGGATATCTCATGGAGATATTGTAAAACTGATGAGGCAGAAAACTCTCTCTGAATTCTTCTAAAGTTATTTCATAATATTACTTCTCCCTTGTAAAGTAGAATTTTCTTCTAAAATACTCATGAATGATATGAGATGCAAAAAATGCAGTAAACCGATATCAAAATCTGAAAAATATGCTATTACACTGTTCTTTGTTGAGGATATTCCTTCATCTCCTTACTATGAGCATATAAGATGCCCAGAAAAATTTTCTGTTTCCTCTTAATATGAGCTTGAGATATTTATTGGCCACTTTTTTGTTTAAGCATAGTGCAAAACAAAAATCTCTACATGGGAATTGCAATAATTTCAAGCCCTATTTTGTTTGCTTTGGCAGCTTTTCCTGATAGTTTCAGTCTAAGTTGGAATCAAGGTAGAGGTGGTTTTCTTTTTGCGTTAGCATTTATCATTGCTGAAACTGTTGGCCTGAAAATTCTCATTTCAACCAAAAGGCTAATGCTAGTTATTCCTTTAGCAATTTTAACAATAATCTACTTAATTGGTTTAGAAAACGGTCTTAGAGATTTTATTTTAAATTCATCGGAACAGTACAACGTCCAATTAATTTACTCTTGGACATGGATGTGGGACTTTATTATAATGACTATTTTCGTAATGGCTGCCCTAACTCTATTTTTTGGAAAACGATGGATTAGAATTGCACCGGCGGGTCCGATTTTTTTGGGTGGAAGTGCAATAATTCTTTCACTAGATGCATTTTTCCCTTATGATACTTTAGGTCCTTTGCAATACGTTGTTCCATATTTAGTCCAAGCAAATGTTTGGTTAATTGGGGTTTTTGATCTTGGAACGGCGACTGCCCGTGATAATATCATGTTCCTTAAAGGAGATTTTGGTTCGATGGTTCTTCAGGTGTTTTGGCCTTCGGCAGGAGTACACAGTGTGATTATCTATTCTCTGGTAATGGGTGCATTTTTGTTGAAGATGAATATTCCAAGGAAAAGAAAATCAATTTACTTTACTCTGGGCATAGTCGGAACTATAATAGTAAACATGATTAGAATTTTCTCTTTGTCTTGGTATGCCCTAAAAGTTACCACCAACGCTGAACAATGGGAAGAATTCCACTCTGTTGCCGGAGAGATAATGTTCTTGCCTTGGCTCTTTGTTTTCCTTTTGATTGTAATACTAATAGAGTCTAGAAGACTAAAAAACTTGGAATCCCAAGCGAATGCTCAAAAATAACTTGTAATGCTGCTTTGATCTCGAAGATCAGACAACTCTGACACCTTTACTCCGATTCTTCGTATCGTCATTTTTTGTTCTTCTAGAGCATCTTTTAGTAACTGCTCCACATTTTTTTTGAGTTCGCTCAAATCAGAAGTAGGATTTTTCAACATTTTAGATTTTGTTTTACTTGATAAATCTGACTGAATTAGCTGTATTCCAACAGACTTGAACATTTTATTTTTGCTCAAAACAATTTGATGTACCTCGTTACACAACAACTTGAAATTCTCTAATAAAAAATCAAATTCTAGCGAATCTTTTTTCAAAGTAACAATTTTACTGTATTGAGAATTTTGCTCTCTAGGTTTTACAGGATCATTGTCTATTCCTCTAACTGCATTGAAAATGTATCCCCCTGTCTTCCTTCCAAATTTTTTATTGAGTGTAAAAACATCTATTTGTTTTAAATCAGAAATTGTTTTGTAATCCATTTCTGAAAACTGTTCTTCTGTCTTTTTCCCTATTCCTGGTATTTCTCTGATTTTCAACGGGTCTAAGAATTCATCGACTTTATCGGGTAACACCACCGTCAAGCCATCTGGTTTTTGAAAATCTGATGCAATTTTTGAAATTAGCTTATTTGGAGAAACCCCGATAGAGCAGGTAAGATTCAATTTTTCTTTGATTTCATTTTTAATGTTCTTGGCTAATTTCTCTGCTTCATTCCAATCATAATTTGTTTTATTTGAAACGTCCAAATATGCTTCATCTTTTCCCACATATTCAAAAATGTCTGCGTTATTATTCATAATCTCCATTGCTTTTTCTGAAATGGCCACGTAATATTCAAAATCTACTGGTAAAAACACTGATTCTTTTTCATCTTTTAATTTGGTTTTTGCAAAACTAATAGGGAGTCCTGATTTTACCCCGAATTTTCTTGCAGTATAATTTGCAGTTGCTATGGCTCCACTGTCTCCTCCTCTATCTGAAAAAACACATACGCAAACCGGTTTGAATTTTAGATCTGGATTCCTAATTTCTTCACACTGTGCATAGAAATAATCAAAGTCAATGTGGAAAACAATCCTAGTTCCCAATAATTGAAATGAGTTGCTTGATTATTACAATATTACGTATTCATCTAAGTTAATGATGATAAACTGACTAAAGTAATTTTGAAGAATTTTTATCTCATTTAGTTAATGCTTATGGGATTGAACCTACAGGTGAGATTGATCCCACTTTGTGCCTAAAAAGTCAAAGCACGTGATAACATTTGATTCTATTTTTTATTTTGATAATATTATTAAAAAAATTATGGGGAGAAACCTGTTCCTTCAACGTTTCTATCCCATTCATCTACCATTGGGTTTTGTTTTCTTTCAAGTTCTTCCCAATAGCCATTCACTATTCCCGATGGAACATTAAATGTAGCAGATACAGTCTCGCCAACTTGTGCATCACAATTAGGCACAACTACACTCATTCCGTATTGGGATTCTCCAACACAGCCATATTCTATATTTGCAATGACAGTTACATCTTCAGTAACCTCAGTAGGAATATAGGTCCACGGAGTAATAGTGAAAACTACGGCAACTGCAAACCCTGTAATTATTGCAGAAAAAAGTATGCGTCGCGATAATTTTCTTTCGGTTTGTTTTTGATTGGACATTTCTTCTCAATTCTATTACGTGTTTACCAAATATAATCAAGGAGTTTATACTGCAATAATTTGCAATATTGAGAATATACAATTACCTTAAATTCAGAAGGTATTGAGCTGGATTATGTCTGCAATTAACCCAAAAAAGTCATCTGATAAAAGATCTCTTTTGATAGTGTCTGGGTTTTTAGCTGCTATTGGAGTTTCTTTATTTGCGTATTTGATGTTCTATACTGAACCTGAAGAAATAGCAGAGAGGGTAAAAATAATTGCAGTTACAGACCAAGGTTGCATTGCAGAAACCATGGATGGGTTTGCGGTAAATATTGGTGAGTGTAATGCGCAAGAAGGAGATTTCATAGTTGCGCTAGTTGACCAAAAAGTAAAACAACGAGCTGCTGCGATGAACCCCACCAACTAACTTTTCATAATTTTCATACTTTCCAAAAAATATTTTCAAAAGTATGAAATTATGAAATGGACCTGATGGGATTTGAACTCGAGGATTTGGCTTCCAATCAGTTAATCGATGTTAACTGAATTAAAACCTGTAATCCTATGTTTTTCCTATCGTAAAATAGCAAATACCGACGAATAATTAACACACTTCATCTAAATACCCTAAATTTTAAACAAAAACGTGGATTATCCTATAACTGCAAACGAAGATGGTGTGAATATCAAACCTGAGAATATGGAGAAGGAACATCTTTACCACTGCTTGTTCAAAAATAAGGTGATTTTACTTTTCAAAGACTCTCAAGACTTTCTAAATTGTTATGAAATTGAAGAAGAAGATCTTGTAAATCAAATCAAAAACAACTCTAGTGATTCAGAAGTAGAAAAGATTCTTCAAAATTATGTTGACAGCAAAGATATCAAAAATTAAATAAAAGCAAACGAAGATTTTACCATAAAAGGAATTTAAATTGAGTGCTTCAAAAAAATCTAAAGATGCAGAAGATATTTTATCAGAGTTTCAAGATTCACAATCTCCTCCAACACAAGAACCAGAACCTCAACCAACACAAGAACCAGAACCTCAACCAACACAAGAACCAGAACCTCAACCAACACAAGAACCAGAACCTCAACCAACACAAGAACCAGAACCTCAACTAGAATCTCCAGAACCAGAACCTCAACCAACACAAGAACCAGAACCTCAACTAGAATCTCCAGAACCAGAACCTCAACTAGAATCTCCAGAACCAGAACCTCAACTAGAATCTCC
>JASFMV010000057.1:0-7222 GCA_050117375.1 Nitrosopumilaceae archaeon | reverse complement strand
GTTTCTGGACTTAAGGAAGTCGGAGAATATTTGGGCATATTTTTAAAAGATGGATGATCAAAGAAATTTGTTCTTACCATAATTGGACTTACTACTGTTATTCCTACCCCAGTACCTTTTAGTTCGTGTTTTAGACCCTCTGAAAAACCTAACATTGCAAATTTGGATGCACAATATGGAGCAATACCTGGTAATCCAAAGCTAGCTGCAACTGATGCGACATTTACAATATGACCGGATTTTTGTTGAATCATTGATGGCAGAAAATTTTTGATGCAATAAACCATTCCAAAATAATTTGTTGCCATCTGTGATTCAATTTCCTCTATACTCAAATTTGCAACCGAATCATAAATAGCAAATCCTGCATTATTGACTAGAATATCTACAGATCCAAACTTTTCTAAAACCTTCTTTGACATTAATTGAACTTGAGATTTATCAGAAACATCGCATTCGCTTACAAGAGTGAAAGTATTGAATTTATTTAGATCTGACTGAACTTGTTCTAGTTTTTTTTTGTTTCTTGCAACCAAAATTATTTTTGCGCCTTTCTTTGCAAATTTGATGGCCGATGCATGACCAATTCCTGATGAGGCTCCAGTAATTAAGACAACTTTTTCTTTAAAATTCATAATTCAAAAAAACCATTCAAAAGATAAAGTGCTTTCTATTGGTTGAAATCCTTATACTATATGAAAAATATTTACAAATTATGAAGTTTGGTGTTAAACTTGTAATATTTGCTATTGTAGCAATTCTTGTTCAGATATTTGGCATCCTTTTATTATAATTGCTCGAAATTATCCAAAATAATTTCGATTAATCAGTTTCAGTTTTATCTATTCTACTCAAGGCCAATTTAACAAGCAATAACCAGGTTATTACAATTGGTACGTAGTAAGTAGCAATTCTCCATCCAATTACTGCATTCCAAATAGAATTTCCTTCAAGGGCAGCAACATCAAATGGATTTTGATTATTCAAATAAGCCACAATACCAAATTCTGCTAGACCTGATCCTCCCACAGTAATTGGTAGATTTCCAATTGCATTTGCACCCATCACGGCCATAATTGAGTCAAATACTCCTAAGACATAACCTGTTCCAAAGGCAATTATTGCAAAGGATATTCCGTAAAAAGACCAAGAAATTAACGACATGATAAATGTTGTAGTGAATACTTTTTTTGACTCGGATGTTCTTAGATTTTTTTTGCTCATGACGCATACTTCTTCCATCCAGGAATTTGTTTTATCAACAATTTTTTCTCCTTTTTCTTTACCAAATTTCTTAACCAACATTGAAATTCCTTTTGGAAGTTGGAAAACTCTTTTGGAAGATAGAAAAAACAAAACCATCCACAAAGTTGTAACAAATATACTTGTTGTAAGGATAATTATTCCAACAATATATGCTCCATTCAACAAAGCAAGAATTCCAGCCATGATAGACAATAAACCTGCTGCAAAAACTTCTGTAACTATATCCATTATAGCAATCCAAGTAGACTTTGATGGAGGTACTCCTTTTTTGTGTAGATAATAAATTATTATAAATTCTGCACCAACAAACATTGGAGTTGTAAATTTAATGAATTCACTTCCAACTCTTACTCCGGATAATTTCCAAAAAGAATCAAATTTTCCCAAATATTTTTGAGCAATGTAAGCAAATTTTATTCCTTGAATCCCTAATTTTACCAACATAGCAATGACGGCCATTGCAAATGGAAAAATTCCAATAGCTAAGACATCTTCAATTTTAATATCGAATTGCAATGCGATGAATAAAATTGGAATTAGTGTAGCTGGGATGGCAATAATTCTCCAGTTCATTTGGGATTTTTTTTATGGATTCAAATATGAAAGTTGACCCAATTTTGTGACTGAGTTTCTTTATGCCTATATCTAGTTTGAAATATAAGCCAACAGAGGAGAATTAGACAGTATTGAAAACAATTTTTGTGACTGGAACTGCGGGATCAGGAAAGTCGTTGTTAACTTCAAAATTATATGATTACTATACACAAAACAGTGCCTTTGTGGCTGCATTGAATTTAGATCCTGGAGTTGAAAATATTCCATATACCTGTGATATCGACGTACGTGATTATGTTGACATTGTTTCAGTTATGAAAAATTATGATTTAGGACCAAATGGAGCACTTGTGATGGCAAATGATCTAATTGCTTCTAAAATTGATGACATTAGAAATGAAGTTGAAAGAGTGAATCCAGACTATTTGTTAGTTGACACCCCGGGTCAAATAGAATTATTTGCATATCGATCTAGTGGTAGATTTATTGTAGAAAACATCACTGCGGAGGAAAAAACAAATATTTTCTTATTTGATGGAGCTTTGATTACCACTCCAATTAATTTTGTATCACTTGCACTTTTGGCTACTTCGATTAGATTACGTCTAAATCTTCCAACCATAAACGTAATTACAAAAACTGATGTTATTGGAGAAAAATTAAAAGAGATTATTCAATGGTCAAGTAACATAAGATCTTTAGAAAATTCCATAGCAGCTGAGGCCGATGGGGAAACCTATACTTTGGCTACCAATATTTTACGGGGATTAAACCTTAGTGGCTTTGCACAAGGATTGATTCCAATTTCCAATCAAACTGGAGACGGTCTTGTAAATTTGGAAGGTGCTTTAAGCAGAATTCTTAATTTGGGAGAGGAGGTAGAAGATTAGATGAAATCAAAAATAACAGTGGTAGCACCTTCTTCTACAGCAAATCTTGGGCCAGGATTTGACGTTTTTGGATTGGCAGTAAATGCATTTTACGATGAAATCACTCTAACAAAAACTAAAGAAAAAAAAGTTTGCATAGTAACAGAAGACAGTATACCCACTAATCCAGATAAGAATACTGCAGGATTGGTTGTAAAAAATATGATTAAAAAATTTAAAACCAAAGATGGAATCAAAATTAAGATTAAAAAAAATGTTCCAGCTGGGTATGGAATGGGAAGCAGTGCGGCCTCAGCTGCTGCAGCAGCCGTTGCATTTGATAAATTGTATGGTCTTAAACTAGATGATAATTTTCTTGTAGAGTTTGCAGGGATTGGTGAGAAAGCAAGTGCAGGTTCAATTCATTATGATAATGTTGCAGCTTCAGTGTTGGGAGGATTTGTAATTGTCAAGACAAATCCTTTGGATGTGATCAAAATAGATCCGCCAGCAAATTTACGTATGTGTATCGCTGTTCCAAAATTAAAAGTTCCAAAAAAGAAAACCAAGGTCTCAAGAGGAGTAATTCCAAAAAAAATTAGTCTTAAAGATAGCATTACAAATTTATCTAATGCTACAGCTATTGTGGCTGGATTCATGAATAAAGATTCAAAACTAATTGGTAGATCAATAAAAGATGTAATTGTAGAACCCGCAAGGCAACATATGATCCCAGGGTTTAAGAATGTGAAAGAAAATGCACTAAAAGCTGGGGCTCTGGGGGTAACAATTAGTGGTGCAGGTCCATCTGTAATTGCTTTTTCAGAAAAAACAGCAGACCTTAAAAAAATTAGTTTAGCTATGAGAAGAGGTTTTAGATCTGCTAAAACAGAATGTGATACAATTATTTGTAAACCAAGTATTGGTGCGGCAATTAAAAAATAATTTGGAGAGAATCTGATGAAAAAGGCAGTAGTGGTATTTAGTGGCGGTGTAGATTCTGTTTGTGCAGCTTCTTACTTAAAATCAAAATATGATCTTTATGGAATTTCGTTTTCTTATGGACAAAAGGCAAGCAAAGAAATTGTAGCTGCAAAGTCCTTTGCAAAAAAATTGGGGTTAAAAAAACACAAAATTGTGGATATTAGTTTCATGAAGGATTTGTATGGTAAATCAAATGTATTGACTAGTGGAAAAAAAAAGATACCAAGTAAATTCGATTATTCTATTGTAGTTCCAATCAGAAATGCTGTTTTTCTTTCTATTGCGTCTGCATGGGCTTATACTTTAAATGCACAATTAGTAGCCTATGGAGCACATACTGGAGATAAGAATTATCCTGATTGTAGACCAAAATTTGCAAAAAAATTAGAATCTTCCTTTAATCAAGGCGAAATTGATGGAATTGTTTCTGGTTTAAGAAAAAAAATCGAAATTTGGTCTCCATATAAAGAAAGTCTATCTAAAAGTGATTTGCTAAAATCAGGTTACAAAACTATTGGTGATTCTATTTTCAAAACTTGGAGTTGTTATTCCAGTGGTAAATTTCATTGTGGTAATTGTGAATCTTGCAATAATAGAAAAATTGCATTTGAAAGATCAGGAATAAGAGACAAAACAAAGTATGTCAAGTAAATTTAATAACGATTTTGAAGAATTTTCTTTTTTAGTACAAGACCACGAATAATGACATACCATATTAGGAAACATGCACCAAATGTTCCAGTTAATATCCAATTTCCTAGTTCTGGTGTTACATCAAAAGATTCTGCCACCTTGAAAGAAATTGCAAATGAAATTACAATTACAATGACTGCCTCAATTGCATACCAAATCCAGTGTGGAAATGATTCTTTTGGTATATGGATATTATCGTGAGCTACCATACGAGCTGTTAAAAATGATGATTATTTAATTTTTGAGATCTTAAAATGATGATTGGGAGGGGCGTTTTCTTATCATTGTCATGATACTTTCTTTTTCTTCCTTATTTTCAAAAATTCCTCTATAGGCAGAAGATGTTAAAGTAGCATCATTTCTTACGCCTCTCATACGCATACACAAATGTTCAGCATCGGCAACAACTACAACGCCTTTTACTCCTTGAGCGAATAATTCATCAGCAATGTTCTTTGTTAGTCGTTCTTGAATTTGAAGTCTTTTTGAATATTTTTCAACTAATCTAACTAATTTGGATATTCCAAAAACTCTTCCATTTGGGGAGTAAGCAATATGGATTTTGCCAAAAAATGGTAACATATGGTGTTCACACATGGAATAAAATTGAATATCTCTAGCAACAACAGTATCAGAATCTTCTGAAAATTGGACTGATAATTCAGAGTCAGACTCATAGCCACCAAAAATTTCTCTATACATTTGACCTATTCTTTCTGGGGTATCTTTTAGCCCCTCACGGGTAGGATCTTCTCCAATTTCAATAATTAATTCTCTAACCAGCTTTTTTACTCGTTCTTGATCCATTGAATGATCTCAAAGAATTTTTCTAGTATTTGAACCTAATCAGTTTTTTAACTGGTGCTAATTTCATGGGGCTCCTATGAACTTGTGCAACTGAGGGACCACTTTTACTTCATTGTAAAATGGGTATACAATATCATACATTTTTAGCAGTAAATCTAAGGGCGGTTCTGCAATTCCATAGGTTGGTTGTATAACAAATCCATCAATTTGATTCTTTAAAATGGAATTGAAAATACTTGTAGCTAAATCGCTAAAATCATTTAGATTTGTTTTAGAACTAACAACTATTTTGATGTAAGTAATTTTTTTAGAAGATACAGAGGATTTAAGACAATCCATAGTATTTTCAATTAATTTTTCATAATGTTTAGAATCAACAAACTCAGAATCCTTAGTTTTAAATTCAATTTTCACAATATCGATAAAAGGTAGAACATATTCAAACTTCTTAGAGTCAAAGCAGGATGATTCAAGATATGTAGGGATTTTTTTACTTTGTACATGCTTAGCTAATTCTGCCACAGCTTGGTATTGTACCAAGGGATCTCCACCTGTAAAATTAACTTTGTATGTCTGACTTTTTAGATTTGAATCAATTAGCTTACATGCTTCATCTATATCATATTCTGTACCAGAATCAAGTGGTAGTGATTCTTTAGTATCACAATAAAAACAAGTAAAAGGACAACCTGCTAATCTAACAAATAGAGTTTTTGTTCCATAAAGAATTCCTTCTCCTTCTACAGATGTAAAAATTTCAAATAATCTAACTTTCAAGTAATAGTGGTAATTTTTTTCATTATTTATTCAATGAGTTTTTTAGTGCATTACAGGTTCTTTGGCATAGAATAATCCAGATATGAAAAATACAACGCCTAAAATTCCTATGAGGCTACCTACAAATTCAACTGTACTTTGCATTTCAACTTCCAATGGAGCCCAAAGCCATGCCATTAATGCTCCAACCACAATCATTGGAATTCCTACACCGACTGTGATTTGCTTAGAAGCCATGCTCATGCTGTTTGGAAAATGTATATGAAGTTTATGATAAATTATGACTGGATTTGAATCTGTTCAAGAGTTGATGTTATAGATCTTAGTAATTTGTTTGCCTCCTCAAAGTCACTTTTTGAAATACTGGTTTTAATTGCCTGAAGAGACTCTTTTAGTTCTTGAAGACTGTTTTCATCTAGTTCTGTTGAGATAGAATCCAAAGTTTTTTCAATTTGATCAACTCTTAATTCTAGAAGTTTATTTTCTGTAAGTTCAAATTGTTGTTGAAGAATCATGGTATTTCGAACCTCTTGTATTACTTGAGAGGGTGTAGATGCTACAGAAAGTTTTTCTCTGGCAGATTCAAATTTTTGAATAATTTCTTCAGAAATCCCAGTACTGTAGGAGTGTTCGATTAATCTATCAATTTGTTTTAGATATTTTTGAGCAAATACTTGAGCACGAGATAGTTCTTTTTGGGAGGCCTCTTCACGAAGTTCTGCGTTAATTTCAATTATGGTTTTTTTAATTTCATGAATGGTTTGTGAGGCTTGTGTAAACTGGTTATTTTGAATTTGGTTTTTGGAAGTGACAAATAATCCATCTAGATAATCAAAGTTTATTGTAGAATTATGATTTCTAGCAATGTTCTTTAGATTATTGACATAACTGTATAACCTTAGCAGATCATTTGAAGGGTTTGGAGTAGATTTACTTGCAACTTGACTTTGTTCGGGTTGAGCTGTTAATTGTCGTGAAACTTCACTAAAAATTTTCATTGCTGCTAGAAAATCTTCTCTGGCAGTAGTATAATCATTATTTGAGAGAGATGTTTCTAATGAAGAAACTTTGTTTTTACCTTCCTGAAATAGTTCTTTTATTGCTGTAGAAGATTCATCTGTAATTTGTTTTTGAATTTGATCTTGAGCTCGTTTAGCAATTTTGACTAATATTTCAGGATCTTGCTGAGCGTATGCGGGATTGGTAATGCTCCCTGCTGCTAAACTTGCCACCAAAATAAGTAATCCTAAGATTTTAATTGAGTTCATTCT
>JASFMV010000056.1:0-7259 GCA_050117375.1 Nitrosopumilaceae archaeon | reverse complement strand
ATAGTATTGGTTTGTTTATGAGGAATATTTTGAAACTTCAAAGCGGAACACAAAGCGGAACACCAATTTCATCTAAAAAAAGGATAGATTTTTGAGATTTTTGGTGCGGGGCAAAAATTTGGTATATTTTTTGTGCCTATATTTTTGATACAAAATTTAGAATTTTTTTCAAAATTTTAGAAAATCGATTTTTTGAAAAAATTTTGAAAAGTTTAGATTTTTTCCTTGATTTTGTTGATTTTTTGTATATAAGGAACAGTGCGTTTCACTTTCATCCCTATATTTTTAGCCTAGATATTATCTGATAATGAAAAAAATCCAATAGAAAATACCTAAAATAGAAAATTGTTGTCAATGTTTTCATCAGGATCATCCGAATGGAATTATTCTCATAAAGAAATGCAGAAAATGTGGATGTGAAGAAACTTGAAAAACCTTCCAATTTTCAAAAAAATGGATATTTGGCTATATTTTAAACTGAAAAAATCATTCATTGGGTCAGTTTTGAGAATACATAATAACTTTTTATTCCATTTTTATAATAAAATTATAAATTGTTTGATAAGTTCAAGAAGCAAGATGAGGGTGGAGAGATGGTAGAAGAAAAACCTAGTGAAGAGTCAAAGGTAGAAACAGTAGATGAGGAGTCAAAGGTAGAGAGTTTTTCTGAAAAATCAAGTGAGATTGGGATTGGAGACCTTATGAATAAACGTGCCCAATTAGATGAAGCAATTGATTATGTAGGTTTAATGATAAAAAATTTGAAGGATAAACGGACTGGTTTAGAAAAAGATATCGAAGAAGAGTCAGTTGACATAAAGAATCTCAAAGAAAAATTAGAAAAAGTTAGTGCCTATATTGATGAAGAAAACCAAGGGATTAAGCAATTGGCTCGTAAAAGACAAGAAGTGGAAAATGAAGCCGATGAAGTGGGATCTTTGATCAATAGTTTAAAGGAAAAATTATCCGGTATTGATAGAATTGTGGATAATGAAGGAGACAGAGTAAAGAAAATTAAAGAATCAAGGGAATCATTAGAATCCTAATTTTGAAAATTAAATTTTAATAAAATTTTGATGAGGAAGTTGTTGATGTACCAGTTGAGGCTGGTACTGAGGGAAACATATCTCCAGTAGAATTTTCGGCAACTGCTGCTGCTTCTTGAAGGATTTTGTCTGATTCTATATTTGTTGTTTCGTCAATACCAAAGGCACTATCTCCAGCAAAACTTTCAGTCATAAATCCGCCCAACATATCTGCCATTTGACCAATTTCTTGCTCTGCACCAGGCATTATCTTTCCTAGAGAGGATTTAAGATTCTTCATCAATCCCATGGTTGGCATTATTGTCATTACAGTATCGCCAATGTCATTTGTTGTAGTTAATCTCAATTCTATTCTTTCTAGAGCAATTCTTGCATTGCTTAAAATTTTTGTTACTTTTCTTACTTCTGCTAATTCATTAGACAGTACTTTACTTGTTTGAGCATCATGTTTTTGAGTTGCTTCTACAATTCGTTGGAATAGTTTCGCATCACGTTCTTTGAGTTTATTTAACATACCATCTAACTTTGAAATTTGTAATGATAATTTTTTAATCGCCGTTTGAACTCTTGGTTTTAGTGGACCTTTTGGTTTGATTACGTCATTGATTTTCTCAGAAATGGTTGGTTGTGGTTGTTTAGTCCATTTATCCTTAAGTTGCGTCAACGGTATTAATTTTAAAATTGATACTTAATTTCCGGTGTAAAGATTGCTTCACAGTAAACCAAATTTCACTTACCAAATTTACTCAGAAATGGCTATTCTAAGTTCTCTAGGCACAATTAGAAATTTATTTTTGTTATTATGTCCCATTTTATTCAAATGAAAAAAAAATTCCTAATTATTCCTGTTTTGATAATAATAATTACTATTTTCGTTATTTCTCAGCCTGATAGTTCTGAAGATAAAAATCAAATTCTTTTCCATGTAACTCTTGCTGATCCTGCACAATATAATGAAGGAGTATACTCTAGTAAGTTTGAGTTAGATAAAGGAGATTATTCTTTCAAATTTGTTCCAAATGGAGATAGTCCTCAGGTTTTATCAATAGAATTAGAAGGGGAAGAATTTCAATTTAGGGAGGATTTCAAGTTAAATGGAACATTACATGAGACGGGAATTTCTGAGTATTATACCTGGGATTATGATGGAAAAAAGATCATTAATGTTCCATCTCCACAAGAAATCTTCATTCAGATTAATCCCAATGGAAACATTATGGGAAGTGTATCAGTTGATATTATTGAAAACTAGAAGGCGTGCCCCACTTGTTACAGAACTATGAGAGATTTCCTCTCGTGGTCAGGTCTTTGAACGCCTGATTGCCTTTTCCGTTCTGTTGGGCCACGCTACTTTAGTCGATAGGAATAATGTCCTTCAACATTGTTTCATATAGTTATTTTAACTATTTATCATTTAAAAAAAATATTTGTAAATTTTTATAATTTTTTTAAAATTTTTAGAACAAATGATTGATTATGTATTTGCTAAACTTTTGAACTAAATTTCTTAGATTAAGGGAGAGAATGGAATTTAATAGATATTCAATTAAAAAACTAAATTCACAAGAACTGATAATCAAATAGATTTACTGTAAGATTAGATTATGGATAATGATTAATCTATACAAAATTTTGAAGAGGTATAAATTACGAAATTTTAGGATGTACTTATTGAGATTAAAAGGAAAAGTTGCAATAATCACTGGTGGAAGTAGAGGTATAGGATTTGAAACTGCTAAAATTTTTTCAGAGAATGGAGCAACAGTTGTAATTACTTCAAAAAATGTAAAACAATTAGAAAATGCTTCCAATCAACTTACTAATGTTTATCCAATTTCGGCAGATATTACAAAAGAAGAAGAAGTCAAAACAGTTGTAGAAAAAACAATAGAAAAGTTTGGGAGGTTGGATATTTTGGTTAATAACGCAGGGATCTTTCCTAAAATTAAACAATTACATGAAATATCAGATTTAGAATGGAATGAAGTTCTAAATGTAAATCTAAATGGACAGTTTAGATTTACCAAGTTTTCAATACCTTTCTTGCAAAAATCTTCAGGCACAATTGTTAATGTTTCATCTGATGCAGGATTAAAAGCATATGAAGGATTTAATGCTGATGCGTATTCAGCTTCTAAGGCAGCATTAATTGTGTTAACAAAGTGTTGGTCATTAGAGTATGCGAAAGATAGAATTCGTGTTAATTGTGTGTGTCCCGGAGTAGTTGATACTGATATGACTAAACCATTTTTGAAAACAGACAAAGATAGAGAATTTATGGATAATGATCATCCAATAGGACGAATAGGAACGCCAAGAGATGTTGCAAAATCGATTTTATTTTTAGCTTCGGAAGATTCCTCTTGGACTACAGGAGCCATTCTTGCTGTAGATGGAGGCCAATCTACAAAATAAATTCACATGAGTTTAATATTCCCTAAATCGTACTAGATTTAATGACTGACAGGAAAAAGAAAGCAAAATTAATCATCTTGCTAGGAGTGATATGGGTAGTTGTTACTTTGCCCCTTCCATGGATAATTAATAATCCAGAAGTTTCAGATTCTCAACTAAATACAATATTGTCAATCATAGGAATTTTGTCCATTCCCTTCATAATGCTTGGAGTTGCATGGACTTTAAAACCTGAACTTACAACCTAGGTAATAAAATTGAATGATATTCCAATTTCAAATAAATTTCCAGAGTTTGATGTCGCATTAAAAGCAGCAAACGAGGCTGGTAAAGCAATATTGGAAATCTATGGAGAAAATTATAAAACTTCCACCAAGCATGATGATTCTCCGATTACAGAGGCAGATGTAAAAAGCAATGAAATAATCAAAAGCATTCTATCTAAAACTCCTCACCATATTTTATCCGAAGAAGACAAGGATGATAAAAGTAGATTAACAAAAGAAATGGTTTGGATTGTAGATCCCCTAGACGGCACTTCAGATTTTATTGATAAAACTGGAGAATTTACCGTCATGATAGCTCTGGTTAAAAATCAAAAACCGATATTAGGTGTAATTGGATGGCCAACAGAAAAAACTATTTTTGCTGCTCAAAAGGATTGTGGAGCTTTCAGATATTCTAATGGGGAATGGAGGAAAATTTCAGTAACTAATGTTTCTGAGTTATCAAAATGTAGAGCAGTAGGTTCAAGACATCATCTCTCAGATAAAGAAAAATCATTTATAGAAAAATTAGGAATTGAAGATTTTACAAGCATTGGAAGTTCATTGAAGGTTGGAAAAATTAGTTCAGGTGAGGCTGAGGCATACATTACAACTACAAATAAAATGAAAGAATGGGATTCTGCTGCTTCTTATTGTATCATTACAGAGGCGGGTGGAAAAATGACAGATATGTTAGGTAATGATCTTACTTACAATAATGAAATAGTACATCATCAAAATGGAATTTTAGTGACCAATGGTCTGATTCATAATAAAATATTGGAAGAATTTAAAAAATTAAATTAGATTTCTTCCTTTAAGAAATTCTTTAACTTTGTTGGCACTTTCTGATAATGGTTCATTTTCGGTGTCAACCACCAGATCTGCTTTTTCAGGTGCTTCATAAGGATCATCAATTCCAGTAAATCCCTTAATCTCACCCTTTCTTGCTTTGGCATACATGCCTTTGACATCCCTTTCTTCACATTTTGCAAGTGAGCATTTTACATAACACTCTGCAAATTGATCACCTGCATCAATAATTTCTCGTGCTTTCTCTCTATTTTCCAAATATGGAGAAACTAGAGAAACTGCGCTTGGGACACCATGTTTTAGCAAAAGTTTAGCCAAATGAGCGACTTTTTTATTATGCTCATCTCTTCCTTCTTTTGAAAAGTCCTTAGGTGAGAACCATTCTCTTAATTCATCACCATCAAGCATTGCTAAATTAGGAATGTCTTTTTGCAAATCTTTAACGATTGTAGTCTTTCCTGAACAAGGAAGACCAGTCATCCAAAGAACAAATGGTTTCATGTAATCAGATGCAAAAAATTGGACATAAAGAGGTTACGTTAAATTTGGAACCAAGGCTGATTTTCCAAATAATCAATTTCCTTAATCATATCTTCTTTCTTTTTTGTAATTGCCGTTACTGATCTATATTGCTCATACATCTCAATTTCTTCTTCTTTTGATAAAACTTCGGCTTCAGCTTGATCAAAAAATTTGTTCTCTTTGTTTAGGTGATCATAAAGGTAAATAGAATAAGTTCTCAAGAATCTTGAAACAGGTTCTCTTGCATCTTCTCCTTTTTTCCATCTTTGTAGATGTTTTGTTATTTCTCTTGCAATATTTCTCCCAAATTCGTGCTCGATCATAAATGCTCGAATTTCTTCTTTGAGTGTATCATAACTTGCTACACATGGAAAATACGAATTTTCCTCTCTGGAATGGTGGATGGTATCTACAAATTCGTAAATAATTATCGTGATTTTTTCAATATCACCAAAAGGAATATTCGATCCGCCCTTTATTTTTGCAGCACATTTTTCAATTACTTTTTGTAGTCGACGTACCTGGTCATGATCTGCTCTAAGTTCTTTAGTGGCACTCATAATAAAATAAGATTCTAGGGTGGAATTTAATGTGTTCTAAGTGGTATACAATTAATCAATCTAGATTGATTAATTGGGATTTTAATAGATCTTAATAAAAAGCAAAAAGGTATGAATCCTGTTTTTTTAGGAATATTGGAGCTAATCAGAGGACAGATAGATGGTATTCCATCCTTAAGCAGTTTTGATACTAAATTTTTCTTAGAAAAAATAAACGAATTTCAAAATTTCTTGGGGACTCTGAGTCAAGATGGGCCAGTTGCTTCAGCTCATGTAATTTTATTGGCAGCTGGTGTTGTAATTTTTCTTGGTGTTGCAGGTGAGGCTTTCTTCAAAAAAACAGGAATACCAGACGTTGCATTTTTGATGGTACTTGGAGTAATTATTGGGCCAATTCTTGGAATCATTCAAGCAGAGGCAGTACTTCAAATTGTTCCATATTTTGCAGCATTAGCTTTGATAATTATCATGTTTGATGGAGGATTAAATCTGGATCTTAAACACATGGTAAAAACAGCGCATTTTGCTTTTACATTAGCTATTCTTGGTTTTATTTTATCAGTTGCAATTACTACTATCGCCGTACATTATATTTTGGATTGGTTATGGCTAGAGAGCATTTTACTTGGTTCAATTGTAGGAGGAAGTAGTTCGGCGATTGTATTTGGACTTGTCAGAAATATCAGAATTTCTGAGGAAACAAAAAACATGCTTAGTTTTGAATCTGCTTTGACGGATATTTTATCCACAATAATTGCTTTCATACTATTTGGTGCAATACTTGCAGGACAGTTTGATCTGCAGATATTGCAAGAAACACTGGGAAGATCCATAGTTGTAGGATTGGTGCTCGGGTTTGGAGTAGGAATTCCTTGGATGTATGTATCCACAAAGCTTGGCAATGCCCAGCACTCCTACATGTTGACTTTAGGAATACTGTTTTTGTTGTTCTTTTTAGCAAATTCTTTTGGAGAATCAGGTGCACTTACTGCTTTAGTATTTGGATTAATGTTAGGAAATAAGAAACACCTTGCAAGGGTTTTAAAATTCAAACTTCCAAGAATTGAAGTTGATGATCCAACCCATAATCAATTAGCATTTCTTGTAAGGGTTTTCTTTTTTGTTTTTGTAGGATTAATGGCAAGTATTGGAAAATATGAATATGTAATAATTGGAATAGGAATTACAATCTTAATTTATTTTGGAAGAATAATTGTAGGAAAGATAACACTAACCAAGAGATTTTCGTTACTTGACAGAAAGGTGACCTATTCAATGATTCCAAGAGGTTTGGCAGCAGCAGTTTTAGCAACTTTTCCTTTAACATTAGGATTACCAAATGCTGAGATCTATCCACAAATTGTTTTTTTTATTATTCTATCCTCAGTAATTATTACAACTATTGGTTTAGGAAGATCAAAAAAGATTCCACCTCCAGAACCAAAAGAGGGTGGTTTTATTACCAAACCTCCCGAAGACTCTCAGAAAGAATAATTCTAAATTAAAAAAATTTTTAAGATTGGAGTTTATCTTTTATGGTTTGAATGTATTTTTGGTTGTATTCAGAAAATAATCTAATTTTATCTTGTGCAAGAGCCATAGCTCCTGGTCTACTATTCACATGTTTTTGTGCAATT
>JASFMV010000055.1:0-7274 GCA_050117375.1 Nitrosopumilaceae archaeon | reverse complement strand
GAAAACCTTTCATCAATGGGTAAAAACCGATTATTAGCATCAAAACATTGTTCAAAATAACCACTTTGTGTTACTGCGTTCTCCCTCTTATCAGCATAGATTGTCACATAGAGATCTCCGCATGCAAATAAAGGATCCTCAACTATAACTTGAATTTGAACAGGTTCTGAAGAAGAATATTGATTTTTCAAACCAATTATTTCTATAGAATCATTGTGTGAAATTCCTTCAAATTCTCCAAATCTCATAAAGTTAAGCTCCCGTCCCGGGTCTTGAAGAATGTCTGCCATCACTATCGACCCAAAAATTACAGAAAAAACTACAGGTAAAACATAGACAACATAAGTTACTCCCCTAGCCAATTTGGTTTTAGAAAAGAAATTCCCCTATATCTATTTAGCAAAACTAAATGTCATGAGAAATTTGACGAATGAGTTAAATCGTAGGCGATTAAGTATCGCTAGATGCGACTTAGAAAATTTAGGGTTAGAGCATATCGTTGCATTCATGATTCCGGTGAAATAACTGTAGGTGACTTGGCAGCATTTGTTGGCAGGAATGAAAGCGGCAAAACAACAATTTTGCAGGCATTAACCCTATTGAATAAAGACGAAATGGTTTCTGAATTAGATCTTTGTGACGAAATGGATGAAGAGTTAAAAGAAGAAATGCACCTGGCAGAAGGAGAGTTTGAACTCAGCCCAAATGAAACTTCGCTCATCAAAGAAAAATTTCCAAATTTACCAGAAGTCCACAAGATTAAATTATTTAGAACAAACAAAAGACCCGAGGTTCAATACTCATTTGACAATATCAAAGTCAGTGAGAAATCAGACGGAGGTTTGAATTCATGGGAAAACTTTACAAAAAGAATTCTAGATTTTCTAGACACAATTCCTAATCACCTCAGAATTCAAATTAATACAAAATTTTTTGAGGATCCTCCTCCAAAAAATCAAATAAATTTCGATACAGGATTTGCAGAATTCAATAATCAATTCCACGTTATTGCCGTACAAGATCCAAAAGTAGTTGAAGAATGGGAAAAGATTTACTCTAGTCCTGAAAACCAATTTTCTAATTTACTTTCAGGAGGTAGCGAAAAAACAGCTCTAGAGAATTTTATATCATCTCAATTGCATCCTAGATTTGTCTATTTTTCAGATTACAAGAAAATCTACGGGAATATCAATCTCAATGAGTATATTCGGGAAGAAAAAGGAGAAAGAGGAGAATCAATCGAATATATCGAGGAATTTGATAAAGCAGAGACCGTAAGAAATCTGTTTTATTTGGCAGAGTTGGATATTAACGAATTAGAAGAAGTAAAAGATAGTCCATCAAGATGTATCAAACTTCTTAATGCAGCTAGTAACAGACTAACAAAAAAATTAAACCCTGCATGGAAAGGCGATCCTATCCATGTTGATTTGAGATACAATCCTGGAAATATAATGAGTGTTGTAATTTCCGATGTGCACCGAGATGGGACTGTAACTAATACGGGCTTGTTGAATCGAAGAGCAGAAGGTTTCAAATGGACTTTTTCCTTTATCGTAAACTTTGCAGCAGAAACTCAAAGAGCAGAACTTAAGGAAGCAATATTACTCTTGGATGAGCCTGCAAGAAATCTTCACCCAACACAGCAAATGGGAATTTCGGATTTATTGAAAAGCCTAGCGGGGTCAAACCAAGTCCTATATGCAACACACTCTCCATTTATGATATTTGATTACACTCCAGGAAATTTGTTGGTAGTAGAACTCGATAAAAGAAAGCACCTGAGCAGAATTTTTTATGATTATTGGAATGCAGATGACAAAACCCTTACACCTATTCTATATGGACTTTCACGTGGTTTAGTCGAGTCCATGACAGACAGGGAAATTGGTTCAAACTCACGTCCAGTGATAATTGTAGAAACAATGTCTGATTCAATGTATCTAAATTCCTTTGACAAGTTCTTACAGGATCCAAACATCTCAATGAATCCACTAAATATCATAGCAGCTTTTAACAAAAATGCCGTGTTACCACTTGCCATTTTTTATAGAAATCACGGATATAACACGTTTATTCTGTTGGACAATACTGAAGAATCAAAACAAATTTCATCACAGTTGGCATCAAATGAATTTTCTCCCATACAATCAATATTTTTTGAAAAAGAAGGAAAAACCATAGAGTCTATTGAGGATTACCTAGTTCTTGAGGATTATTTACATGCAGTTAACCAAACCTATGAAATCAAGCTTAGGCATGAAGGATACTCTAATCTAACTCCTGAAGACGTAATTTCAAAAGAAAAGAAAGGAGTATTGGAAAATCTTAGAATGATTTGGGAGGAACACAAAGAGGATGGTTGGGAAGAGTTTGATAATGAAGAGATTACAAGATACATCTGTGAAAAAATTGCCCTAGGGCAGACAGATTTTCTTTCAGATAAAACTAAAGACCAATTTCGTTCCCTTTACCGCCTCATTGCAGAACGGATTAGACAATATCAAAATGCAGGAATTAAGACAGATTTGGATAAATTTCAGAAGCCCAAAAAAAGAGATTAAAGAAGTTTTCTTATGAAAAATACTCAAGTTAGAAATTCAAAGACAAAAAATATCGTTTAAGGTTTAATTGAGAGATGGGGCAGAAATTATCTATGAACATATCCTCTATGAGAGGAATTTTCCTTTCACTAATTCTAGTTTTTTCAATCTCCTTAATCCTAATTCCCAACAATGTTTATGGAGAAGATGAAGTTATTGTTGAGAGTATAGCATTTGAGAAAAGTACAATCATCGAATTCACCAATAATGGAAATGATGAAGTAAAATCCTTGAGAATTTGGTTGGGTAGTGATTATAATTTTGAGTCATTCAAAAGTGAAAACGGATGGACAGGAGAAAAAACCCCACAAGGAGTAATTATTTTTACATCATCAGACATGTTAAAAACAAATGACTCGGTAAAGATTGGTGTTACCACAGACAAAGAAAAACCTGGAATTAATTGGAAGGTTTTGGATAAAAATGGAAAACAGATTTCAATTGGAAAATCTATTAGCGAAGATATAGCCGATAAAGTTTCAACATCATCCAAAACAGCCTCCAGTAATGGAATTTTAGAAGATTCTTCCTTCAGAATTATTCCTGACAAGCCAAATGCAGGTGGAGACATTAGAGTAACTGGGGATAACTTTGAACCCTCTACGAATTTGGAGTTCTCAATAAATGCAAAAAAATTGGGTTCTTTTTACACAGATGATAAAGGTCACTTTATTACCACGTTTCAGATCCCAGAAAATCAAGAATCTGAACGAGTAGATTTTCATGTCACAGATCAGATTGGAAATGAAAAGAAAATTAGTCTAAGACTAGGTGCCGAAGGAACCCAGATCCCAGATTCAGAATCCGTACAGCTAACCATAAAAGGAATTCCAGAAATCATGCATAGAGGAGACTTTTTAGAGATATCAGGTACTGCAACCCCAGGAAGTGCAGTTACTGCATCCATTAAAGATCCGGAAGACAAAGTAATCAACACAAGAACAGCTGAGGTTAATGCAAAAGGTGTTTGGAAATTAGATGAACCAATTATTGTTCCTCTAGATACTCCTTTCGGAAGATACTCAGCTGAGATTACAGATGGAAGGCAAAGCATAGTCCAAACATGGGCCGTAGAGTCATCCAAAGTAATAGTAATTGCACCTACAGACATAAGGTTTGAGCCGGGTGAGACTTTGAGATTCAATGGAACTGCCTTGCCCAACCAATCAATAGAGTTGGTTCTTGAAGACCCATTAGGAATTGAAATTGTTTCAGACATATTCGAGGTGGATAAATCAGGAGTTGTCAATTTTGATTACAAAACTACCGCCAATATAGATAAAGAAGGAACATGGACATTGATTGCAACTCAAGGAAAATACAAAGAATTTATCTATGTGGGGTTAGGGGAACTTCCATCAATTCCAATTAATGTTGAATTTGACAAGCTTAGCTACAAATCATCAGATAAAGCAACAATTACGCTTACAGGAAAACCTTCTGAAGTGGTCAATCTATTAATCATTGATCCGTCAGATAAGCCAAAAGGAGAAGCAATTCCTATCACCCTTAAACCTGATGGAACCAATAGCCATATTTTAGACCTTAAGGGATTTTCTTCTGGAGTTTATTCGGCTGTAGTAAGTAAAGGAAGTGCCAAAAGTACTGAAACATTTACTGTAGGACTTCTAACAGGTTCTGGAGAAATAAGCATTAGCACCACCAAAACAAGTTATGAACCAGGAGAATCAGTTTTAGTTTTAGGTGATACAAAACCAAATGTTCTTCTTACCTTAATTCTGATTGACCCTAATGAGAATGAAGTAAAAGAGGTATTAACCTACTCTGACAAACAAGGAAAGATAACAGAAAATGCATTTAGAATTCCATCAGAGGCAAAATCTGGGACCTGGAAATTAAATGCCAAGAGCGGTTCCAATTTTGATATTGTTGAGTTTGAGGTAACGACTCTGAAAATAGAAGGGTTGGTAATATCTGTAAAAGATGATCAACAAATTCCAGGTGTAGGAAAAACTGTTGAAATCACCGTGCTGGGAGCAGAGCAACTAGTCAAAATAGACATAGTTTCTGATGAGGGAGAGATTATAGAAAAATTATCATTTCCAGCATCAGACCAAGGAAAGGTAATTCAACCTTGGATAATACCTCCTGGTACCGAGCCTGGAATTTATACATTTAAAGCAAAAGATGCTTTCAATGAAGCAGAAACAACATACGAAGTAAAATAACCTCAAACAATTTTATTTCTCCTCATTTCGACAATAGTAATGAATCTTAAAGAAAAAATTTCAGAATATCCAAACTTTCCGAAGAAAGGAATATTATTTCGTGATTTTAGTCCAATTTTAAAAGATCCCTCTGCATTATCATTTATTGCAGATGAATTCTCAAAACACTTTCACCCTAAGGATGTTGATCTTTTTGCAGGAATTGAATCAAGAGGATTTTTACTTGCAGGAATTCTGGCTGCAAGATACAACAAAGGAATGGTCATGATTAGAAAAGCAGGTAAACTCCCTGGAAAGACTACCAAATTATCTTACACAATTGAATATGGGAAAGATACAATTGAGATACAAAAAGAACTAATCGAAGAAGGTCAAAAAATTGTAATCTGTGATGACTTACTGGCAACGGGTGGTACAGCAAAAGCTTCTGCAAAATTAATTGAAAAGATTGGTGGTAAAATTACAGGTTTTGCATTCATCATAGAATTGACCGAATTAAATGGAATAAAAGGCATCAGTCAATACAAATGCAAATCCTTGGTGAAATATTAATGGAAAAAGATGTTGAAATTGGGATTTTTGGAGGTACAGGAATTTATGATTCAGGACTTCTTGAGAATCCTCAGGAAATTAACATAGACACCCCTTATGGAAAACCATCGGATTCAATAACTGTAGGGGTTTTCAAAGGAAGGAAAATTGCGTTTTTACCAAGACATGGAAAAAAACACACAATCCCTCCACATATGATAAACTATCGAGCAAATATTTGGGCATTCAAGGAATTAGGAGTTTCCAGAATTATTGCACCATCAGCAGTAGGAAGTCTGAAACAAGAAATTGAACCTGGGCATTTTGCACTTCCTGGACAATTCCTAGATTTCACTAAATCAAGGATAGGGTCCTTCTCTGAAGAAGGACGAGTTATTCATATTTCGGTTGCGGATCCTTTTTGTCCTGAACTACAAGACTCGATTAAAAAAGTGGTAGAAAAACAGGGAGATAGTATCCATAAGAATTGCACCTATGTTTGCATTGAGGGGCCAAGATTTTCTACAAAAGCCGAATCAAAATTCTATCGAAGTACAGATTCAGACATCATTGGAATGACTCTTGTTCCAGAATGTCAATTAGCAAGAGAAGCACAGATGTGCTATGCGTCAATTTCAACTGTAACTGATTATGATGTGTGGGCAGAAAAACCAGTTACTGCAAAAGAAGTACTAGAAACACTTGGGAAAAATGTTGAGAGGACCAAAAAAATTCTAGTAGATTTGATAGAAATGATTCCCAAAACAAGAGAATGTTCTTGTGCCAAAGCCTTAGAAGAGGCCGAATTTTAATCGTCTACGAAAGACTCTCTTTTCAATCCTTCTGGCAAAGACAAATCACCATGAAGAAGATTTTTCTGTAGAGTCATAATCACTTCATCAACATCATACCCAAGGGACTCTAATTTTTTTTCAGTTTCTTTTGATAATTTTGCCCCAATATTTTGTCCTCCAATTCTACCAAAGGCAATTGCAGTAAATCTAAAAGAATGCTCGTCAATGGTAAAATTCCCAGTAATCTTGGCTGCCATCTGGCTTCCATGAATATTATTGATATTTACTTTAAGGTTCATGGCAAATGTTAGATTTCAACTGCCTTGTTAACATGATCATCAATTAGAAAACTCCAGTGGTTGTCGTCCTCAATTTTGAAATCTTGAACTTTTAGTGGAATTACATTCTCATCAAGGCATTCATGCTTGATTTCACCACTTTCTTTCAATCGCACTAATTTCCATTTGTATTTGCCTTGTTGCAGTTTACATACTGAAACTCCCCACTTTGCATCAGGATCTATTTTTGGCATACCTACAAGATCAGCTAATTCTTCAATTCCTAGTTGTTTTTCTTCGCAAAATTTCTTTTTGCAAATAGCACATCTCCAAACATCAACTGAACCCACGGTTCGCTCATCAATGTTGATGTTAACAACCCCAAAATACACTGGTTTGTGATTACAAGATTCAGTATCCATGCTCAATGCTGTTCCCAATCAATTGCATTATTTAGTTCTTGCATCCTCATATGGCTTCTCTAGAATTACACCAATACTATCAACAATCTTGTTTCTTTTAAATTCAATATTTTCTCGCTCACAGAATCTTCTGTACATGTTGACTGCAGTAAATCTTGGATGCATTGCCTCAAATTCAGATTCAGAAATATCAATAAATGCCCCTAGATTCATTAATTCATTTGCAGTTTGCATTGCGGCCTCTTTGGAAATGGACAGTTTTTCAGAAATTTGAGAAGTATTCATTTTTCCATAACAGGTAATTAAGAGAAATGTTTTGGCTTGTAGTGGGCTTAATTTTATTTCAGAAACAAGTTTTTCTTCAATTTGATTAGTATCCACATGTTTTGGACAATCTTGTAAATAAAAAATGTAATTATTGATTTCTCTCTTTTGCAAAGAATTTTTTTGAAATTTT
>JASFMV010000054.1:0-7412 GCA_050117375.1 Nitrosopumilaceae archaeon | reverse complement strand
GGCCCAACAACTAAGCCAGGATATGGCTCAACAAACCCCCATGCTTGTATTTGACCTACGTGCATCTGAGCAATTTGAAGAATCTCACGTGCCTGGATCTGTTCATGCAGTATGTGATACTCATGCAAAAGAAAAGATCATGCCTAAAATCCCACAAAATACCAAAATTGTATTAATTTCTGAACCCGAAGAAATCTCAAAAGAAATCGCTAAAATGATGGCAGGATTTGGTCTTGATGCATATTATCTGCAAGGTGGATTTTCTGGCTGGAATGGAGATCTGACAACAGGCAAGACTGGAAAATTCATCACTCCAGATGAAGTAATCTCAAAACTTGATGAATTGTACCTCTTGGATGTAAGGGATGCTGAAGAGTTTTCTGAATACCAAATACCAGGTAGTGTAAACATTCCACTAGCTGATCTTTTTGATCCCAAAACCCTACAAAAAATTCCTCAAGACAAAGAGATTGTTACAATTTGTCCACATGGAAATCGTGCTATGATTGCAAGCTTTGCATTAGCAAGATCTGGAATATACTCTTCTACTCTTGCAGGTGGATTAACAAAATGGAATCAGGTGCTAAAACCTGTAACTGTAGTAAATGAACCAGTACAAGTAATTCAAGTGCAGAAAGTTGGAAAAGGATGTTTGTCCCACATTGTAGTGTCTAAAAATGAGGCAATAGTAATTGATCCTCTCTATCCGATTGAAAGGTATATGGAAATTGCAAAGCAAAAGGGATTCAAAATAACCAAAGTCTTTGATACTCATCAGCATGCAGACCATGTATCTTCAGCTAGGGATCTTGTAAAGGCAACAAATGCAAAACTGTATCTCTCAAAGCATGAGGGATATGATTTTGATGCAAGCTTTGTTTCTGGTGGAGAGACAATTCCATTTGGAAAAACAGCATTACGTGTAATTCACACACCTGGTCACACACCGGGAAGCTTGAGCTTTGTAGTTGATGAAAAATATGTCTTTACTGGAGACATCTTGTTTGTAGAGTCCATTGGACGACCAGATTTACGAGACAAGGCAGAAGAATTTACTGAAGAGTTGTATGAGACTCTGCATGAAAAACTATTGCAGCTTCCTCATTATACGATGGTCTTTCCAACCCATCATGGAGAAAATGTAAAAGCAACCGATGATGCATTTTACTCCACAATTCAACAATCAAAGAACCTTCCATGGCTTGATATTCCTAAAGACGAGTTTGTCGAAAAGGTAGTAGAAAAGACCCTTCCACGACCAATGAATTACAGGAAAATCATCGCAGTAAACAAGGGTGAACTCGAACTGGTAGTATCAGATGTGCCTGACTTGGAGATTGGGCCAAATAGATGTGCTGTAGATGCCAGTTGATTTTTTATTAGATCCACTGGTCATTTTTCTTTCTATAATTTCGGGAATAATTGTCGGCTTTAGTCTAGGATTAATTGGTGGAGGTGGCTCAGTTCTTGCAGTTCCACTATTGCTATATGTTGTAGGGGTGCGTGATGTCCATGCTGCCATTGGTACTTCGGCTTTGGCAGTGGGTGTGATCGCAGCTATCAATCTTTTAGGTCATAAAAGAAAAAACCATGTTAAATTCAGACTAGGTCTTACATTTGCATTACCTGGCATAGGTGGCACGTTACTTGGAGCACAATTAGGATTGTTAACACCATCTGCAAATTTGTTGTTGTTTTTTGCAGTTTTTATGGGAATAATAGCAGTATTGATGCTAAGAAAAAAGGCATCAAAATATGATATTCAAAATTCTGCAAAACAAACAACAATGATGCTGTCAAAAAAGAATATTCCATTATCGGGATTTTTTGTAGGAACACTTGCTGGATACTTTGGAATTGGAGGGGGTTTTTTGATTGTTCCAACTTTGATGTATTCAGGAGGGTTAAGCATAATTGATGCCATTGGAACTTCGTTGGTTTCAGTTAGCGCATTTGGATTAACTACGGCTTCTAGTTACCTTGTTGCAGGAAACGTAGACGTGTTGATTGCCTCAATGTTTGTTATTGGGGGAGTAGTGGGAGGTTTGTTTGGAATTAGGCTTACAGATAAAATACCAAAGGAAAACCTAACGAAAATTTTTGCAGTATTGCTTTTTGTAATTGCCGGGTATATTGTGATTCAAAGTTTGTTTTTCTAATATTTTTTCAAAAAAAAAAACACACTGCAAAATATGGTTAAAATTTGAATTATTGCTAGAATACTTTAGTCAAGATTTGATGTGTGTGATGACAAGAAATCAAGCCTAAACTTGATGATTGTATGGTGGTGAACAAACTACTAGTTTTATTTCCATATGTTCAAAAAACATCATGGTAAAAATTAGTTGCAAAAACTATGGATTTGATTGTGAATTTGAAGTAAACGAGCGCGAACCTGATGCTATCAATAAGTTTCAAAAGCACTCGATGGTTGAACATGGCATAGAGTATAGTTCAGGCACGTTGAATCAAATAATAATGAGGATGAAAAATCAGGCCTGAAAATTTAGGCGTAGAACAGTTACATTGATTTTGGAAAAATAATTTTAATGATTCTGGAATTTCTTATTCCTTTAACTTACTTTCTTCAAATAAATCCGAACCATACCAAGAGTATCTGAAATAATCAAGACACCATTCATGAAACATTGGATCGTTACTGTAAAACATCTCACTTAGGTCTGATTCTCCGTCTTTATTTGGGAACATTACGCATGCCTCATGTTCATTTAACACCAAAACTGTTTGAACATTTGGCCTCATCTTCCGTTCGACAAGCCCCTTTTCCATCAATTTACCAAACCCTAATTTTTTTAACAATGATTTTCGTCCCTTTGGAATGACAGCTGATTCAGAGAAAATATAGTTGAATTTTATTCCCTTTTTGACTCGTTTAACCAAAGGCTCAATAAGATCAAGGGGAACCTCTGATAAAATCTCAAAGATATATTCGTTGGAATTTTTGTAAATTGACTTCCATTGCTCCATCGCTTTTGAGAAACCTTTGATGTGCTTACCATTAGCAAGCTGACCGCATCTCATTTTGAATTTATAAGGAATGTCTCCTAGTGTATGCTCTTCGAAATACTTACGATTCTGAGACAAGAAAACAACTGTTGGAACCTGTGTACAAACAACTTCTCCAAAGGTGGTAAGTGAATATTTTCCATCGATTCTTTTTTCAATCAATCCGCTTTCTACTAGTCTAGTAAAATTTCTATGAACCTCTTGTTTTGTAGCCTCTAGTTTTTTAGCAATTTGAGTTGGTGTAGAATTTTTTCCTAATAAAATGAATAATATGTTTAATCTTTGAGGGCTGGCAAGATCTAAAACATAATCTGCTGTTTCCTCAATGATATCTGCCATGAGTAATCATGTTTTGATTTGCTACATAAAAACCCGATGAAAATGAGGTGATACTAATCAGGTTATTCAACTACTTCAATTAACTCTTTGAGTTTTCTTCGAGATTTCGGTGGTTTTTTCTTATCCGGATAGCCTATGCACAATATTGATGAAGGTCTCAAATCAGTACCAAGAATATCTTGCACTTTTTTCTCATCAAGCATTCCAATCCAAATTGAGCTTAGGCCAAGACCTGTAGCTGCAATCTGTGAATATGATGCAGCCAAAGTAGCATCCTGTAAAGAAAACTTCTCTAAAATTTCAGGAGGGAATTTCAGCTTTACACGAGAAGGATCCATACAAAAAACCAAGACTACAGGAGCATTGACATAAGGTTGCTTGTTTGCAGCCTCAACTAAGGCTTGTTTGGTATTCTTGTTTTTGACATAGAATATCTTGAGACCTTGAAAGTTTCCAGCTGTAGGGGCAGTATCAGCTGCTGCCAAGATTTTGTCGATTTTCCATTCTTCTACTTTTGTTTTTGAAAATTTTCTTGTAGAGCGCCTTGTGGAAAATATTCTAAAAACATCAGTTTCAGAAAGGTCTTCGGAAGTTTTTTTGGGACTAGAAGATAAAATGGCCTTCAAAAGGGATGGTTCTGAGGGTGTACTTTTCAAATCCTTTTTTTCTTTTTTACCAGGTGTTTCTTTTCTAATCCATACTGATGGATAGAATGTTTTAGTACTAATTTGAACATATTTTGGCTCATGTGGAACTTTGGCAAACTCAAGCAATTGTTTTTGTAATTCAAACGTGTCTGCCTCAAGTGGCCTGTGGCCTTGCAAAGTAAACTGCGTAACATCTGAATTGATCATTATGGTGCTAATTTGGTCCTCTAAAGTTACGGTTCCTGTAACATCTTTTTGAAAAATTTCAACAATCGAATCAAACTCTTCTTTGTTTAAAATTACTGTGTCTGAATCATCTTCATCTTTTCCTTCCCAAATCAATCTACATCCATCTTTTGATGTGTATGCTGGCTCAATCCGAGAAAATTCCATGTATACTATCAAATTCTAATTAAATAAAAAATTAGTTATGGAGGTTAAGCTCCTCCTGTAACTAAGAAGGCACCAATTCCCATGCCCATTACGACACCAATTCCCATACAAATAAGGTCAAACTTGACGACTTTTCTAAATGGGGCATGAACCATTTTGTCCCAGGTGCTTGCGGGACGTGTTTGAGTTGTCTGTGTTATCATGATTAACCTATGGTGATTCTTCTTCATAGATTGTGGTAAATTCAATAAATGATTGGTCAGCTGATTTGTTGACCGAGTTTAATATCGAATAGAAACTTAGATATCTCATGAGAAATGAATCATGCCGAAAATGTGGAGCAGAATTAGAAATTAAACAAAAATGTTCTGTATGCAAGGAGGGAATAACCTGTATTTGCAAAGAATGTCATTTTGAGACAGAGGAACAAATACACTTACGATGTTCCTTAATGGATATGGATTACAAATTATTAGATACAAGAACAGCTTAAGACTCAGACTTTTGAATCACTATCTTTATTATTTGAATCAAGACATGATAAAAAATGAAAATTCTAACTACTAGGAAAAAAATCATCATTCAAATTGTCGGAGTCGGAATTGCTATGACAGTTGGCCTTGCAATCTATTACATTTTCAAATAACTGCTAAAATTCCTAAAAATAAATTTAAACTTGTTCGAGCATTTTTAGAATTTCTTTAATTATTTTATTATGGTCCGAATCAATATCCACACTTACCAAGAGCAATGTTTTATTTTCCAAGGGAAATGTTATTCTTTTGACTCGCTCATATTCGGCCATTGCATATTTTGTCTTTCCAAGCTTCTGTTCTGCCATTTTTCTTCCAACCATTCTTTCATTAGCGTGCCAAATTGATTGATCAAGTTCGTCTGAATCCAAAATTCCAACCGTATTGTATCTATATCCTCCAAATTTCTTTACCCCCTCCTTAACAATCATCGAAAATCGTACTGTATCATCAATGTCTAAAACATCCTTGCAAACCTGCTCAATATCCACTGATAACCTGATCTTGTAATTCATTAAAATAGATTTTATTCTTTTTCTATACTCTAAAAATTAATTTCAAAATATTTCCCATACCTATGTATCTCCAATTCTATTTATGAAGAGTAGACAGGCTTAAGTTATCATTTTACCAAGGGTTTTCAATGATTCGATATTCTCTTATCGTATTTTTTGCAATTTTGCTTACTGCCGCAGGTTTGATGCAAGCAATGGCTCAGGAAGATACAGAATCACAACTTCCACTCAGCATCGATGCCCACACAAACCAGAATTTTTATGAATATGGGGAAAGCGTTGGGGTTAGCGGGAAAATAAAAAATTATGATGCTGAATTACACTCAGGTCTTACAATAGAATATCGTGTTTTGAATCCTTCAGGAGATTTGGTAAAATCAGGTCAGACAGATCCTGGTCAATTTGGTGCATTCAGCTTTAATTTTATCACTAAAGGTACTTCCTTTGAGACAAGTGGAGATTACTCTATTCACATAACTTTTGATAAAGTAGAAACAGAACTCCCAATGTTTTTCACAGGAGGAGTGCCAATAGTTGAAGACGTTACGCCACCTGAAATTGTTCAACATGAAGACATAGTGGTTTTGGCAGAAACAAGTGGTGTGCTCACTCCAGTTGCGTTTAATGTATTGGTGATTGATGATGTTGATGAATCAATTGTCCCTACATGCAAACCTGAATCTGGATTTCTCTTTGGTATTGGTGAGACCATTATCAAATGTACCGCAAAAGACTCTGCCGGAAACTTTGCAACTCCCATGTCTTTTTCAGTTGTTGTCAGTCCTCCTCTAACTTCAATTCCCAGTTGGGTAAAAAATGTTGCAGGCTTTTGGTGTCAAAACCAAATTGATGACGCATCTTTTGTTGAGGGAATTCAATATCTTATAGATAAAGGAATTATTGTTGTTCCTGCAAAATCTAAAATAATTAGCGACACACAAGAGGTTCCACAATGGGTAAAAAATAATGCCTGCTGGTGGTCTGAAGGTTCAATTACTGATTTGGACTTTGCTTCTGGGATTGAATATCTGGTTCGAGAAGGAATTATTGTAGTCTAATTTCTCATTTGATAATTCGCATAGCTTTTTCTTAGTTTTAGAAATTCAAAAAATATTCTCTAAGAGAACCTACTCTGTTGCATATTTTATCAAATCAGAAAGATTTTTGCTTTTTCCTTCTGGAAGTTCTGTTATCCCACCAATCAGACTTTCAGTGACAACACCATTTCCTGCAAGCACCTTTGCTGCCATAAGTGAAGTCTGCCCTGCCATACACACAAGTAAAGACCTACCTCCTTGTAGATCAGGGGTAAGTTCTTCTGGAATTTTTTGCGTCGCAAGCAATTTCCCTACAGTTGTTGCAGAAGGCACTGAAATTTTTGATGGGTCTACTCCTAGAGATTTTGCAATAAGCTCTATTCCTTCTTGCTTGGGAGTATATTGAGTGTGAATCCAAATTATCTTATCATATTCATCTACACTGGAAGTTGCCTCATCAAGGGAGACTTGTGTTCGGGTCTGTTTTTTTGACATTGCTTCAAGATTCTTTTTGTATTTTTCAATCCCATCTGCTACAATTACTACAAATTTTCCACCATTTCCAAAGTTTGCCAATTGGATTGCAGCATAAAGTGCAAGTGCGCTACTTTCACCAATGCTGTGTCCTTTGTCTACAAAAAACTTGAGTAGGGGTTTTACCTGCTCAAAATCAACTTCGTGTTGTCCAGCATATACTTGCGGCTCATAAAGTGTCAGCCCAGATGCTTTGGCCTTTGTCCTAATTCCTGCAACATCTTGCGCGGTTTGAGGAAATACTACATGAAGCGCTTTTTTTCCATATTTTTCAGAGACATATCTGCTCATGCCACCTGAGGTACCCCCAGTACCAAATGTGCAAACAATTCGATAATCTTCAAGAGAATCTCCCAACTGGCGTAATTGCTGGTCAATCTCAGGTGC
>JASFMV010000053.1:0-7418 GCA_050117375.1 Nitrosopumilaceae archaeon | reverse complement strand
GCCCATCATGTTTCATGTGAAGGAGGAGCTTGTGATGAAAAAAATGATCATGCTCATGAACACAAAAGAAAGAAAAAATTAATCGATAAAACACTTCGTTATTCTCATAAATAATTTTTCAATTTTGAATTTGCTGAATAATGGATTTTTTTGATCCTAATTCATAAAAGATAAAACATCTTGTATGAACTCTTTCCAATGTTTTATGTGCACAAATCCTACAAATAAACTGGAGTGGGTCCTTACATTCGCTGCATTGTGAGTATTCTAACAACAAACCTCCACATTTTCTACACGATTCATCCGGCAAAATATCGCTCTCTGAAATTTTCAGTTTTCAGCTCATTAGATAATCTAAAGAAAAGTTGATTTCGTAGGATCTGAAATCAACTATTTGTTATTTTAATTAAAAATAAGGGTAAACTAAACTAGAAAACAACTAGTTGACTTTATTGAAAATTATATCAAAAAATTACATGGTTTTATTCAATAACAAATTATGAAACATGGAGGTTTCAAATTGGGTAAAAAGAAAACTAAAAGTTCTAAAAAAGATGAAGACTAAGTTAATTATGCCATCTTAATTTTACCATTAATTTTGTAGTCATTTTCTTTTTCTTTTTTCCAAAAAATTTAGAAACTACTCTTGTTACTATATTACTATTTTCCAGATGAGTTTTTGTACCAGAAAGAATGTTGATCCGTATTGAAGATTGCTATAGTGTATAACAAAAAGCAGATTGAAGAAAAAGACGTCATCAACGTTTTTGGTATGATGACAAAAGAACACTATAGTCCAAAAACAGTAGAAAAGGTTGCAAAATCTCTCGAAAAAGGAGGTCACTCAGTTAAGGTGATTGAAGGTGGAATGAACTTCATTGAAGAAATGAAAGACTTTATGCCCAAAGTTGTGGCAGGTGAAAGACCAGGAATGGTCTTTAACATGGCGTACGGTATTCAAGGTAGAAATCGCTATACACATGTTCCAGCAATGCTTGAGATGCTTGGAATTCCTTATGTGGGCTCTGGACCTGAGGCCCATGCAGTTGTTCAAGATAAGGTTATGACAAAAATAGTACTTCAGAAAAACAACATTCCGACACCAGGTTTTTGGGTTTTTTCTACTGCAGAGGATAAATTCGATGATTTGATTTTTCCTGTTATCGTAAAACCAAAAATGGAATCAACTTCAATGGGAATGGAGGTTGTGTATAATTGGGATGATCTCAAAGATGCGGTGGCAAAACAAATAGAAAAATATTCTCAAGATATACTGGTAGAACAATTTATCCCCGGTAGGGAGTTTGCTGTTGGTCTTTTGGGAAATGGAACTAATACTGAAGTATTGCCAATTGTCGAGATTGATCTTCAGGGTGATCCAAATAAGATTCAGACAATCTCTGATAAAAAGAAAACACCTCTAGACAAAATCTGTCCAGCAAAACTACCCAAAGAACAAGAAGCTGAAATCAAAAAAATAAGTCTGGATTCTTTTAAAAAATTAGGAATTAACGATTTTGCCAGAGTAGACTTTAGAATGGACGAGGATGGAAAAGTTTACGTTTTAGAATTAAATTCCATGGCAAGCTTGGGTGTGACAGGTTCTTATGTTCATGCAGCCAAAACTGCAGGTTATACTTATGAATCACTGATAAACAAAATTTTCGAAGTTGCTGCGTTGAGATATTTTGGAGAGTCTTATCTTCATCCAAATGAGGCAACTTCTGAGACAATCGAATCCCAACCCCTAAGATCCATACTTAGAAGCCATCTTCGAAGTCATCTTTCATCAAACGAAAGATTGCTTGAACAATTAGTGAATATTAATTCCAATGTCCACAATATAGATAATGTAAATAGGCTAGGACGCACAATTATCAAACGACTGGAACATTTAGGATTCCATTCACAGGATTATCATGAATTTGATGTAGGTAACATGATTTACCTAAAAAATCATGAAACAGAAAAAAATGATGTTCTATTGGTGAGTCACCTAGATACTTGGTATGAAAACAGAGATTTTACGCCATTTTACAAGGTAGGAAACAAGCTATATGGGTCTGGAATTGCCGAAAGTAAGGGCGGACTTTTAGTGATGATCTCTGCTTTGCAGGCATTACGATTTGCAAGAAAACTAAAAAAAATTAAATGCGGAATTTTATTGATATCTGATGATTCTCTGGGTGGGCGCTTTAGCAAAAAACTCGTTCATGATATTTCCAATATTTCAAATTATGTTGTTGACCTAAAATGGGGAACACCAAACGGGGGAATTGCAACATCTTGTTCGGGAATCACGCGTTATCATATTGATATGGTACATGTAAGAAGAGCAGAGGATACCACTAAGGAAATAATACCTGAAATGTGCAATAAAGTATTAGCGTGGAAGAAAGTTTCCCACGGAATTACCAACGCAAGAATTACAATAACTGATTTTTCTGCACAAACGTCTTACGGTAAAGCTCCTGATTATGGAAAACTTTCTTTGGAATCACGATATACAAGTATTGATCAAGGAAAAAAGTTCGATTCTCAAATTAGAAAAATTGCAAAAAAGAAGGTCAAATCAAATCTTGATGTTCATGTTGCCAAACAAGTAACAAGAGATCCATTCACAAAAACCACTGAAACTGAGAAATTTTTAGAGGAAATTAAAAAATTAGCTAAATTAGCTGAAATTAAAATCACACCAGAACATAGATTTGCACCTTCAAGTCTTTGTGATGTTTCAGTAGGTAAACCAATGATTGGCTCAATGGGGCCAATAGGTAGTGACCAGAAAACTCCCAATGAACATATTTATCGAGATAGCCTAATTGATAGAGGAATTCTCTTAGCTCTTACTCTAAACAAGTGTTCCAAACTTTCTCAAGATGACAAAAAATGAATATTGAGAAAATAGAAAATTCTTTTTCCACATCTCAAGACAAAAAATGTTCCATTGCCAAATATGGAATGGTTTCAAGTGCATTTCCAGATGCCACAAAGGCCGGAGTGGATATTCTAAAAAAAGGTGGAAATGCAGTAGATGCTGCCTGTGCAACAGCTCTTGCTTTAGGCGTGTGTGAGCCTCAAGCTTCAGGCATAGGTGGGCAATCTTTAGTTATCTTACACGTAGATGGCAAAACCGTCGCAATTGATGGCTCTAGTAGGGCCCCGTCGTTGGCTCATAACACCTTTTTTGAAAAACACTCTCGTCGATTCATAGGTTACAAAGCTACGACTGTTCCCAGCACTTTGGCCACATTAGGTTATATCAATGAAAAATACGGTAGATTAGATTGGGAGGCAATTGTAAAACCATCGATACGAATTGCTAAACGAGGGTACAAAATTACCAAACTGCAACACAATTTGCAAAAAGATAATCTTTCAAAATTTTTTAAAGTTAAATCAAAATCAGGAGCTAAATACTTTCTAAAAGATGGAGAAGTTCCTTATGACATTGGAGATGTATTTGTACAAGATGATTTGTCCGAGACACTTCAGCATATTGCAAAATATGGTTACTATTCATTTTACCAAGGAATGATTGCAAAATTAATTGATAAGGACATGAAAATAAACAAAGGATTTTTGCGGAAAGAAGATCTTGCGTTTATCCCGGAACCAATAGAGAGAAAACCAATTAGCAGACGATATCGAGGCATTAGAGTTTACACAATGCCTCCTCCAACGGCCGGAGATACGATGCTACTAGTCCTAATGATGCTATCTAACTTGAAAAAATCTTTTCTTAGAAAACGAACTCCTCAATCATACCACTTTGTGGCTGAAACATTTCGTAAAGCGTTACTATACAGAACACAACGAAAGTTCAATCCGAGAACTTATCATCAAATAGACGAAAAAACTCATCTTAGTAGAGGTTTTGCAAAATCCTTATCCCAGTCTATAAGGGATTCCATTGATCCGGATTTACCCCTAAAAGAATCACCAGACATTGAAGACACGACACATCTTTCGGTAATGGACAAAGATGGAAATGCCGTGGGGATTACTCAATCAATTGAACTGGTTTATGGCTCAAAAGCAGCAGCCGATGGATTAGGATTTTTGTACAACAATTACATGTCAGCATTTGAATTTGATAATCCCAGTCATCCATTCTACCTTAGGCCAAACGCAATACCTTGGACCTCTGTTTCACCCTCGATTATTTTCTATAACCATGAGCCTTGGATGGTTCTAGGCAGCCCTGGAAGTGCTAGAATTTTCTCAGTTGTCAGTCATTTCATTTCTAGAGTGATAGATGGGGATACTCCAATTGACGTTGCAATGAAAAGGCCAAGATTACATTGTTCACTTGATGGTAAAATTAGCCTAGAGGCTGATGACTCTGGGGTAGAGATAATTAAACATCTTAAAAAAATGGGATACAAAATTGACATTAGAGACAGATACTCATTTTTTCTTGGAGCAATTCATGCAGTTCTAAAACGCCAAACAGGTGAGGGATTTCAAGGAGTTGCAGAAATTAGACGTGATGGAACATCTAGGGGAGTAAATTGAAGAAATTTCCAGTTTTACTTTCTATACCACATGGAGGGACTCAAAAGCCACCTGAACTTGATAGCCATTTGGCTATAACTGACAAAGATCTGTTTGATGATTCTGATCCTTTTGTAATTGAAATCTATGATCTTGGAGAAAAGGTAGAAGGAGTAGTTAAGACAAATATTGCAAGAGCCTTTGTGGATTTGAATAGGTCATTAGAAGATCTTCCTCCACAAAATCCTGATGGCTTGATAAAAAGTTCTACATGTTATGAAAAACCAATTTACAAAAAAGGAAGGGAACCTGACGATTCTCTTACCAATTTGTTAATTGAGATGTATTACAAACCATACCATAACTCTATTCAAAAAAAGATACAGGAACTTGATTTGAAACTATGTCTGGATTGTCATTCCATGGCATCTATTGCTCCTAACATCTCTCCTGATGGAAAAGAAAAAAAGCGACCAATGTTTTGCCTATCAAATCAGGATGGAAAAACATCAACTACGGAAATAATTGAATTACTGGCCTCATGCATTTCCAAGTCATTTGGCCTTGACAGAAAGGAAATTTCAATAAATGATCCATTTCATGGAGGGTACATTACAAGAACTTATGGGAACAATCCTTTACCTTGGATTCAAATTGAAATGAACAGAGATCTGTACTTGGGCAAATCTTGGTTTGATGGAAATTCTCTTTCTATTGATTCATCACGTCTAAGGAAACTAAATGAACAGTTTGAAAATTGCCTAAATCTTTTTTTCCAATAATTAAATCATTAAAGTGAAAATTAGATAAGGTTAATTAATTTCTCAAAAACCAATTTTTAGAATAAAATAATTGAGAAATTATTTCTCAGGATGGAATATGCCACTTGCAAATATGTATCCGTCATGTGTTTTAACCCAAACTGATTCAGGCAAAAATTCCTTATTCACGGGATCCTTTGCAACATATTCTATCCATTTACCATCTTCTGTTGCAGAATTTCTAATAATGTTACCAACATTTTGTCCATCAATTTCAGTTATTGCCTCTATACTTTTCCCAACTAATGATTTATCGTCTCCATGGGCTACGATAATTCCGTCACTTTCTCTAATCACATAGACATAAAGTTCCATACCGTGGAATTCAGGATCAACATCAAGTCTTGTAAATGCTTTTGTTCCTACTTCATCATAAAGCTCTATGGCATCATTTACTAATTTAATAGCCATATCAGGTGTTTCTGAAAAATTATCCACAGGATTTAGCTCGATAACTCCTGCAACTATTATAGCAATAATCACAGATGCAATCAGTAATTCAAAATATAGTAACTTTCGAGTGCTAGTTTTTTCTTGTATAGAATTTCTAATCATTTTTTTCATCACCTTGTCTTGAATGTAATTTTATCATGGTCTATATTGTTCTCAGTCGATATTAAACATCGATTAACATTGTTAAGGAATCAATAAAAGAAATTTTTCACAAAAAAATACTAGTGGTTTTTAGTAAAACCTGTCCTATTTGCAAGATGGATTTTACTTCTCTAGTTAGTTACATGTCGCACATTAAAGATAAACACGCTAAAGTGAATCCAGAAGATTTTGTAAAAAACACTGATGAATTAAAATGGTCATTCAGAAATAATGTATAGGCATAATTCAATACATGATTAAAAAATTGAAAAATCACACTTTTTAGATTTCTGATACTATATTAAAAATTAAATTAGCACTAGAAAATTAATTTACCACTATTTTATATAAAAGAAAAACTGAGGTATTTCATGTCTACAAAATACAAAAGCTTCGTTGAAGACATTTGGGATGATTTTCCTGGATTAAAAGAACGAGAGATATCTGATATCACAAACACTAACCGTCTTTGGAAATTGCAAGATTACATCGATAGAGGCTATCTTAATTTTAAGACTGGCAGAAAATTCTTGTATCGACTAAGTGTTTTAATTGAAAACTATGCAGTACGAAATAAATCTCCTCTTTTGGCAACATTTGAAACAGAAAAAAGATACAAGTATGTTGGAGATAGGTATGCCGAACTTTTAGAAAAAATACCAAAAGCCTGGATTATTGGTGATTTTAATAATCCATTCTTAGCACCTCAGCCACCTCAAAACGTAGAGGTAATCAGTTGTGATGGAACAAATATCTCAAACATGTGGATAGTAGTCACAAAAAAAGATACTGGCCCATTTGGTTTGATTGCTGAAGAAATCGGGGATGGGGAATTTAGAGGATTTTTCTCAATTAGCCCCATGGTGATTGGAAATGCAATAAAATCAATCTCTGAGCAACTCAAGGTTTCAATAGATTTTTCAAAAAATTATTGATTCTTTGTATTTTTTTGATTAGAAAATTTTCAAATTCATAAAATTCACATTCCTGCAGTACAAAGTTCTATTTTTAGTGGAAATGGACAAGATGCTACAAGAGAATGTTAAGGATTTCCATGAATAATCATCTCAAAGATCTGTGATTTTCCTTTTTTAAAAAATCACTAATTTTTTGATTTTTTCTTACAGTTTTCACATAAAACTGGGCCTTCAGGATCAAAAATTAATTTGGCCTCTTTCTCACTTATACCACACTCAAAACATTCTGAAATTCTTACCATGACAATCCTTGTAATGTTGGGTTTTAAATTTTAATAAACAATTATTTTGTTTTAGTTATTTGCTTCATATTCACACAGAGGGCAAATCATAGATCCGCCGCCTTGTCTTAAAGGGATATCTAAACTATCCTTAATACAATTAGGACATTTTGTATAACTGTTCATAAATTCGTTGGAAATTATTTTTATTTAATTTCATGTCAGTAAGAATTTTTTCAATCGTTTTGAGAAATTCCCTTTTGTGGGAATTAGCATAAAATGATTAATTATGCTTCTTCCAATCTATA
>JASFMV010000052.1:0-7432 GCA_050117375.1 Nitrosopumilaceae archaeon | reverse complement strand
TCAAAATCATATGCATTACTTACCAAGACTTTGTAATTGCATTTCTTTTGCAACTTTAACTGGGTCTTTGGAATTTAGAATGGTTCTTCCAACAATCAAATAATCGGTTCCAGACTCTAGTACTTCGCTTATCTTGCCGCCCTGAGTGCCCACTCCCGGAGAATAGATATCGAGTTTTTTTCCTGCCTGCTTTTTGCAATATGAGATAATTTTAGGGAAAGTTGCTCCTGCCACTATTCCATCAACCTTGGATTCTAGGGCCCAGTTTAGAAATAACTGGTAGAGTTGCTGTTTTTTGCCCAATTTGACCTCCATGTCATATGATAATTTGGCTTCTGGGGCACTCATGTGGCAGAGTGTAATTACACCCTTGTTTTTTTTGTGAGATGATTTTACTAGATTTTTCAAGCTGTCAAGACCCATTATCGGATTTGCAATAACTGCATCAAAACCTAGTTCCCATAATTTTTCAGTTGTTACTCTATTTGTGTTGCCAATATCGTTTAGTTTAATGTCGGCAATTGTTTGTAATCCAAAGCTGTGAGCAGTTTTTGTAATTTTTGAGATTTGTTTTGCACTTAATGGCAACAACAAATGGAAATTTAGCTTAATTGCACAGAGATATGGATTTAGTTTTTTTATGTTCTGAATTGTTTTTGTTTCCAAATTTTTTACAGAGTAGTCATAATCGTTGGCAAGAATTACTTTGCCATTGCTTTTTGATAATTTTGAAATCCTAGTTTTGAAGGTGGCCATAGTCTACAAGTGGATGAGTATCTTTGAGCTTTATAATTTTCACATAAGAATATCCATGTTCTGATGGACTGTTGACAAATAAAGGCTCAGAGTTGTTGTTTGTAAATTTTAAAAATGGTTTTTGCGGATCTTTATCAAGTACTACATGGCAAAAGTAGGATGTTCCTTCTTCTGTAAAGTTCATGAATACACCAACTAGCCACTTATCATTGTGTGGAAATAAGAATAACGGGAATGGACTTTCTTCAAAACCATAGGTTAGTTTTGCAAGACTTGATAGATCTTCAAGCTCAATTGGTTGGTATCTATCAGGTGTTCCATTACCAGGTCTTAGTGTATCAGGTAATGATTTTATCCTAACAATTGGAGAGTAGAGTTTGCTTGTATCAGAAGTAGAGTTTACAATCTCTGTGTGTTCGTTGTCCCCCTTTAGTGCATAGCAAAGATAATGACCGTGGTTTTCAAGTGGGGTGTAGTAAACAATTGGTTTTTCTTTTAGTATGTCCATTTGGACTGAAAGAATTTTTCTTCCTTCATGTTCATGTAAGAAAGAAATTCGTGGTGCACGCTCAAGAGCACAAACGAGCCTGGAGAATTCTAAAGTAGATGAGACTTGAATGTAACGAGGTAATTTATCCACGTAAGTTAATTGAACAATACTAAATTAAACTTAACCAAAATTTTTCAGGCTATCTTCTATCAATGACATCATTGATTGCAGGACCTGTTCCAATGATTGTAACAGGCGTGTTTAGTTTATCTTCAATATTTTTTATGAATGACTTTGCCTCTTCAGATATTTCGTCATAGGATGTTTTTCCTGCACATTCTGGAAAGAGAACATCTAGTTTTGTAATTGAGATTTGTGTTGCACTGTTGAGCATGATTGCACGCCTAGCTAAATCAAAATCAAAATCAGCTGCACGTCTTTGCCTACCAGTGACTGTTCCAAATTCAGACCAACCCTTGTTTTGGGCTTCCTCTAGTGAAAGCTCATTTGCAAGTGGCCCTGTGCCTACTCTAGTAACATAAGACTTGAAAACAACAATTACTTCATCGACATTTTTAGGCCCAAGCCCAATGTCTGCACAAATTCCAGAAGCAGTAACATCCTTTGAGGTGACAAATGGGTATGTTCCATGCCATAAAGATAGAAACGTGCCTTGTGTTCCTTCAACCAGCACATTTTGATTTGATGCAATTGCTGCGTTTACTTCAGCAGGAACATCGACAATTAGTGAGGCCAGAGACTCTTCATCTTTGGCCATTTTTAGAATCCTCATTGCTCTATCGGCATTTGCCGGACCAGTGCCTGAGCCTGTACTTCCAATTTTTTCCTTGAGTTCACCTTTGGAATCGCTTGTAAGGTGCTTTTGTTCAATTATTCCACAGTGCTTATCCACAAATGACCTTCCTGCAGCCTCAAAATCATTTATCTCCTTTAGCAATACTTCAGGATTAACCACTACTCCTGGACCAATCATAACTTTGGCATTTTTATTTAAAAATCCGCTTGGAAGCATTCGGACTTTGTAGACCTTATCGCCATCTCTAATGGTATGCCCTGCATTTGGACCTGCACCTCCACGGACTATTACAGTAGGATTGTCTTTTATTGCAAGATATGAAATAATTTTTCCTTTTCCTTCATCTCCAAAAAAGCCACCAACGACTACGGTAGATGTCACGTTTTTCAGCGCAAATCTCGTTTATTTAAGCTAAAGTGCTTGCATAGGATTTATTATTCAAATAGATTGCAGCTAATTTGTTGTCTGAACCAAATTATGCTGGAAACATTATAGTTGTTTTAGCAAACCTTCCTGACTTTCTTCGAACACCTATCTTGAAAAAAAGAATGATGGAGTTTTTTGACATGCCCGATCAAGAACAGAAACAGTTGATCAACAATGCTTTGGAGGCAGGTCCTACAATTCCGTTTCCAAATTTTTCAAAATTATTCAAGACATGGTTGGAGATATTGACGACACTTTCAGAGGAACAAAGAACAGGTCTGTTTGCAGCATACATCAAGGAGATCTCAGTTAGTCCTCAAAAATTAATTGCCTTTAACTTGGATGGAATACTGGAAATTTTCTTGGAATTGGATTCTCAAAAACAAGAAATCATTTCACAATCTGTTAGAAACATTATCAACAGTTTTGATGATGAAACAAAAAGAAGATTGCTCGTTATTATTCCAGATAATGCACAGAAAAATCTAAAGATCTAAGCGTTAGGGTTTTCGTCTGGTTTTCTATTGTCTTCATTTGAATAATCGACTACATCGCCTTCTGGAGTTAAAACGCCGGCAAATATTTTTTCATGTTTTTTCAAAAGTTTTCTATGATCTGGCATAGACATGTCTAATCGCATCTCATTCATCACCATTACACGGTATTCTTTCCATTCACTCCAACATTTGGCACATACTGGGTATTTGCTTTGGATTGGGTCTAGTTCCTCAGTCTCAGGAATGGCGTTTTTGCATTTTGTGCATGTCTGACTCATGTATTGAGACAATCTGAAACTCCTTTTATCTTTTATCGACCATGATTCATACTTGAATTCTGAATGTAGTAAAACAAATTGTCACTGTCTGCCAAAACCAGATACGTGTTTTTTAGCACAAGCAATAATAATTAACAAAGGAATATTGACGTATGAAGATAAAATGTCCTAAATGTGACAAAAACGCAGATTTGTCAATGGACTTTTCTTTTGTAACATGTGAATTTTGTGAGCTGGATATGAGTTATGGAGAATATGTGAAATTTGTTGCACATAATGAGAAGACGTATTCGGATATTCTTGGCGACTATGCAGGTAGCACTGAAGGAGAAACAGCAGGATCCCTGGATGAATGGGACTAGAACTGGAAAAAAGGTCCATCATGTTAAAATAATTAGTTTGATGGATCCTTAAACATAATTGGAATTTTTACTAGAAAACATTCTGAATCTTGTTGGGTTTTTAGTTGGATTAGCAATCGGAATTGTATCAATTATTGGCTTTAGAAATACCGGTAGTCCAACCTTATTTCGATTAGCAATTGCATTTTTCTCAATTAGTATTGGGTTTTTTGTAATTTGGGCCGGCTACATGGTAGAAGACTTTGTAATACAATCAGGAAGTTTGGAGAGATGGATACAAACACTTGGAATTGCAATTCAAACTGTTGGTTATTTTTTTATCGCATTTTCACATAGCATCAAATCACTTTTTCCAAAATCAAAATACTTTAGATCAATTGGAATCTTTCCATTATTTTTGGTCTCTTCTGTACAAATAGAACACATCTTTAGATCTGTTTCGTTTATTCTGCTTGCATATGGAGCAATTGAAACTATTCTGTCATACTTTGAAAACAGAAACAAGGGGGCAATATCTGTGGCAACAGGATTATCGATGTTAGCATTGGGTGAATTTGTTGGATGGTATTCTTTTGTATTTCCAGAATCAATATTGTACTTTGCATCAATGATTATCAAAATCGGAGGACTGATTGCGCTGTTTATTCCGGTAAGCAAGGTGCCCTTGACAAAAATCAAATTTGATGAGAATTTTGACTGATATTTAGCTCAGGCTCGATTTTTGGGAAATTTTTGATTTGTCAAAATCTTTTATCTTTTTGGTATATTGGAAAATAGCATGCCACTATCATAGAAATTATTCAAAAAATACACAGAGAAAAAATGGCAGAATACCGCACGCATATGAAAATTATTGGAGACATACTTTCTACTACCAGAGATGATCTCCAAGATGAAGATGGTGCATCAGTTACTTACCTAATTAGAAAAGCCAACATCTCACATTCAAGAATTTCAAGAATTCTCAAGACACTTGTATCTCAGGGCTTACTTGAAAAAGTAGATTCACAAGGCTCAAACAAATACAAGATAAGTCAATCAGGAAGAGAATTTTTACAAGCGTACCATACATTTAGTGGCTTTGCAACTAATTTTGGTTTGACCATCTAATCCTCAATTTCTTCTGTTTCATCTAGATCATCATCAAAATCATCTTCAAATTCTGTATCTTCGTATTCTGATGGAGTGCTTTGCACTTTAGAAAAAAGGACGTTGAAGATTAAAAACGTATGCAAAAGAAAATGAATAATTAAACTACAATGAAAGAATGTCTGATGATAGTAAAGTGCGATAAACATGGAATAGAAAAAGCATCTAAAATAATCTCTGAGGGAGGAGTGGTTGTTTTTCCTACAGATACAGTTTATGGGATTGGATGCGACCCCTACAACAAAAACTCTGTTGAGAAGATTTACCAAATCAAAAAAAGGTCCAAAGAAAAACCTCTTCCCATCTTGGGGTATTCTATGAGTACAATAAATAAAATAGTAGAGTTTGATGAAGAATCTAAAAAGATTGCAGAGGCTTTTTGGCCTGGTCCCCTAACACTTGTTCTAAAATTAAAAGATGAAAAACTAAAAGAAACTCTAAGAGTAGACAAGATAGCAGTACGGATTCCTGATAATCAATGCTTGCTTGATATTTTGAAAGAATCTAAATTTTTGATTGGAACTAGTGCAAATTATTCTGGAGAAAAATCCTTTACCAACTCAAAGGAATGCTATGAGAAACTAAAAGATTATGATATTTTTGTAGATGGCGGCAACATCTCCAGCAAAGGAGAATCAACAATTTTAGAGGTTAGTTCCGGTGAGTTAGTTATTCATAGGGAAGGCGCTCTAAGAAAAGAGGAGATTACACGATTTTTTTGAATTTGATAATTACCTGTGCAAGACACCTAGAGCCTGAAGCAAGTGAGGAGATAAGCCAAATTTTAGGTGAATTTGGTGATTCTGAACCTAAAATAACAATTACAAGCATGTCTGGAATTTTGACTGCCAAAACGAAATTAGATCCGGTACAAGTGGTACGAAAAATCAAAGAGATGATTCTTGATGAGCCTTGGAGCATAAGGTACTGCCTTCGAATAATTCCAATGCAAAAATTTGTGGATACAGACATTGAGAAAATCGATGAGGCAGTATCAGAACTATCTGGCACCATATCAGAAGATGAAACCTATCGAATAGCAATTGAAAAGAGAAATTCTCAAATGTCAAGCCAAGAGATGATAAAAAAAATCGCGCAAAAAATCAAAAACAAAGTATCCTTGGAAAACCCTGACAAAACTATCCAAATAGAGATTCTTGGGGGCAAAACTGGAGTATCTGTTCTCTCAAAAGGAGATATTCTCAGCCTAGAGAAGACTAAAAGAAGCTTATCCGATTAGCACTGCTGCCTTTTCAATCAAAAGATCTTCTAATGGATTTTTAGAATAAACTGAATCCATTTGCTTTTTGGTAATTTTGAATTGTTTTTTTAGGAATGCTGAATTGTCTTTTTGAAAGATATCAGTAATCAACGGAGTTAGTTCTCGATGTAATTTTTCCAGTGTAGTTTTTGTCCCTATCGCAATTAAAATAAAATTATTTTTTGGTTTAATTCCTGCAGAAGATATTGCATCTGATATCTGCGTAGTTGCAGCAAAGCGTAACAAAATATCAGTTTCAAGTTTGTTTGACAGTAAAATGTTTTCCTTGTCTGAATTCATTGAGATTGAAAGAATTTTCTTCAAGTGATATGGATTTAAAATAAATTTACTGGATATTGCCTGAATTTTGAGTTTAGGAAATTCTTTTCTGAGATTCTCCAAAAAAGTAACATCGATTTTTTTATCACCTTTTATTTCCACTACTTGAATTAATTTTCGGCCGTTTTTGATTGTAATTTTTTTACTGGCCCCGCCATGAATTACTGGAATTATGCTAACCAGATCATCATTTTTTATCACAGTTTGTAGCCCTTCCCTTGCAGATGAGTCTGCTCCGTTTATTGCCACCAAAATATTGTTGACATCAAGGGATGGTGTATCTTGCGGTTTGAGTTCTTGTACTAGTTCAAGCAGTTTTTCAAGAGTAATGTTGGCTGCATCTAACTCGAGCTGGTCTTTATCGAAGGACTTTTTTGCTCCACCTACTAGTTTTACGATTACCATGATTGTGATTTGGCACGATTAGGAAATTAAATTTTTGAAAATTATTCGGTTTTTTCTTCTTCTGGTTGGCTTGGCTCTTCTGCTTCTGGGGTTTCAGCACCGATTTCAATTACGGTCTCTTCGGATTCTGCTGCTTGTTCTGGTTCCTCAATAATTTCTTCTATCAGGGTTTCTTCTTGTTGTGAAGCTGCGGCTTGAGATAGTTTCATCTCCTCCTCACGTTTTTCATTTTTGATAAATTTAGTAATATATCCGGCAATCTCGTTTTTTAATCCCTTTGATCGAATGATAGACACTTGATCTAAAGATTTCTTGTTATCTGAGAAGCTTTCGTTAAATTTGGATTTGTGTTTGTCTAGTACTTCGTATGAAAGTCGCTTAATCCTATCCACCCTTCCCATACCAAGTTGGGGTTTTTTATACCTATATTCCAAGAAAATTTGTAGTGTTTTTCTCCAGTAGTAAAGACATTTTCTCATAAGGTTTGTTTAGAATTTTAGAAGCGCAAAACACCACGCTTGGAATAAAACCAATCTGTGCTGATTTCATTTCAAAACATCTCGAAAACCTAACAGGTCCGTCTGTTTCAACTAGAATTTTATCTTCATTGGTTTTTGCCAATAACGTCTGCTTGTCATTTGCATAAACCATT
>JASFMV010000051.1:0-7467 GCA_050117375.1 Nitrosopumilaceae archaeon | reverse complement strand
ATAAAACCCAAGAGATTGTCTGAAAAAAATTGGTTAGGTGGAATATATCTCAAAGAGGAGGGAGGATATGACATAATTTTAAGATCTCTGAATCACTACAAAAAAAGATTGATGACTGTAGATAAAAGTCCAGAGATTAAAGATTCTGCAGCAATGTTTGGAGGGATTTTAAAGCAGGCGGCAATGAAAACAATTCCACAAATTGATGAAATAACCCATAAAATCAAAAATAGTCTATCAGAACCTCAGTCAGTAACGGCATTAATTGAAAATATCGCATTTCTTGAAAAAGCACTTGCCTCATATGAAACAGACATTACAAAGGCCCAAGATACAGGACACGAATATTATCTAAATTTAATCGGCGATTTGCCTGCGGTAAAAAACGATTTAGAGTTGATAAAAATAGCAAAATCAAAAATACGACAATTTGAGTGATTCACAAACCCTGTAAATACCAATCCAAGTAGGGTTTGAGATTTTTGCAGAGTTTTTTCCTTTCCTCTTCACTAACACTATCAGATATTGCACCCATCTTTCCCTTAAGATAATCTTTAGTGATTTGATTTTTGAATGAATCTTGGATTTGATTTAGTAAATCTAAAATCTCTTCAGAAGAGGATCCGTCAAAATCATTTAGGATTTGTCTTGCTTTTGTTTCCAGCGACATTATTTTTTTAGAAACAGCTCCCATTTTTATTATTTCATTTTTGTTTAATTTACCAAATCATCATCATTCCAAGTTAAACGGAACCTTCCAACTACTCGAAGGAGATTTACTTTGCCACCTTTTTTAAATTGTAGGCGACAAGAATTTTGAGAGGTATCCATTATTTCCAAAGAGACATTATCTTGAACGGATTCAAAAGTAGTAGGATTGGAAGAAATTTGTTTCCATTCTTCTGGTTCAAAATCCAGATATAATTTGGTATACATTAATCCCATATTCATTTTATCTAAAACAAACCAGCATAAAAACCACATTTAGTTTTGTTAATAAGGCAAATTTTTTGATAGGAAAATCCTCCCGATAAAAACATCACTACTAATTGACCTAAAGTATAACGAATACTACGTAGCCTTTTTTAATCATAATTTGTAATTAGAACAATAGAGAAGTAGGACGATCTTTTGTTGGTCTTTTGACCATCCATTATGTGAACCTACTTCCCGACCTTAAAAGAAAACAATTTCTAATATTCTAAAAGCATTACGTATAGTTTGTTCATTTTTTATTATATAGGGGATTAGTGAGCCACATCATCATCTCTTCTTTGCAATGACGTATCAATTTCGGAATTTAACGCCATCTTGTAGCATTTTACAATATCCTCTTTTTTGATATGAGAGATCCTCTCAATTTCTTCAATTGTCACCTGCTGAGGGATGTTATGAGATATTGCATACACGCATACTGCAGAAATTAAAAAAGGAGATTCATATCTAAATGGATTTTTACTGAACAATTGTTTGTGTAAATTTTGAGCATCAAGTATATCACGCTCATGTATTCCTAATTCACAACGAAATTCTTCATAAATTGAATCTATTTTTTCATCAATCAACGCATTAAATTTTTTTAAAATAGGTTATCAAGTAATGATTGTTCAAAAAACACACATGTTACTTTAAATCCAAATCCTCAAAACAAAACAGCAAAATTTAGATCTATTAAAATTTTAAACAAAAAAGTATTGGTTCAGACTTGAGTTTCCCCTCGGGGCCTGAACCGCTGTCAGAGCTTAAGACCAAAAACGCTTTGTTATTTGATGACAGCTCTATTTTGGCTTTTTTCCGTATATTCTTTAGGGAAAAATCAGTGTTAACATTATGTTTGTTTAAAAAAACAAACAAACTTTTGTAAAATTCAAAATTAGAGTTTTGGGATTTTTTTTATTCTTTGTCGATGAATTCGTTGACACCTGGTGGTTCTGGGGCCAGACCTTTTCTCTTTCTAATATCAGCTATGGCGGTTTGAATCATAGATTTTGGAACTTCAGCCCATTCCTTAAAGGAAGTATTCCATGTGGCACGTCCTGCGGTTTGACCTCTCATTTCTTCGGACAAGGTAAAGGTTTCTGAAGCTGGAATTTCTCCTGTGACAATACTGCTTGCACCTTTTTGTTGCATGTCAAGTACTTTACCTCTCTTTCCAGAAAGAACGGTTGCGACATTACCTACCAAATCAGTTGGAACCCTAACTTCGATTGCAAGCATAGGTTCAAGAATTGTAGTACCCGCAGTTAACAAAGCTCCCATACATGCCCGTCTTGATGCAGGTCCTAACTGAGATAGCCCTCTGTGTGCTGTATCTTCATGGGGTACAAAGTGCGTAAAGGTAAATTTACAATCTCTCATTTGTTCTTTACAAAGAGGACCTTCTTTCATCACATCATCAAAACCAGAATTGATTGAATCAGTGGATTCATGAACAAATTGCACACCTTTTGTGCCATTAATCAAAACGTTTCCTCGAGAGTCAAATTTCATTACTCTTTTAATGGTATCAGTATCCCATCCTTCTTTTTTAAGAAGATCTGATACTACTTTCTTATCTTTCAAGTCACTAATCTCACCTGTCCTTAACATGTGTGCAATGTTTGGTTCTAGGGGCTCAACTTTCATGAAGATTTTGTTGTGTCTGTTAGGGGATTTTGACATGATTGGTTCACAAGTTCCTTTTACTGTCTCTCTGTAATTGATTAGGGGTTCGGATGTAATAATTTCAACTTTAGCATCCTGAATACGGTGAGTAGCAACATCGAGGTGAAGAACACCCATTCCAGCTACAATGGTCTCTCCACTTTCTTCATCAATTTTTACAACTAAATTAGGATCCTCAATTGTAAGTTGTTTTAGCACCTCAACTAATTTTGGTAAATCTTTTGGATGTTTTGGTTCGACTGCAACCTGAACCACAGGTTCGGATACATATTTGACCCCTTCAAACATAGGCATTTCTTTAATTGATGAAATTGTATTACCTGCTCTAGCTTCTGTTAATCCTAGTAATGCTGGAATATTACCAGATCCTAGTTCTCCAACTTGTTCTCTTTGATTTCCCATGAAGAAGTTTACTGATTGAACCCTTCCTTCTCGTTTTGCATCAATAATGTTGACCGTCTGACCATCTTTGATTTTACCTGAAAACAATCTTCCAATAGCAACAGGACCTGCTGCAGGATCTAACACCATATTTACAATCATCATTATTGTGGGACCATCATCACTACATGCCAAAAGTGCCTTTCCGATATCCGAGTCCAAATCCCCTTTCCATATTTGTGGAATTCGGTATTGTTGGGCCACATGAGGAGGCGGATGATGTTTTACAACCATGCCTAAAACAGCATCAGCCAAAGGAGCTTTTTCTACTAATTCATCAACTTTTTCATTTTGATATGCATCAATTACGTCTTTGAAAGAAATTCCTCTATCTTTCATAATATCTACGTTAATTGCCCACCTGTCTTTTGCAGAACCAAATGTTACACTAGCATCTTGAATGGAAACCTTCCATTTTTCCTTATATTCAGGTTCAGCATATGTTTCTACCAACTGATTAAAATTTGAAACAACACCTGCAAGAGTCTCCTGCATTTTTTCTGGAGTCAATCTTAATTCTTTGATTAATCGATCTACTTTATTGATAAACAATACGGGTTTAACACGCTCTTCGAGAGCCATTCTTGTAACGGTTTCTGTTTGAGTCATAATTCCCTCCACAGCATCACACACAACCACTGCTCCATCGATTGCTCTAAGACTTCTGATAACTCTACCACTAAAATCAACGTGTCCAGGAGTATCAATCATGTTAATCACGTATTCCTTGTCTTTTTGAGAAAAGTGTAAAGTTACATTTGCTTGATAAATTGTAATTCCTCTTTCTTGTTCTTCTTTGTCAAAATCCATTGCCAATGCTTTTCCAGCAGCAGAGGGGGCAATAATTCCAGAATAAGCCAACAAACTATCACTCATGGTTGTTTTTCCATGGTCTACGTGAGCGATGACACCAAAGTTTCGTATCTGGTCCTTGTCTTTGATAATTTTTAGAACCTCTGTTGTGGACTTGTATTTTACCATATTCGCAAACCCAGTTATTCAGCTATTAAATCTTGTGAGAATTATAAGATCAATAGATCATGTTGTCACTAACTTTACGAAGTTTTTTGGCCAGTACGAAATTACAATCTTTTTTGTGTTGTTTTTTGGCCTCAAAAAGAGGCAGTAATTGCGAGAAAAAAGTGTAAAAAATAATTTGTGAGATTTTGTTTTTTGAATTAAAATTTGGAATAATTGGATTTAACCCAACCTTTTTTAAATTTTTCAAAAGTTGTGTATTGTGTGCATTTTTTTGCTCAAAAATAATAACAATGTCACCTTTTTTTACAGAAAAAAGCCCCATATGTGAAAATTGTTCTATTCTTTCATAATGGGCATCATAACCCAACAATTCGTAAAATTTTGCAGCACAATACATTGCGATAGGAAATGTGTGTGTATTTCCCAAAACAAAAATCCTTTTACCGATTTTTAATTTTTTTGCCTCAAAAAGAGCTTTTTTGAATATATCATCACCTTTTGGAATTAAAATAGAACTTACAAGAGAAATGCAAGTAAGAGCACTTTCTAAAAAGCTAATACTGCCGGCAGTAAAGATATCTGCATTTGGATATTGCAATAAGATAGTTTCATCGGAGGCCTTTGCAAGTCTGCTTTTAGGTTGTGATGTAATTGCCACTGATTTTTTTGCAATCTTAGCAACTTTGATGTTTGAGATTGTGTTTCCAGAAATTGAAACAAAATAAACTACCTTGTCCTTTGAGAGTGATTTGTTTTTTAGTAAATCCAACGGATCAATTGCTTTAACAGAAAAATTTGAAAAAGATTCTGCAAGCATTGCAGAAGCTAAAGAATCTCCACTTCCGGTAAATATCGTATTTTTTTGTTGATTGGTAGGAATTTGTTTTTGGGGTTTGAATGTTTTCAAAAATTTTGACTGAGCATAAACATCATTTTCGTATGCCTCAATTGTTTGCACATTACAGGCTCATCCTTCTCCATATATTAGAAAAACGATTATTTGTTTTGGAAACTGATTTTGAGAATACAGATATTTTTTGATAAAAAACATCAAAAAAAATTACATAGTTTGATTTTAGCCTAAACCACATAAAATAATTATTGCCATAGCAAGCTGGGATTTGGTAATCTGACGACATTGGTTGCCAAAATCGTCTATGGCCATATTCTGTAACAAGTTTTGATTTTTATAACGAACTTTTTGATGTCCTTTGTGGAAATTTCTGTAGGACATACGCCAGATTCAGATGACGCATTCATGTTTTATGGAATGTTTACTGGGAAAGTCAAATCGTCTGATTTTGAGGTAAAACATGTGATTGAAGATATTGAGAAATTAAACCGAAAAGCTACCAATCCAGAACTGGATGTGACAGCAGTGTCTGTTCATGCTTGTGCATATATTCCTGGATACACCATTTTACGTAGTGGTGGGAGTTTTGGGATTGGATATGGTCCAATAGTCACTGCAAAAAAATCAATGACAATTGACGAGATAAAAAATGGTAAAATCGCGATTCCGGGAAAAATGACATCGGCCTTTTTACTACTGCAGTTAATGATTGGAAAATTTGATTATGTTGAGATGAATTTTAGTGATATTCCTCAGGCCGTTGCAAATGGAGATGTTGATGCAGGTTTGGTAATTCATGAAACTCAGTTATCTTATGCTCAAGAAGGAAATGTGAAAATTTTAGATGTTGGAGAGTGGTGGGATAAAACCACCAATGGCTTGCCCGTTCCTTTAGGAATTAATGTTATGAAAACCAGTTTGGGAATGGACACGATTCACAAATTTGACAAATACCTTCAAGCATCAATAGAGTATGCATTGGATAATCTAGATGATGCCATTGAATATTCTATGCAATATAGTAGAGGCAAACCAAGAGATCTTATTGAAAAATTTGTAAAAATGTATGTGAATCCAGTTACTGTAAACATGGGAGATAAAGGGGAAGAATCTATCAGAAGAGTGTTTGAAATGGCAAAAGAAAAAGGACTTGTTCCAGAATTTAATCTAAGCATAGCCATCAAGTAATTATACTACAAAAAATTTTAAAATTTATGGGAGACGGTATAGGAGGTTCTGTTATTTCTTGTCTGTCAAATAATGCCTTTGAGATGCTAATTACCCATCACCGAAAGGACAATCAAGAAGAGTATGGAAAGACAGAAAAAATAATCATTGCAAAAATTGATAATCCAGACAATCCTCAATATGAAGAAAAATCCCAAGAGGATTTGGAAAGAGCACTAAAAGGGAAATTTGTAACATGTAATGTCCAGTATAGAGATTCAAAAACAGATGCTCTTGTTTGTAATGTATTTGTACAAAACCCCCCAGAACCATTCTAGGGGCAATAAAAAAATACCCCGATATTCCTAATATATGGCAATTAACCACATGAAGTGAGCACATTGGTTTTAGTCGATAAAAAAATACTCTCAGGAGGAGTAGCCATGCTGGCAGTAGGATTGGTGTTACTAGCAATAATCAACTCATCTGTTCCTGTTGGAAAAGCAGGTATGACCGAAGATGAGATAATTGAACTCATGATTCAAGAAGAAGAAAACAAGAACATGAATACACTTGCTAGTATTTTGACAGGAGTAGGGTTTTTGCTAGTTCTCATTAGTTTTGGAGCTAGAAAAAAGAGTGCAGGTAGTGCCAAAAAAGAAGAAAAAAAGCCTGCGACATAAAATAATTCCCAGAAGAGAACATAGGGCGAATAGATAATTAAAATTTATTTTCAATAATGTAAAAACAGTACAAAAAACTAACAACAAATAGATTTGGTAGGATTATCAAATAAAATGAAATTACTTTAGTTGCTTTCTTAATTCGTTGTTTATCACGCTAGAATAAGAAACAGATTCATTTGTTTTTGAAATTAATTTTGCTTGTAGTAAACGAAGTTTTTTGTCAAGATCATCGTCAATCATTATGGTTATTCTTTTTGCCATAAACAAATTTAGAAAATATCCAATTTAATGATTTATGATCATCCCAATTTTGGGAAAGATGTTTTAAAAAATGTTTTTTTTGAATCTCTTTCATACAATCATCTTCAAGTGCAACAAACGATAGTTGGTACTAGCCATGAATTAGAGTGTTCAATATATTCAGTATTGACGTATTAAGAGTGAAACAAAATGCAAGAAACAAAACAAAAAGAAAAAAATCCCCAGTAATACGAACTATGGCCTTAATTGGTGGCGGATTAGCTGTGATATTGTTCATAATCCTAACGTCTTGGAATATTTTTCCAGTTGAAGTAACTGAGCAAGTTACAGTTTTAGCAATAACTGAACATGGTTGTGTAGGAGAATCTGAATACGGAGTTAGCGTAGTAGTACAAAATTGTTCAGCACAAATTG
>JASFMV010000050.1:0-7514 GCA_050117375.1 Nitrosopumilaceae archaeon | reverse complement strand
ATTTTCATCAATAAAGGAGATGAAAAAATTTCCCGAGGTGATAATTCTTTTGATATTTTGCACATCATCGTTTGGAATCATCCTCTCGATTTATCCTGCGTTTCTCAACGACAATGGAATGTCAGATGCCGATATTTTGTACTTGTATTTTGCATTTGGAGTATCAAGGGTTGTATCACTTGCCCTGGCAGGTAAGCTCTCTCGCCATACAAGTAAAACCCTCATTGCAGCTACAATCGCAGTATCACTTGGATTAGCACTTTCGGTCGTATCTGAGTCTATCATCATTTACGGGGTAGCCCTAGTTTTAATGGGGTTTGGGTTTAGCATATTTTTTCCTTTGACCCTTGAAATTATTCTGAGTAAAACACGGAAAGGAATTTCAGGCAAGATAATTGGAGCATATGAAACAGTGTTTGGGATAGGCTGGGCAATCGGTCCAACAATAGGAGGTCCAATTACTCAGTCCTTTGGAGACCAAGCACCATATCTAGTATTTTTCATCATTGGAATGGGAGTAACTGTACTTGCAATCTTATCCAGAAAAAAACTGGAGCCCAGACGCATTCAAAGAATTTGAAAATAAACAAATTTTTGAAAAACATTACGTTTAATTTCAAATAAGGACATTTGATACTATGATTGAATACTCTCTGAATATCCTTGGAGGTGAGTGGGTAATCATAATTTTTGTAGTATTGATTTTATTTTTGGGGACAGGACATTTGCCTGGAGCTGCTAGAAAACTTGGAAAGGCTGTTAACGAATACAATAGAGCCAAAGCAGACGTACAAAACCAGCTAAAAGAAGTATCACATGATAGTGTCGAGATTTCAGGCCCTGTAGAAAGTGAAAGACAAAAAAACGAAATTATTGCCAAATCACTTGGAATTAGAACTGATGGATTAACAGATGAACAGTTACAAAAAATAATTTCAGATAGAATCGGTCAAAAAAAGATTGATGATCCTGAAAACCAAAAACCAAATTAGGTGGATTTTTTTATCCTATACAAATTCTTGTCCAATCTTTTTTTAGCAAATTTGTAATAATCTGGAACAATTTCAAATCCAACATATCTTCTACCCATATTTTTACTTACAACTGCAACTTGGCCTGAACCTAAAAATGGATCCATTATAACATCTTTTTTTTCGCTAGAGTATCGTAGTAGTTTTTCAACAAGTTCTGATGGAAGTTTAGTCGGCGTTTTTTCATCTCCAGTCCAGTATTCCCTTTTGATGTCCCAGACATCTTCTTTATCCTTATAGTGCAGACTTCTCCCCTCCTTGGTTTTGTCTTCTTTTTTGTATCGGGAAAATGGGAAGAATTTTCTTTTTTGATCATTTTTACATACGTAAAGACAATGATAGTGAGAAGTTACAAACTTTTTTTTGGTTACCACTCCAAATTGATATTTCCAAATGATGTGATTTATTGTAGTAAATCCCACATCATCTATTGCTCGTAAAATATCTTTGAGGTTGTTCCAACCTGAAAATACATACATACTTCCAGATTCTTTTAAAACTCGAAATACTTCTTTCATCCAAAAATACGTAAAATCATAGTAATCTTCGGGTTTGATTTCATTATATCCCGAGATTACTCTTGAGGATATTCTGTTATAATTTGCCTTTTTTGCCTTAAAATCAATAGCAAATGGAGGGTCGGTGATTACTAGATCTATTTTGTTTTTTGGAAGACCTTTCATTCCTTCAATGCAATTTAGATTGTAGATTTCGTTTAATTGGATCTTTTTCAATTTTAGAAATGAAGATAATTTCCCATCTTAATAATGTCGTGAAAACCCTATTGAAAATCAATCAAACAATAAATTTCCATCAATTTTTCAGATATTCGATAATAATTGAAATTTTCGTGTCCTAAATGCAAATCGAAAATAGAAATTCAAAAGACCTTCAACAAAAAGATGCACGTATCATGTAGCGAATGCGGAATTGAAGACCTTTTGGAATATTCAAAAAATTATGACGAGGTCTTTTTGGAATTTCTTTCCAGATTTGATAAAGGACTTGTATCAGAAGAAGGAATTTCAGAGAGTCTAAAAGAGGAGGGTATTGTTAGGACAGAAAATGAAATAAAAAAAATGATTGGGAAAAACAAGCCAGACATAATTACAGAAAATGTGCTTTACTCAAAAAAAGACTTTATTTCCCAATACAAGGTTTTAACGAATCCCGAGCCTAAAATGGGTTCAAATGTAGAGGAAATGGGACTAGATGATAAAATTACAAACTATCTCAAAGAAATAGGAATAAACCAATTTTACAAATTTCAAGATGAGGCAATAGAAGAAATTGTTTTTGGAGAGAATGTAGTAATTGAAGCGCCTACTGCTTCAGGAAAAACAGAGGCATTCTTGATTCCTGTCATCCAAAAAATAAAGAATTCTGGAGATGCAGGAAATGTTTTTGCTGTTTTTGTTTATCCCACAAAAGCATTAGCTCGAGATCAATATCCAAAAATCAAGAGTTTTGCCGACAAGATAGGAATAGAGGTCAAAGTCTTTGATGGAGATACCGGTCAGACCGAAAGAAGAGAGATTTTAGAAAACCCCCCTCAAATTCTAGTTACTAATTTTGATGTGATTCATTACCATTTATGGCATCAAACCAAATTTGGCTCACTTTTAACAACACTAAAAGTCCTTGTTGTGGATGAGGCCCATATTTATTCAGGAATTTTTGGTTCTAATGTTCACTATATTATAAAACGCTTGAAGAGAGTTTGTTCAAACAGGTTACAATTTGTTGCAGCTTCTGCAACTCTTGAGGATGCAAAAGATTTTTGTGAAAAACTCTTTGGCGTAAAAATGAAGATAGTTCACGGGTATGGAAAAAAAGGCCAAACAGATTTTGTAATGCTTTTTCCGTCTTTGAGAAATCAGCGAGCACTCATGACAGATTTGACCAAAAGACTTACTGAAAAAAATCACAAAACAATGGTCTTTAACAACTCACATCTAAATTCAGAATTGTTAGCAATTCAGGCAAAACGACAAAAAATCAATATCAAAGTCCACAGGGCAGGATTGATGGCAAATTATCGCCGTTCAGTGGAAAAAGAGTTCAAAGAAGATTCACTTCAGGCAATATCATGTACACCCACCCTCGAATTAGGCATAGATGTGGGAAATGTTGATGGAGTAATCTCATCTACCATTCCAGTTAATCGGCTAATTCAAAGAATAGGAAGAGCAGCAAGAAAGGGTCAAAGAGGATATGCGTTTTTGGCCCTTGGAAATGACCCCATTTCTCAATACTACAAGAATCACCCTGATGATTATTTTGAAGATGTAGAACGAACCTACATTGACCCAAAGAATCCCTTTGTTGAGGAGTTTCAAATTTTATCAATGGCATGTGACAAACCTATCTCAAAACACGAATTAAAAGAGCACAAAGAAGTGATAGATCATCACTTAGATGAAGGGAACCTTGTTTTGTTCAATAACAGAATAATTCCAAATTTCGACAAGATTGGTTCCATGTTAAATGATTATAGCATAAGAGGAATTGGAAAGTCAATTGATATTTTCTTAAATGAAAGAAAAGTAGGAGATAGGATTTTACCAATTGCCCTTGAGGAACTACACAAAGATGCAATCTATTTTCTTGCCGGAATGAGATACAGAGTAAAAGAGATAGGATACCCAAAAAGGAATTTTGCAAAGATAGAACGAATTCCTAAAGACTACCCATATTATACAAAGGCCTTAACAGAAGAGTGGCCTACAATTGAAACAGTTTTTGAAAAAAGAAAGGTCTTTGGACTAGAAACAGCATTTTGTAAATTACATATCAAAAAACAAGTATACGGATATGTCAACATTGAGCTAGGGCAAGAAGTTACACAGGGGGAGAAAGTTTTACTTGATGAGCCATTAGAGTATGACTTTATCACAAAAGGTATTGTTTTTCACGCACCAAGACCATTAAAAGAAATTGAGCATTCCGAAGATGAAGAATATACAGAAGCTAGTGGATATCATGCAACAGAACATGTGGTGATTGAAGGAAGCAACATGATAACTGGAGGAGTATCGCAGGATTTGGGAGGGATTTCACTTGGAACATCAGGTCTGATTTTTATCTATGATGGGGCAATCGGAGGAAATGGAGCCAGCAAAGCTCTGTACGACAGGCTCGAAAAAGCCTTTGAAAGAAGCATGTTTATCATAAAAGAATGCCCTTGCAAAAATGAGTCAGGATGTCCTAGATGCACTTTTTCATATCGATGTGGTAATAACAATGAATTCTTGCATAAAAAATCATCACTAGAGATTCTTCAGAGAATTAATTCCAATGAGAATACAAAGCTGATTGATCCTTCTGAAGGAGATCGCCCCCTAGTCTAAAATCAAAATGGGATAAATATGACAAATTTCAACTGAAGATATGCAAAAGATTGCTCTTGTCACTGGTAGTTCATCTGGAATTGGATATGAAACTTGTCTTGCATTAGCTAGAGATGGATATCATACCTTTGCAAGTATGAGAAACCTTACCAAAGGAGAAAACTTGGAAAAAGTTGCAAAACAAGAAAATCTTCCAATTAGCATAATAGAGCTTGATGTAGATAAAGAAGAGTCAATAGTGGAGGCAGTAAAAAAAGTAATTCAAGAATCAGGTAGAATAGACATTCTAGTTAACAATGCAGGATATGGACAGTTTGGATGCACTGAGGATGTATCAGTTAATCATTTTCGAAAACAATTTGAGACAAATTTTTTCAGCATAGTAAGAATTATTCAAGAAGTGGCTCCGATAATGAGAAAGCAAGGTTCAGGGATAATTGTAAACATCAGTTCCGTTGCAGGTAGAATGGGGCTTCCAGGATCTCCGGCATATATTAGCTCAAAATTTGCATTGGAGGGATTGGGAGAATGTCTGCGATATGAGCTTGGTATGTTTGGAATCAAAACAACTCTGATCGAACCAGGTGTAATCAAGACCAACTTTTTTGACTCTATGAAAATTCCAGAATCAAAGAAAGACCCCAAGTACAAACAGATTACTGAAAATATGTTGGCAGGTTTGAAAATGATGGTAGAGATGGGTACTGCCCCATCAAAGGTAGCTGACGTCATCCTAAAGGCAATCCACGACGACGAGATGAAGCCCAGATATGTTGCCGGGGCAGATGCAGCCATGTTTTTGGAGGCCAAGAAATCGAAATCAGACCTAGAATTTGAAAAATACATGTCAAAAGAGCTTTTTCCTAGCTAAAATGATGCCTACGTTAAATTGATATACACATAAAATCCAGTTTTTGTCAAAGTCCGCAATTTTAAAAGTGAAAATAAATGAAATGGAAAACATTACAACATAACGGAATACTATTTCCCCCAACCTTTGAGTCACAGGGAATAAAACTAAAGATCAAAGGAGAAAACACCCCACTAAACCTAGAGCAAGAGGAGATGATCTATCAATGGGCCAAGAAAAAAGATACACCATATGCTCAGGACAAAGTTTTTCAGAAAAACTTTACAGCAGATTTTGCTAAAACTCTAGATTCTAAATTCAAAAAAATAACCTATGAAGATATTGATTTTTCAGATGCCTACAAGTTAGTTGACAAAGAAAAAGATCTCAAAGAGATGATGACTAAAGAAGAAAAAAAGATTCTTGCTGCCAAAAGAAAGGAACTCCGCGAGCAGCTCAAAGAAAAGTATGGTAAAGCAATAATGGACGGACAAGAGGTAGAAGTTGCCAACTATATGGCCGAGCCTCCAGGAATTTTCATTGGAAGAGGGGAACATCCCTTAAGAGGAAGATGGAAACCCAGAGTTACTGCAAAAGATGTCACACTAAATCTTGGAAAAGAAGCAAAAGTTCCAGAAGGAGATTGGGGGAAAATTGTTCACGATAAAGAATCTATGTGGCTTGCAAGTTGGGTGGATTACCTTACTCAAAAAAGAAAATATGTTTGGCTTGCAGACACTGCAGGATTAAAACAAGATAGAGACAAGCAGAAATATGAAAAAGCTGTAAAGCTTGCAAAAGAGATAGAAAAAATCAAAGACAGAATTGTAAAAGATATGAAGAGCAAAGATCCAAAAATTGCAAAAATTTCTACTGCTTGTTATTTGATTTATAGAACTGCAATGAGAGTAGGTGACGAAAAGGATCCAGATGAAGCCGACACAGTTGGTGCTACAACTCTAAGAAAAGAGCACATCAATCTAACCTCAGATGCAATAGAGTTTGATTTTCTAGGTAAAGACAGTGTAAGGTGGCAAGAGACAGTTCCAGCCCAAGGACACGATAAACAATTTCATGAAAATCTTAAGAAAATCATGCAAAACAAAAAAGCAAAAGATGACATCTTTGATGGAATTACATCTCGACATGTCAATGCATATTATTCAAGCATCGTCAAAGGCCTTACTGCAAAGGTGTTCAGAACATATCTGGCAACTAACGTTGTGAAAAACTATCTCAAAGAGCATGATAATCTCAAAGGAAAAACTCCAAACGAAAAACTCTACCACGCAAAGCTAGCCAATTTGGAAGCTGCAGTGATGTGTAATCATAAAAGAACTATCCCTAAAACATTTGAACAATCATTACAAAAGAAAAGAGACACCCTCAAAAAGGTAGAAAAAGACAAACCTTGGAAAAAGACCGAAGAGACACTAAAGAAAGTAGAAGAAAAAGAAACAAAAACTGATGTCCAGAAAAAAGCAAAGCAAAAAAGAATTAAGACACTCAATGAGCAAATTAAAAAACAAAAACTAAAGCACAAGGAAAGACAGGAGAAATTAAAATTACAAATTGACTTGTCAGAAAAGACACGAGACTATAACCTTGGAACATCTCTTAGAAACTATATCGATCCTCGAGTAGTCAAAGCTTGGACTGATGAGGTGGGAGCAGAATGGGAAAAACTCTATACTGCAGCACTTCAGAAAAAATTCCTTTGGGTTAAAAATGAAAATCTTGATTGGAAAAAAGTAGCTCAAACATAGTCAAACAATCATAATAGAAACAGAATCATTTAATTTCCTAAAATATCAGGCATAAATTGTGCCGGGGTAGCTCAGCCTGGTTAGAGTGCCAGTTCGCTTGGTAAAATCTAACAGGTCTTCCAAAGAAGGCAATACTCATAATCTGGAGGTCGCGGGTTCGAAACCCGCCCCCGGCATTCTTAGGGTTTCGAATTAATTCTATGAAGCCCCTACCCAAAATTTAGGCACAAAACTATGCAGAACTATGCAATTTTGTGAAGGTATCGAACTAATTTCGAAGTGCCTCATCATAAACTCTTGAGGGCATCAAACTAAATTAACAATGCCGCAATTGAGTTTTGTATCTTGTTTTCATTTTCTATTCAGGAATCTCCATCCATGGTTAAGATTCTCACTACAGTTCTAATGGCTCACGATTTTCAGAATTACATGCAGGGCAGTTGGTTATGGGTTTCAACCCCACCTCTCTGTTAAATACACAACCACAATCAGTGCAAACTCTAAGATCAGCTTTTAC
>JASFMV010000049.1:0-7653 GCA_050117375.1 Nitrosopumilaceae archaeon | reverse complement strand
GGAAAGGAAAAACATCTTTTATTTATTCATGGATTAGGTTCTGCAGCAGATAGATGGATGAAGATTCCTGAGGGATTATCTTCAGAATTTCACTCTATTGCCATTGACCTGCCAGGATTTGGAGAAAGTGAAAAACCAAAAAAAATGGATTATACAATTGACCAATTCAGGAAAATTACCGTATCTTTTCTGAATGAAATTTCAATTCAAAAAGAGAAAATAAGTTTGATTGGGCATTCCTTAGGTGGATACATTGCCTCAGAAGTGGCAATTCAAAACCAAAATTATATTCAAAAACTTGTTTTAATTTACTCATCTGGAATGCTAGAAACCCCAACTCCGGCTCTTGAAGAATATTTTGAAGCTGCAATGAATCCCACGCAAGACAATGTAAGAAAAGCTTTTGAAAAAATGGTTGCAGATCCAAAAAGAATTCCAAAGCAATTAGTTGATGGATTTATCCGACGGATGAATTTGCCAAATGCCAAATACGCATTCGAATCAACTTTCGTAAAAAGTGTAACTACTCAGATTGGATTAAACAGATTAAAAAAAATTAATCCCGTACCCACCTTAATTCTCTGGGGAGTTCATGATAAAGTAATTCCAATAGAACACTCTAAATTTTTTAAAGAGAGTATTGATGATTCCAGACTTGAAATAATTGCAGACGCAGGACATGCACCCTTTGCTGAAAAGCCTGATCAAGTGTTTAAATTATTAAATGAGTTTCTAATTTGAAAGTTGATTAGCAGTAGATACTGGAATTCTGTCTTAAATTTCGAATTCTATTTTTAAATCCTGGATAAATATACAATTTTTACAGCTTGGACAGGTTGCATATTCTTTTGGAAAAGTAGCATGGCAATTAGAACACAAAATAGTGGATTCTAAATCAAGCAGTCCTAAATCCTGTGCTTCTTGTAAAAGCTCCATTGATGTTGTTTGTTTTTGATGTTCCATAAATTTCACCTATATGCCTCCAACATCTTTTGGAATTTTTTTGATTGGTCCTTAATTAGGCCTCGGCATCTCATAAACCAGATAATGTCTCGATATTCAATGGGTTGGTTTACGACATTCATGATATTCATAACTTAGTAGAACCAAACTTTACTTAAAGCAGATCATTTGTAATATGTGATTTTTACTTGTAATTTTTAAAATCAAGGCTAGAAATTCTTGTGTTAGGAAATGATGTTACAATAAACCCTTATGAAGAATTTCATTTAGCACCTTTGAAAAACTTATTGGCTCTTTGTATTCTTTGATAAATTCTTCCTGTATTTTGTGTAGTTTCTCATCTACTTTGTTCTCAAGAACTATGGTTACTCTTTTACCCATAAACTCTTCCCAATTTTTCTTGCTTAAATTAATTAGTTTACGGCTTTGAACAAACAAAAGAGGAATCAAGACACACCGTTTTTACAATTTTGATTACAAAAATTTATTCTTAATTGACTCAAAGTAGTTTTGAATTTGGTTAAGCTCACTTCGTTTGTGTAGTTTTTCATGTAGGTCTTGATTTTTTATAATTTTAAAACATTAATTCTGATTACTCTCAATTTCAAATGAATTAGCACATTTTGGGCATGGTGTGTTTATACCTTGAATTTTGTCAGTTGATTGAAAGGGAGATTCAAAGGTGTATTCACAATGTGGACATTTGAGAATTAGTGATGACATATTGATATTTTTTTGTGTATAGTATATACATTTGTCGTAACTTTTGTTTACACCACTTTCATTGGTTTGTATTTTTGCTAATACCAAGAGAAAGTTGTATCATGTAAAAATTAATTGAGACGGATTTTAAAACACATTGGTTGTCCCTAGTATCAATTAATTTTTTATGTTATGTTGGATCATAAAATCTTGAAGGTTTTTCTTTCCGTATGGACTACACCAACTAGGTTTTGCCTACAAACCTTGTAACGGCAAAGAATCGCTTTAATTCCGGGATTTATACTAAATTAGTTAAAAACATAGAACAGATGAGGCCAAATTTTCTTGATTCGTTATGGAAATTTGGCAAGAAAAGTTAGAATTAACATTAAATTGCGTGTGATCAAAGTTAGTCTATGAGCTTTTCTTACACTGTCAAAACTCAAAAAAATATAGACGAGGCAATTGAAGAGATCAAGACAAAACTTTCAGAAATAAAATTTGGCATTCTTGGAACACTGGACTTTAAACAAATTTTTGCAAAAAAAGGAGTGAATTATCCTCATGACTACAAGTTGTTAGAGGTATGTAATCCCCAAGCTGCCAAACAAGCCCTTGATTCAGATCCAGAAATTGGATTGTTACTTCCATGTACAATTGCAGTATATGAAAAGAATGGGGAAAATTATATCAGCCTGGCCAAGCCTACCTCATTGCTTTCTGTTGCCTCAAATGCAGAGTTGGAATCAATGGGAAAAGAGATTGAAGAAAAACTAGTTGATGTAATTAATAATTCAAAATAATATTGTAAATTTTTCAAAAAATATCTAAAACACCTTATGCAAAACTTAATTGCTTTGGAGCGATATATTAAACGGTTCAAAGTGGAAAAAAATCCGAATGTTTCTGCATCCAATGAATTTTATAAAAATTATTTTTTTGAAAATATGAAAAAAAGCTACGATTTTTGGCATCAAATTTATGATGATTCTCCTATCAATATTCCGCTAATTTGGAAAAAAGCCTTAGAGTCAAATTCAGAATTTGCTGCAAATTTTAAGAAAGCATGGGATGATAAAACAAAAAAAACAGAATTTGACCTCCAGCAATTCTTAGAAATGTGGTCTGATTCCATTCGGGAATCTGATTTTAAAAAAGCAACTAAATCAATTTCCCAATATTGTGTAAATGTTTCTGATTCTCAAACAAAACTGTATCTTGAAGTCCTCGAAATGTTGGAGAGATATTGGAGAAATATTCAAGATAAAAACATAGAGTAATTTTGAGGAATTTATTTTTGTTAAGAATAAAAAAAACTGTTTAAACTTATAACGTCTAGGAAATTCAAGCATGTTATACTAATCAGAATGAATTAAAATGAATGAGTTTAACATAGTAATAGTATTTTTACTTGGCTTGTTCACTTCAGGAATAATCATTTATTTTGTAACAAAATTGTTTGGGGAAAGCAAGGGAATAGGAACAGCGATTTTAACAGCCCTCATAGGGACAATTGTTTATACCATTTCTTACCATTTGTTTGAAACAGGTTGGATAGCTGCAATTGCAGCAGGAATTGTATGGCTTATTGCACTAAGTTCCATATACAAAATTGGTTTTCTAAAATCATTGGTGGTATCTGTGGCTATTTGGATATCAGCCACAATAGTAGGTTTCTTTTTACCAACTGTTTCTGGCCCCTTGTAGGAAAATTTTGATTCTAAAGAAGTTTTATCAAAATAGCATTACTAGATTTTCTCAACATCTTCTAATTGAATTCCACACATTGCCATTTTAGAACTGTATGGTGCTTGGTGGGTGACTATTGTCGTTTCTCCTGCACCAACTTCTACCAGTTTTGCTTCTTTGGAAAGGTCTTGCTCATTTTCATCCTTTAGTGTTAGGTGAATCTCTAGTCTATAATCATCCTCAAGTTTATTCTTTACATTGAATTCAAATTCAACAATTTCTAATCCTTTCTCACATTTGATTGGATTAATTTCAAAATCATCAGGATTGTTACTCAATACAAGTATTGGGGGAGGGGGTTCGGATTTATTCGAGTCTACTCCAAAGAATTGATTTGCAGGTATTAAAAACAAGGCAATAATAATTATTGCACCCGCTATTCCGCCAATAACAAATTTTGTTTTGGAAGACACAAAAAAAGTTTGGATCATGTAGTATTAAATCTAAGGGTTCAAAATTATTTTCCGAAAATTCCTTATTGATAATAAAGTATAACTTACCAAATAGTAATTTGATGTAGATTGTTTCCCTTTCTACTATAAATAACAATTCTATACTAACTATACTATGGTAAGTTACATCAAAAAACCACAGCAGCACTCGCTGTCAACCATTCAGGTCAAAAAAGAACCTGTAAGAGAAGTGTCAAATCTTTTGCAAAAATCCAGTCCAGATTGGAAGGATCTTAGAGGACTAACTTGGACCTTGTTTGAGGAGGAGGCATAAAATGATAAAAACAATCGGCAATGAAATGAAAGTGATTTCAGACAATTCTGAAAATCATCCTCAATATTTGAAATTTCAAAGACTTCTTGATCAATACTTTGAGATCATAAATGATGAAGAACAACGTCAGAGGAAATTCATTGAATTGGCAAAACAGAGCCAAAAGTTAGAGAAATTGGGCATATTTCCATCATGGGAGATGCAAAATTGACTCAAGTTCCAAGAAAGAAATCAAAAATCAGATTATTGGGGTTGCCATTTTCCAAAGGTAATGGCAACATCTATCTGAAATTCGTAAACCCAAAAGTTCTAGGAGGTGTTTGATCTGATTCGTCAAAATACCGATAAGATTACCAAGGAAATGATTCAAAATTTGGAAATTGAGCAAAGGCAGTTTCAAAAAGATCTAGCAACATATTATGGGTGGGTAAATCAGAGTCAAATTTTACTTGGAGTAATATTACATGAGATAAACAAGAAATGGCAAAGTTGGAAGGAAACACCATATTTTGAAAAAATTTTTTATTTTGTCTGTTTCAATAGGTGGTCAATCTGATCAAAACCAAGAGTATCTACAAGCCCAAAGATAATCTAGATGGTCTTCGAGTATTGATTACTAGGTTTTATCCAAGAGGCGTAAAAAAAACTCATTTTGATATTTGGATGAGAGAACTTGCACCTAGTAAAAAATTACTAGACGAATACAAAACCAACAAAAAAACTTGGAGTCAGTTTGTAAAAAGTTTCAAAACCGAATTACAGGAAAATGAAAAAAGCCTTCTAGTGATAAATAACCTCAAGAACAAAACAAAATCAGAAAATGTTACTTTGCTTTGTTTTGAAAAAGATGGAACTCCGTGCCATAGGCATTTATTAAAAAAAATTATTCAAAATCCCAATTATCTAAAGTTTGATTTTGAGCCAAATTTAAAAGATGAATGCCAAAAAGTATGATTTCTTAAAAATCATGAATAACAAATCTTTCTTTTTGTCAAGTCGGCCTCAATTTTACCATTTTTTAAAATTATTTTTGGTAAAATTTGATTTTAATCAAAGGTTATAATCTAGAAATTACTTATGAATAGTAATTTGTCGATTTCAAATAGGCTTCTAATCTCAATAATTATCGGTATTGCAATTACATCCCTAGTTTTTCAACCTTATGCTTTTGGGGATTCACAAACTGCTGCTTTACAAACGCCATTTGTTCTCAGCATAGATGAGATGGCAACAATTGATTCTGAGTTCATAATCACTCTCCTAGGTATAGAAGAAGATTCACGATGTCCTTTTGATGTTACTTGTGTTTGGGAAGGAAGTGTCAAAGCTGAGATAAATTTAGTGAACGGTCAAACAAACCTTGGAAATCACATCATACCATTAGAAGTTAAGGATGCTGATGCCCAAACTTTTGATGGTTATTTCATTAAAATAATGGAAGTTGAGCCATATCCCTTAAGCAGCAGTCCCATCAAACCATCGGAATATGCAGTAACATTTCTAGTATCCAAAATCAAAGAGACAAACATAGATTCTCCGCTAAAACAATTCAATTTTGGAGTTCCAATAAATGAAACCCAGTGTAGAAATGACCTCATCCTGGTTATCAAATCCAAAGATCTTACTCCAGCATGTGTAAAACCCAATACCGCAGAAAAGTTAATCCTCCGAGAATGGGCAGAACCACTTGACAGTCCAAGATCCATTCAGCCAATAATTAAAACTGGAACAAATGCAGGCTTTTGCCTTGGATACTGTTTTACAGAGTTTACCTTAACTTCTGAAAAAATTGTTTACTCTCAAACGGGACGTGAATTTGTCTCAGATTCATGGGTAGACTTGCCTGAAAAAACAACCACTGTTCCAATATCCCAAGAAGAATGGAAGGAACTGGTAGATGTAGTTGACTTTCAAAAATTTAATTCCTTACCAGATAAAATTGGATGTCCAGGTTGTGCTGATGCTCCCGTTGAGTGGATTGAAATTTCATATGGTGGAAAAACAAAAAAAATTGAATTTGAGGCAAGAGAATCCATGCCTGAAATTACTCAACTAATTATCAAGCTCCAAGAAATCCGCGATAGGACGGTGAATTCCTTAATCGATAGTTTTGAAGACTGTGTTGCCGCAGGAAATCCAGTTATGGAATCATATCCAAGACAATGCAGAACAAGCGATGGACATAATTTTGTAGAAGATATTAATCCCGAAATTATGAGTCCAGAGTCACAATGCCAAAATTATAATGGAATATGGTTGGCAGAATTCAATGAATGTGAGGGAATTTCGGAGGAGCAATGCACAACTATGAATGGGGATTTCAATGAATGTGAATCAGCATGTAGACATATGCCTGAATCAGAAATGTGTACCCTTCAATGTGTCCAAGTCTGTGTAATTCCATTAAATTGATTTTGAAGTTGTTTAGGAAGTAATAATTCTTAGATATGATAAATGCCTGTAAATATTATGACACTAGTTAAAACAACTAGGTTAAAAAAACAGGAAAACACCTATGACGTTGAGATCCCAGAGGAATTGGTCAACAAACTCGATTGGAGAGTTGGACATGTTTTAGAAATTAGTGAACAAGACAACAAATTAGTTATTGAAAAACTACATGGATTTATGGGGTCTTAATCTCTGCTTCTTTTTTCCCAAAAAAGCGGTTCAGATTTTTTTGAGAATTATATCGAAGAGCCCACTTTTACTATAATGTCTAACACTTGGACCATCAACCCAATCTTGGGAGAGTTTGAAAGGTTAGATATTTTCTGTATTGATTTCTTTCCAGGTTTCTCACCGTCAGAGTAGTTTGTCATATAGCACCCTCCTTGATTTCAATTGTTCCCATCTTTCTTGGGATTAATTGGCAGAAGCCGCATTCTTTCCAAGATGGAGTTGAAGTTTTGATGTTTCGTTTCATAGAGTGCTTTAAACAAAATTTGTTAATAATACTCACCAAGAATTTATTCATGTAACATATCCATTTATTCAAAAATTTGAAATGGTTTTCTTTTAGGAATAAACTTCTATTTCTTTAGACTTGTGCGTAAGATTTCATTTAAGACAGCAGAGAGGCTTATGGATTGAGATGAGTCTCTAATTTGTTTTGCCTGAATTTCATGCATCTTTTTTAGAAGATCCTCATCAAGCATTATTGTAATTCTTTTCTTCATTTTTTAACCATCCTTATCCAATTCATGATTATTACAAGTACATCCAGGATCTCTTATTTTTTTAGAGGCACAACTGCAATCTTTACAGCATCCATATTTCATATCAAGTAGCCTCCAATGATTCAGTGGAATTTTTTGTCATCTTTTTTTCATTCTTAAAGTGTTCTTGTAATTGAAAATAGATTACACTTGCCTGAATCTTTGATAATCCAAATCTTTCTTGTAAATGTTGGATCATTTTATCTTCCTTCATGATTTTACTCCTGTTTGATGAATCATTATAAATTATTAGTAAGCACAAATAAGAATTTCATACATTACATTATTATATTAT
>JASFMV010000048.1:0-7674 GCA_050117375.1 Nitrosopumilaceae archaeon | reverse complement strand
AAATGCAAATGGGAGAGTCCCAAGTATCATTCCTGCAATCAGCACAAATTCTCCCCCCATCCCAATCTTTGAGAAAATTTGAGAATCAGGTAGAAATCCCCCTGTTGATAATGTGCTCATTGCGAGGGAAAAATTGTCAATAATGTTTTCAGATCCAAAGTAGAAGAGCAATGATGCAATAATAACTGCATAAATTGAAAATACAATTGTGATTGTTCCAAATAATTCTTTTAGTCTTGGTGTTTGACCTGAAATAAAACCGTGCATCGAATGTAGTTTTTCTTCTGGATAAAAGGCAGTCATGATAAGATAGATGAAGCTCAGCCCGCCAACAAATTGCGAAAATCCCCTATAGAAGGTAAAGCTTTGGGGCAAGTCCTCTGGGGTATCAAACAAGGTTACTCCTGCCGTGGTAAATGCAGCAGAACTTGAAAATAAACTATCAGAGAAGATATCTATTGGATCCTCTGAGTCATATGGCGAAATGTAAAGATACGGTATTGTCCCAAACAAAACCAATATTACAAAACTCGAGAACACCAAAACCGACATTGCCCTGAGATTAAGTGGGTGTTTACTGCCATACGAGTTTAGTAGAAATCCTGATATCAAAAAAAGAGTAACCATAAGAAAAATTCCCGTTGCAACATCGGTCTCACCTAATGCAGTAGACAAAATTGCAGGAATGATCATAAGTACTCCTGCAAACGACAAAACTGAGCCTAGATTCCATAAAACAGCACTAAACGTTGATGCGGCTGGGGTTTTTTTTGATATGGAGTTTCTTATCAGATTTGCAATTGTCTCGCTCAATAAAATTCCAATTACACTGCCAAAGTCTGATGTTACTGCAAGCTTTCTTATCTTATTTCTTCTCATCTTTTCAAGAGCCTGCCGCAAGTTCTCATTGTGTTTTATGGTGACAAGAGGAAATGTCATCACATCATCAAGTCTAGTAGTTTGCGGTTTTGTAAATTGCTCACCGACCCTGCGCAGAATATCATTACCTGTTACAATTCCCAAAGGTTGCGCCAGTTTATTGATTACAATTATCTCATTGCAGTTTTTTTTCTGCATTTTGGCAGTTGCCTGAGAAAGAACCATTGCTTCATCCAATAACAAAATCCGTGAACTCATGTACCTAGATACATTTCTTTCTAGTAATTTGTCCAGAATTTCCTTTGGAGTTGGAATCTTCTCTTGGAACTTGGAATCTAGCTTTTTCATTGTTTTTCGGTTTTCAGAATTTTAGTTTTAGGTTTAGTTTTTTGACTTTAATTTCTTAGCATACAAATAATTTCTCATGTTTATCATTTTTCCCACTCTAAATACATTCATTTTGTTGAACCGTTTTCTCATATTTTGAACCAAATTGTGTTCATTTAAGGATGATTTAACAATGTTAATCAGAACTTAATACAAAACGTGCTGATCATAGTGTATGTTTTTTCGAATGAACAAATCAAAACAAAAGGTTGTGTTGAATTTACCTAAACGCAAGATTTTTCTTAAAAAAAAGGTTTTGTATAGTATACTTTCCTACTGTAAAATGAAGTACCCATATGAAGGAATTCTTATTTTGCGTGGAAAATCCAAAAAAGGCAATATTCTAATTGATGAGCTGGTAATTCCTCCCTTTTCATTTAGCGCACATTCTTCCTCTGGATTTCCACATCACATGCTACCGGCTGATCTTAGCTACGTGGGAACTGTACATTCGCATCCAAGTGGTAATGGGCATCCCTCAGTTACGGACCTGAATAATTTTTTTGAGCTGATTTCCCTGATAGTGCGATATCCCTTTGGTGAAAATGATATTTTTGCATGGAATAGTAACGGAGTTGAAGTTAACTTGGAAATTATCTAAATTCTCTCCCAAAAACCTTTGATTTTTTAAAAAAATACCAGACATAGATTGAACTTAAAAATTTGCTCCTCTTGTTGGGTTTAGGGCATTTACCTAGAATAGCAAATCTCTATGAGAGCATGAACAATGACACGGTTGAGTCAGTTAACATCGATTAACTGAAAATTTTAGATTTATTCTAATTAGTAATCACTCCTGAAAAAACCAAATCAAATTTATGAGGAATTTTTGAAATTCTAGTCATCAATATTAAGAGTCAATGTAGCTCTGACAGTTGGCAAATTCCTAATATCTGACAATATCCCTCAAAATTCATTCCTCGAGGAGGTTTTCATTTTAATAATGATGTCAAAAGCTCCTCTTACTACGCTTGAATTTTTTATTTGAGGTAGTTTGTTTAAAAGATTTTGAGTTTTGTCTTCTCCAGGAACGCAGGTAACTAAAACATAGGCATTTTTTTCCATTATTCTATGTACTTGTCAAATTATATTATTTTCAATAAAGTTTTTAGCTGAAAATAAATTTCAGAGCTTATCCATTTTAACTTCATCTGGTAATTTTGGGAAATTGTCTATGATGTTCTCTTGAACTTAAGGTTATCAACTGAAGTTGACCGGATAAAACCGCCCCCTCGTTTAGAAAAATTAATCAATTGTTTTAACGTATTATTGGTGCCATGTCAAATCGAAAATCAATTCTTTATCATCTGAACATTGTTGATTCCGATACTGAAGAGAGTGACGATTTGGAATAAAAAGTTAGATTGAAATTTCAAGTTTTCAAATAGGTTACCAAAGAACTTATTTTATAAAAATACGTAAGTATACGCCATGAACATCTATGATACAAGACAGATAAGGTGTGTCACCTGTGATAAAACAATAGGAGAAGTCGAGATGGATGCAGAAATTACTACCCAGTGTGAGGCATGTGCGAATCACCTACCACAGGGAGAAGACCAGCTTATGCATACTAGATCTTTTTACCTTTCTGAATAATTCTAAATGTTACAAGAAATCCGATTTAGTTTTAGAATAAAAACAGTCTCATCAGGTAAAGGAAAACAGGGTAACGCTATATGTATTTGTAAGATTTGTAAGCTAATCACTTGATTCTAAATTGATGTGTTTAATTAATTTCATATACAATTCTGTGTAGTATAACTTGGTGACCACAATAACAAATTCAGGAAGCCTGACAAACACCATAAAGACACAAAAAGCTTGGCAAGTTACTCCCAAGCAGAAAAGATCTGCCAGACAATCGTGTGCATGATCTAGAATAAACCAAGAATGGGAAAATTGGTAGATGTAGGAATAATACCAAAACCTGAATTTGCAAATCATCCATATGTAGAATGAGTAAGATACAAAAAAGAAAAGGAGTTTGCTCTAGTGGCAGTTGGGCAACTCATTCTTGGTTTCTTGCAAAAAAGATTGAAAAAATCAAAACTAAATTTTCTATAAATTAAAACATAAAATGTTTTTTCATCAGGTCATAATTTTTGTAGGTAACTAAAAAGAGGATAAGCTATTAAGTTAATTTTAAGCTGATTGTCTGACACGAGTTAAAGTACAATTAGAACGAGATTAGATTATGCCAATTGCAGAAAACTTTCCTGAAGGGTTCAAAACTATCGGAAAAATTAGTCATTCAGATGGAGAGAATTTTCATCTTGTATGGGGGCCAGGAAAAGAAAATGGAGAAGCATTCTCCAACGAGCAGGTTAAGGCAGACTATGCTAAGAGAGGTGAAAACCAAGTTCCTTTAGGTGTAAGTGGCACCATGGTGGCAGTCGATTGGGATTCCTGCGTAGCAGATGGTGCCTGTATTGAATCATGTCCTGTAAATGTATTTCAATGGTACAGAACAGAACAAGATATTCCTGCAATTAAAGCAATTAATGAGACATTCGAGGGTTCAGGAAGTTCTGAAAAGGAAGAAAGAAAGGACTATACCGACAAAGCAGATCCAATCAGGGAGCATGATTGTATTTGGTGTATGGCATGCGTTTCAGTTTGTCCCCCTGCTGCAATTAAAGTAGATCAAGCAAATCAAGAATTTCACGAGAAGGAAGCTGGAACATTTGTAAAAATGGAGGGAAGTACAAATCCACATTCTCATGATTAGATATGAAAAAATGCAAACATTCAGATATCATTTATGATGATTTTACTTCCTTTAAAATGGACAAAATGAGACGATGTACAGGCTATGTTTGTCTTAGCCATTGTTCTGATTGCACTCGCAAATTCAAAAAAATTTTCGAAACAATTGATGAGATATCAAAACCCAAAACCTTTCTTATAAAGAATCTCGAATATCAATGATAAAACTTAGTTGTACTAATTGTGCAGAAAATTTTTGCAATTCTGATTGTGAATGTAATTGCCATAAATTATTAAAAAGAATTAAAAAATAAATTTGAAATTGTTCTTTGGGAAAATAACCGAACTAGATACAAATTTAGTAGTTGTTTGAACATTTTCTAGCAAAACATAACTTCAATTATGGTTTAGAGGATGTTTTAGGTTCTTTTTCAGGATCAAAATTTTCAATAATTTCATTTACTTGAGAAACAATTTGTTCTTTGATTTGTCCATGGGTCATTCCTGACGTATGCATTAGTTTCATTTGGTCAAGTAAAGCAAAATGCACACGTCCTTGTAGATGTTCTACTATTCCATACCCCTTCATTGGAAATTCTGTAATAAATCGATCATACTCAGGCATATTGTTGGCATTTTCATTCATGAAATAGTTTGAAAAAATACGTTATAAATGGCTAAGTGATTTTTATTTTTGTTTTTTATTTCCAAACCCTTGAGGATTATCTTGGAATCTTGGACTGAGATAGAGTGGCCATAGCCTTTGAGGAACTTTACGTTGTAGTGGTTTTTCTGACCTTTAAGAGTCATACTCAACATCTAATTTTTTATTTACAAAATTTTCAAATTCTGATATTGATTTCATAAGTATATCTGACAATACTTTTGGAGGAGATCTCCAATTGTTTTTTTCTGTATCCCAATCCAAGTAAAAACAATTCATTCTTGTTTCAAAATTAATCAAAATATTTCCAATTGAAAATGTTCCTGTAGCACCTTTTGGAATACTCACAGATTCACCATGAGAACCAACCTCGTAGGTTTTAGATTTTGTTAAACTGGAGGAATTGTTTAATGTTATGCCTGCTTCAAAGTAAGAGCATTCTTTCGGTAGTATAGATAATGCTTTGTTGAATTTCAAATCATGAGATTTCTTTCCTGCAAAAAGAATTGTTGGAACAGAATATTCTTTCTGTTTTGGAGATGCAATTTTAGATAGTATTGCTGATTTACCATACTCTTCTATTGCAAAAGAAAATAATCCTAATGCTAGATGTAGATTTCCCCTCTTTCGATAATATCTTTAGAATATCCTGCCAAGGTTAGAGAATTTGATAATGCTTTTTTCACACCAGTTTTGATTTGAGAATAATTCAGTTTGAAATCTTCTTTTTTCTTCATTGAATAAAATCATTCAAAACTACATTATAACGAATTTCCAACAAATCCACTCTGATCATAACGCTAGTTATTACCAACTTTTTACGCACCTTTGGAGCCATTCTATTTTTATCGACGATAAACTCGTTTACACTTGGAATGCAAGGAATTTTTAATTAAAGATAATGTCTGCATAGCATGTCAAAACTGAACCTAAAATGCCCCAATTGTTCTAGTTTGAAATTTACCCATCTCAGGAAAAGCCCTTTGTACTATATGCCTTTGATAAAGACGAAAAGAGAAATCCTGCCATTAAGGACGGTGTTGTGGTCAAACCTTTTCTGTGTTCAGAGTGCGGATACATAATGATGTTCAAGGCGTCTATGTTGGAAGGGGCCTGAACTTTCAGAAAAACTATGGATGGGTGTTTTGTTATTAATTCTATTTCCGTAAATAACAAAGATTGTAGAAAAACAGCTCAAAAATACAGCACTAAATATTTGATAAATCTTTAAAATAATTTTCTTTTTCCATCCTTTGAAATTATGGTTACTTTTTTATTTTTTGGAGCAGGAACAAAATGCCAATTAACTATAACGTGTTTTTTTCCTTTCAATCTAAGCAAAGTCCATAATTTGTGTGAAAACTGAATTCCGCTTTTATCCGTTTTACGGTTACGTAAATCTTTTCCAGATTCGGCTTGTGGTCTAAGTCTTTTACGCCAATAAGGGTCCCCGAATTTATTATCCCATCCCCCTCCATTCCATGGTCCAATATCACCTATAGGCACAACCCCATTTGGTCTTTCAGATGGGGCTACCGTAAACTGTATCCATTTGCCTTTCATATTTGATGCAGGAAGTCCTACAAATATTCCTGAATCATAGCTGTATCCATAGGCTGATTCTCCAATTTTTTTTGGTAATTTTTTGGCCAAAATCATGGGTTGAATATGATATTTTAGATTCTTGTTCATCCAAATTTTTTATTAATTTTATTACTTGTTCAGAATTTCCTACCTGGAATTTAGTTGCATGTAAGGTAAAATTTATGGGTAGTTGGCTCGCCCAATTTTCCATTTCTCTAGTCTGATTCTTTCATTTTCTGTATTCTTTTCTTTTTCCATGCTATTTTTTTGTAAAAATGAAATTTAACTTTTCATCATAGTCATTACTGATCTTCAACAATTGAGCTTATGTTCTTATTCTATAGAATGAGAATATGCTAATACGATTTTTTGGTAATTATTGACTCTAATTTTCAAACTGTTTAAATGAAATTAAAGCTAAATTAATTTAATGAAAATTTATTCATGTAAAATCTGTGGAATAAAACTATCTATAAAAAATTATTGTAAAATATGTGATCAGCCAAATCAGTTTTTCTGTAAGAATTGTGATAAGATAAACGAAAAACAGGTGCACTTTCAATGCATAGGAAACTTCACGGTAGCATAAAATGAAAAAAAACAAACTTCAAACAAGTCAAATTTTTCAAAAAAAATCTTGTGATCATTCAGAAATTGTTTTTGATTCTAACGCAGGCGAGCAGCTTTGTAGGAAATGCGGTGTGGTTCTAGTTGAAAAAATGGTAGATTTTGTATCCGAATTACATTTTAGAAATAATCAAAATTCTAGAGTTGGTCCAAAATCCAGCTTAAAAATCCATGATAGAGGCCTATCGACAGATATTGGCAATCAAAATAAAGACTCCTCAGGAAATCCTTTACCCTATGAAATGAAAAATTCTTTGAATAGGATGAGATTGTGGGATTCTAGAAGTAAGAACAACACAACAGGTAAACGAAATCTCAAAATTGCTTTGATTGAGATGAAAAAATTAGCCGAAAAAATGTCTTTATCAGACATGATTTTAGAGCGTGCCTCATATTTTTACCGAAAAGTTTCAGATAAAGGATTGATCAAGGGAAGATCTGTCAGGGCAGCCGTTGGTGCATGTATTCATGCAGCCTGTAGGGATCTTGGAACCAATAGGACGCTAAAAGAAATTGCAAAAAATATCCATGAGAGCAAAAAAAAGATTTCAAAAACTTATCGAGTAATATTTCAAAATTTAGAGTTTGAGATTCCTAGGGCCAATATTACAAACATAATAGTAAGATTATCTAACAATGCGGGAATATCTGAGAAAACAAAAAGAGATTCTCTTTTAATTTATGAAAAACTAAATAAGAAAACCTTGGTGATGGGGAAAAAACCAAATGCAGTTGCTGCAACTGTGATCTATATGGCTGCAATTAGAAAAAAAGAAAATATGTCTCAAAGGAAGTTGGCTGAAATAGCTGAAATTCCACAAATA
>JASFMV010000047.1:0-7922 GCA_050117375.1 Nitrosopumilaceae archaeon | reverse complement strand
TTTCATTCTACTAGCTTTTTGGCAATAGAAGATCAAAGTAGTTTGCCTACAACCACTCAAGATGAAATGCAGCTTCTCGAGGAGGAAGAAATAATCTTATGGATATTGATTCCAACAATCATAATTGCCATTGGAACTATTGTTTATTTGAAACGAAGAAAGTAATCTAATGAAATAGTCCATAATCTTGAAGAATTTTATTCACATCATTTTCAGATTCTGCTTTTGAGTATTCCTCTAAAATATTATGATTTAATTCATAAAATGTATGACCCCACTTGAATTTATCAAGCAATTTAAGAGCATCTTGCTTGAATCCCAAGATAAACAACGAGGCAGCCATTGCTTCTGCAGTTGTAAGCTTGTTTAGCTTAGAATAATTCACAGGATTTCCAGCCAAGAGAGGAGGCAATTTTCTTTTAATTCCAATAAATTTTTTTGAGAATGCCTGATCTGCTAAATTCCAAGAGCAATCAATTCCCACTATAGAGTTAATCAAATCATTATCGCTAGGAAGAAGGATTTTTTCAGAAAAGGGATCCAAAACAAGATTATTTTTTTTTGTGTTTTTGACATCATTAGCGATTTTGAATTTTACCATTTTTGCAGCAGTGCATTTTTTTGGATCATCTTGATTGAATCTTAAAACATGTAATTTCAATGAATTCAGATACACAAAATTCTATTTGGAGGTTACTCTAAAGTAGAATAATTGATTTTGTAATACAAGCGAGATGCCTGATCATCCTTTACTACCTGTACATCCCAAATTGAATCAGGCAACATAGAAGTAGAGGATTCGGGCAATATGGAGAATTTTTCTACTCTGGCATCAGGTCCACTGTATCGCACCTTAAGGTTAATACCATCAACCTCCACAATATCGTAGATTTCCCCTGGTTTTCTTGTAGAATCTTGGACTAAGCAAATATCCTCAGGACCTATTACACAAACACCAGACTCTGAGACAACTCGGAGATTAACATTTGACTCTTCCCCACGTGCAGAAGTCACAAGTGAGCCCATCAAAACTCGAGGTCCTGCATCCAAAGAATCAAATTGTTTTTGTCTTGTGTCAATGGAGATGGAATCATCAGGAATGCTGTTGATTTTTTCAATAATTGTTTGTGCAGGTCTTTCTATTTCAGAAGGCAATACAACGTCAAACACCAATTTTTTGGTTTCAAAATCAGATTCGACTGTCACCTCATATTTTCCTACACTAGAAGCAGAGTTAGGGATTACAAATTGGTATGAAAATGAACCGTTAGGAGAAGGTCTAAGTGTGGTAACTGGACCCTCGTGGGTTCCACATGTGAATGATCCACAAGTAATTTCAGAGCCTGTTTTCTTAAAGACACTGACATTATATTCTTCAAGATAAATCAGTTTGTTTGGTTTTCCCGTTACGAATACAACATCCCCGGGGTTGTATTGTGATTTGTCTGAAGATACCAACAAAGTAACCGGAGCATCTAAACCAAAGGTAAAGTCATTTGCAACTCCAAATACATACTCTGTTTGTTTTTTCAAGTATGTGGCTTTTACTTTGTATTGTCCCTCACTAAAAATTGTAATTGGTAATTCAAAATCACTTTGAAACAACCCTCCCTGTTTTGGATAGACAGATGCTTGATGAATTACTTCTGTTGGTTTGTTTACGGGGACTATTTTTAGAGTCACCCTCTCTGGAACTACTAATCCCTCACTTCCTTGTTCTCTAGTGATCACAGACCCAAGTACTCTGAGTTTTTCTCCGGCATTATAGATTGGTTTTTCAGTGTATACCGTTATTGGAGGGATTGAAAGAACGTCATTTATAGGATCCTTTGAAACTTTAAAGAAAATGTCCTTTCCGGTAGAGGATGTAGAAACATGAATCTTATAAATTCCAAGATTTGTACTGGCAAGGGATCTGTCATCTAATTTTATTGCAGTCTGGGTTTCAGCAAGAGGAGTAATCCAGGACCAAGAAAATCTTTGACCTTCCACTATTGCACCCGAGTTTCGAATACTTCCATCAGGCTTTGTCAAGGAGATAGATACTGCCGATTCTCCGATTGGCGAAACGATCCCATTGAGATTTACTATCTCCCCGAATCCATAAACATCCTTATTCAAGGATACAGACACACCAGGTTCAATCACTAAGCTGTCAGAAACAGAAAATGTTGTAGATTGGGAAAGTTTCAGATATTTTACAGTTACCAAATATTGTCCTTCATCAAAAATACTTCTACTCAGATCAGTTGTGACTTTATATCTACCAGAAGGGTCTGGGATTGCAGTAAAATCATAAGAAACAGTTGAACCAGTAGTTCCTAATCTGCCCCCACCAGTTCCTCCAATGATAGTTAGTGGGTTACCATCTTTGTCTTTTATCGACACAGTTACCACAGGAACATCAGAGGTAGAGGTACTCAATTCATTCACATAACCACTAATAGTTATTTTTTCACCAAAATCATAAACAAGTTTATCAGTTGAAACCGAAAGAGGTTCCCGAATAATTAAATCAGAACCAGGATCATCTGCCACTCTAAATGTCTTAATTGCAGTTCCAACCTCCTTTGAAACTTTAATTCGGTAATCCCCTAATCTTTTATCACCGGATGGAATTTTAAAAGAATACTCGAATGTTCCATCTCCCTCTAACCTTACCACATCTAAAATTTTGAATGCCAAATCGCCCCCTTCTAATTCATTAACACCTAAGGCAGTGTTTCTAGTTTGAAGGATTTCTAAATCCAAAGAGCTTACCCAGAGATTATTTAATCGTCCAGTAATTGTAACAACATCACCTAATCCATAAGCCTCTTTATCGGTCCACAAAGAAATTTTGACATCTTCTTTGAAATCTTCTACTAATTCAAAAGAAGTAGAGGTCTTATCCATATATTCGCCAGTTAGAGTATAGGTTCCAAAAACAGGATTGACAGTAGTCATGAAAATTTGTCCAGAAAACGCGCCATCAGTTGGATAAAGAGTTCCAGTTTCAATTACTATCCCATTAGGGTTTTTTAGTTCATACTTTAGCCCCTCAAATGGAATTATATCAGAGGTAATTCCAGAAATGGAGACTGTTTCTCCTGGAAGATACTGAGATTTGTCAGTAATAATTGCAAAAACACCTGCTTCCACTAGTTCTAGTTCAGAACTTTCTTCACCAACTGAAAAGCTTGTTTCAGACGAAGAGCCCGCATAATTTACAGAAACATCATAGATTCCTTCATTGATTCCCAATACAGGATGTAAACTTAGAGTTGTTTTGAATTTCAAATTAAAATCAGGATACAGTAAGACTTCAGAATGGTAATTTGGTCCGTTAATTGTGACAGTGATAGATTGGGGTTTAAAATCACCAAGTTGCTCAATGTAGACTTTTTCAGAGACGGCTCCCTGCAAAATCGCAGTTTCTCCAAAAATGTAATTTTCTTTTACAGAATTTATTGTAACTGTAACATCTTGAGCGGTTTCAGTAACAGGAATTTTTCCATTTGAAGAACCAGCATTGGAAGTAACAAACTTCCAGTCATCCGAACTGTCAACATCATATCCATCAAAGATTCTCTGCCAAGATGTAAAATCATTTTTTATATCAGTCATCAAAGGTGTAGAATCAACTATGAACCCGTTTTTGTCTCTTAGTTGGACTATTTCATTTGTGTCTGTAAACCATACTGTTTTGTAAGAATAGGTGATAAATTGTCCGCTCTTAATTATGGTACCCGGAGGAATTGTCAAAGTTTGTTTGAGAACAGTGGTAGATGCAATCTTCCACCCCCCAATATCCACATCAGAATTTGTGGGGTTGTAAAGCTCGACCCACTCTGTTGGGGAAGCAGAATCATCTCCAGGAGGATTAATATCGATTTCATTGATCACAACATGGTCTGCAATTGATGATTGGGCATAAACAGGAATCACAAATGCAATTGATAGTAAAACGGAAAGCAAAATAGAGGTATTTCTGATCATTGTTTTTTCCTATATGGAATACGAGTATGGACTCTTTTTAGAATGAAATTGAGGAAAAGTTGAGCAAGTTGTTAAAGTTGACCTCAGAAAATAGAAATTTCTAGTAATTTGCATGCGTATATTGCATTTTTTTGATATTTAGAGAGTTCGCATAATTGATCCGACTTCAAAAAGAGAGAAAAGAGGTCATCTTACCGATACCCGTCTTTTACTGGGTCGGCGTGTAGGACGAACAGGCTTTGATTTGTATTTTGATTTGTCGGTGGTAAGACTTCTTCCTTTCTTCTGAGATTTTCTTCTGGAAATAATTCTAATTTTTTCTTGTCTTTGAAGTTTTTTTAGTTTCTCAGAACTCATTGCTCTAGATTTAGCTACTGAGGATGATTTTTTCTTTCCTTGTTTTTGTAGATTTTTTCGTCTGGTTACCCATCCTTTTTTTGATGCCTCGGATCTTTTCTTTGATTCTGCAGTTTGAGATATCTTTTTTTGTGATCTTTTCATATCAGAATCTTATCTTTTACTTACTAAAAATCATTTATTTTTCAGCATCACAGTTTGGGCATTTTTTATCAACGATGGTAAAACCGCATTCCATGCAAACGCCTTCACCAACTTCTTGTTCAATCATACGGCGTTTCCTTCCGACATAGACCTTTATTCCAAAATACAACAAAATACCAATAATTAATGCATAGACAGGAGCCATGAATGGAATAAGGCCAATCATTACAAGAATAATTCCTGCAATCAAAACAATATCACGTTTTTCAAAATACAATAAAGTCCCATCAATCAGGAATTGATAAAAAGGTGCCGGAGCTCAGAGCTATTAGGTTTACTTCATATCAAGTCATTACTCTAACTCTTCTTCATTGCTCGGCATAAAGATTACAACAAGATTTGATAATAAGATAATGATTAGTGGTGGGATCGGCGAGATTTGAACGCGCGACCTCTGCGTCCCAAACGCAGAATCATACCAAGCTAGACCACGATCCCAACGAACCATAAAAAATACCCAATTTAAGCTTGACAGATAATCATTTTAAAGGCAATTCAAAGAAGACAACCATTGCAAACAGATGATTACATCAGAGCTGGAAAAATTGCTTCGGAGGTAAGAGAGATGGTCCGAGTAAAGGATTGGACAGGTAAATCAGTGTTTGAAATATGTGAAGAAGTTGAAAATGAAATTATTAAACGCGGAGCTAAATGCGCTTTCCCTGTAAATGCAAGTATTAATGAAATTGCTGCCCACTATACAGCAGAACCCAATGATCCAATTACAATAAAGGATACAGACTTGGTAAAAATCGATCTTGGTGCGCAGATTAACGGCTTTATTGCAGACACGGCAGTCACTGTCTGCTATGATGCTCAATACGATGGTCTTGTTCAAGCAGCAGAAGAGGCGTTAGAGAAGGCAATGTCCATGGTAAAAGTTGGAGTAAAAGCAAGCGATATTGGTAGAGCAATTGAAACTACAATAAAACAAATGGGTTACAAACCAATTGCAAATCTTAGTGGTCATTCATTGGACCAATATACAATTCATGCAGGAAAAACTATTCCTAATGTTTGGTCTATTGGAGGATTCTCATTGTCAGAGGATGCTGCTTATGCATGCGAGCCCTTTGTAACTACACCTGAAGGTGGAGGGTTTGTAAGAAATGGACAAATTAAAAATATTTTTGCACTAAATTCTAGAAAGAAAACTAAAAATGAAGAGGCAGATAAAATGCTTGATTTTATTTGGGAGAATTTCAACATGTTGCCCTTTGCATTAAGATGGCTAACAAAAAAATGGGATGAAAAAGAAGCAAGGAATCTTTTAGAACACTTGATCAAGAAAAAGGCAGTGCAAGCATATCCAGTGCTAATTGAGATACATGAACAAAGAGTTGCACAGGCTGAGCACACTTTCATTCCAAACGAAAACGGAGTCACAGTAACAACTATTGCTCAATAGTTTCGCCAAAAATTTTTTCTATTTGCATTACTCCATCACAAGATTCACATTTGGAGGTTTCACGGAAAAGATAATCACCGTCTTTGAATTTTCTTTTTCGTTCTAAATTACAAGACTTGCATTTTTCAACCGTATATTCCACCATGATTTTTTCTTTGGAGAACATCATTGTGGAACCCCTAGGGTGTTTCCAACCCCTATTAACAAAACATGTTGCTCAGGTTTGGTGTTTTCTTGAATCATTTCATGAATTTGATTACGAACATTGTCTGCCTGATTTGCAATGTCTTTAGTCATCAAAGTGATTGCTTCTTTTACAGATTGTTTTATGACGATTGCAAAAATTGGAATGTTGTTTTTTGTGGCAATTTCTTCGATTTGGAAACGCTCTGTTCCTATACCTCCTATTGCAGCTCCAAACCCTTGGGCAGTTATTGCAGAATCCTCACCCTCCAGTTTCAATGCAGCATCAACCATTATGATAATATCGGGTTTGTTTTTAGAGACAAGTGATTCAACAGCATCTCCAGGTCTGCCAACAGTTGAACCAGGACCTTCTGCTTTCAATAAAGTTAATTTTCGTCCATCAAACTCTGTTTCACTTGCAACAGTCTGAAACGCTACGGTTTCTTTTTTTGTATCTAGCATCATTTTTCCTACAACCATAGGACCTATTCCATCCCCAACGGGCTGTCCTTTCTTGAATGCAGGTATTGCCTTAGTTATTGCCTCAGCCTCCTCCATTATGAAAGGCAAAATCATTTGAAGTGGTAAAATAAGAGGATAGTTGTTTTGTTTTTTTGCAGTCAAGTACATGTGATTAATCACCTTGTAAATCATGTGAAGAGAAGTTGCAATCTCCAAAAGAGTAATCACCTTACTTAATTCGACTTCATCAGTGCCAGGAGATATAGATTTTACATGATTTCGGGAATAGTCTTCTCTTGCTCTAACGGTGTGTCGGATTTTGTCCACTATACCGTTAGGATCCATATCTACGGGCATAATTGTGAAATAATCCAAAAATCGATCAATTCTTTTTGTAGGGTCTTCTTTTGGATTCATGTTTTTTTTAATGTAATCTATTAGCTCTAACCGAGATTCCGTTCTATACCCGTCTAATTTTTTTATGGCTTTTTTTATTTCTCCAGAAGTTACTTGGAGTTGTATTCTTTGCCCATAAAAGATGAAGAGAATTATGGGAAGAATCCAAACTAACATCAATAAGGGATTCGAATCATCCCCAAAACCAAATAATTGATCAAGATCAATGTTAGTAAAATCCACCATATCATCTGCCGTCGTTGAATGTAAATTAAATCATTCGTATAATTTAGGAGACAAAATCCATCTTGAAACGGAAGTTAAATTATCATCTAATAGCATGTGGAACTCTCACAATGTATCGATTTTTGATTAAATGTGTTATTTTATAGGGCTTCCTAAGGGAACGTCATCACTTACGGTAAGCCAGAAAGGCTTGTCATCAACATCTGCTGCTAACAGCATGGCATTAGATTCAACACCTGCCATTTTTTTTGGTTCAAGATTTGCCACAACAATTACAATTTTCCCAACAAGGTCTTCTGGTTGATAGTATTGAGCACCACCGATTATCACATCTCTTTTGTCATCACCCAAATCAATAGTTCCTTTTATTATTCTAGATTTTCCAGGAATTGGTTCTGTTTCAATAATTTTTGCAACACGCAAATCCAATTTTGAAAAATCATCATAAGTAATGTTTGACACAAAAATCCCTTAATTCTCTTCTTAAAATTAATTTCGTCTCACATTAGATCTTTTTTCTGAATTCCACTAGTCTCAATTTCATATCTAAGTGGAGCAGGTAATTCCAAATATTTTTTGTTTGCAAGGACTAGAATTTGGTCTTCTGGAACATTTACTTTTTTTAGCAACTTTCCTCTCTGGTGGGCATAGGCATTTTTCCAAAATCCTGCTGCATCAAACGTTC
>JASFMV010000046.1:0-8095 GCA_050117375.1 Nitrosopumilaceae archaeon | reverse complement strand
CATAATGATTATTCACTGCATTTTCATCCATTGGAATTGCATGATTGTGATTGACGCAAGAATATTTAATTTCCTATTCTTTGAGTATTCACAAACCACCAAAAACCAAACTAAACAGATAATTCCTAAGATAGATTTAATTCAATTTTTGAATTTGTTTAATTAATGAATAATGAAAAAGTTAGTGAGATAATCACATATGTAAATAAAAAATACAATGAAAATGTACCTCGACCTGTGAGATTCGTGGTCAGAAAAAAGGCTAAAATGATTGAAAAGTTTGATCCTTCCGAGATGCCTGAATCTTTAAGGAATTGTACAGTTGAAGAGTATATTTCAATTGTGAAAAAAGCACTATCAGAAGGAACCCTCAAACTTTAAAATTAATTTTTAATTCTCCTAGCAAAATAGCGTATGTAAATTACTTTTTTTGGAGAAAAATGGATCAATTATATGAATAATTGAGTCGCGAGCATTATTAACAATTTTTGTTAAAGTAAGTCATGAAAGAATTTAATTCAGTTCCATCATGGAATGAAAACAAACCAGAGCAAATTACTATCGCTCAGACGGTGGGAACCATCCAAAATGTTTCAAAGAACATCAGAGAGCATGCTTTCCAAATTAGAGAAACCATGAAGACTCTCCGCCAAACAGGAGCCATTACAGAAATAGCGATGGCAATACGGGAAAGCTCATTTGCCATACGAGATACAGTTCGAGACATAAATGAAACTACAAAAGAGTTGCAAAAAAACGGAATTTTAAATGACACTGCTAGTGCCGTAGAAAACACATTAGAAAACGCAGAACAGTCAGTAACGACTGTAAAACAAATTACAAGTGATGTCAAAAGTTCAACCCCTCACACAGCCACAGTTGTAAAAAATGGTATTGATGTTATTTCACAAGAAACCAGTCAAATGACGGAAAAAGTGATGTTAGGAATAAAAAACAAGGTGGGTAAAAGATGAGCACATATGCCAGTGAGAGAATAGAGAAAAATTCATTTCAATGGAATCCTCCTAAATCAAGGAACGTTGTAGTAGTAATCTATCTGCTGGAAGCAATAACTAAAGTAGGTAGACATTTTCCGGTAATAGTTCTCTCATTGGCAAGCCTAAATGTAGTGATGGCTGCAAATGATTTTCTTGCAAACAGTGTGGAATTTGGAATAATGAATTCGTTATTTGCAATTGGAGGAGTAATTTCCCTTGTCCAGATGCATCAGCGAACCAAGATTCAGTCAATGGGATCTTATAAGAAATCAAATTTCAAGAAGACCCAAAAAATAGGAAATGAGATGAGATAATATGGATGAAAAGAAAACAAGTAAAATACGAGACATAAAAGAGACTGCATCAGATGCAGTGGAAATAATGCGTCATATTGGAACCCCTGGAGTAATAGAGTCATTGACTAAAGTCAAGGATACAGCAAAGGTGGTAAATGAAATAATTCAGAACCTCAACACACCAGAGATGGTAAAAAACATAGAAAATTTTCGTCTAATTTCAGAGAACATGGATAAAGCATCTGAAAAGATGGAAAATACTGTCAATCATCTCAAAGAATCAGGCATGATAGAAGAGGCCACAGAAGTAATAAAATTTGTCAAAGGAAAAACCAATACCTTTGATAGCGAAGGACTTAGTAGTCTAAGTGGTAAAGATATTCACGATGTAAGCATAGCATCAAAAGAAATGCTCTTATCTATCAAGGACTTGGTGAATGAAATTTCAGTCACAGTAGGTTCAACTAAAAAATCCATATTTGTTGAAAATGTGAAAGATACCATCAAGGAGTCTTCATCTATTTACAAACCTAGAATGGCCTAATCAGGTTCAACAAAATAAATTCCAATTATGTCAATAAATTTTTCAAGTTATTCTTTTACAATAATTTGACGTGCCAATTTTGACAAATTATAAATTCGTCTTTCAGAAATTCCAGTAATTTTTGACAGAGTGCTTGGTTTTTGTTTTAGAAGATCCTTTGCAATCATAAGGTTGTGGGTAGAAAATTTATCTAATTCTTTTGAATTAAGATTCAAAATCGTAATTGGATATAATTTGTAGTCTTCTATTATTTTCTCAAGGCTTTTGTTGGAGGGATATCTCCAAGAAAATATTTGTTGGCCAATACATTTTGCATATTTTTTTGCATTCTGTGAAACTTTGGCGTTACAAACTATTGCCGCCCCATCAAATTTTGGCAAAGTGTCCAAAAACCTAGCATGAGTATACAGTGCAACTTTAAGTCCAATAAACCCCCCACGAGTAGAATGGTGCTTGCATTCTACCATGTATTTTTTCTCCCCAGATGAGGCTATCAAATCAATTTCATGCGTGCTGCATTCTCCCTTTACTTTGCTTCTAATCCCTTGAATTTGTAGTCCATAGTGTTCAAGTAATTTCCCAACATAGTTTTCAAAGGCAAATCCATTTGGACCTAATTTCATGATTGATTCTTTTAGCTGATATCTTTGGCGTAGTCCTCGACCTACCTTTTCTTCAGAAATTGCACGGAGAACTAACTGGTAGATGTTTTTTGTAGAAATTCCTTGATATATTTGGCCCCGTACCTTTTTCATAATTTGTTGAGCAGTCTTTTTATTTGCTCCAGCTCTTCGACATGTGCTTAGAATTTTATTTTCATTAAAGAGTACTCTTTTTCCACTCGCTTTTATAATGAAAGTCTTTTTTTTAGATATATCAAGATCAATAGCAGGCAGGAAATTAAATTTTTTGAAATGATTCTGATTTATCTATCTTAGAGTAAATTTTACAAAATATTTTTCATATATTCATAACAGGCATGGATTTGGAGAGTTTGTTCAAAATGAACAATTTGGATTTTGTATGTCCTGCTTATGACATACTGTAATTTAACATCATTTTTTTCTGATTTTTTTTATCGTGATAAAAATAAATCAACATCATACATCAAGGTTAGGAGTATTTTGTATTACTGCCATCTTATTTTTAGTTACAATTGGTTTTGTAGATCAGAGTGTTTTGGGATATAGTGGTGTTGTGGATGGAAAAAAAGAATACATTGATTTTCAAAAATACACGGGAAACAGATTACTTGTATTCAATGACACTTCAGTAGATTACTGTATTACAGATAACAAAGAAAATCCTCTGTTCAATGACATTGCAGTCAAAGCAGTTCAAGATTGGCACAACAAAATTGTCGAAGTCACTCAAAATTCAGAGGTTTGGGATATGACTATGCATGTATATCCAAAAGATGAAACAATTTGTGATGGATATGTCAATTATTATGATACACCAGATCCAACATTCTTCCAATTATCAGGAGTGGCAGGTTTTAGTCATCCACAAACCCCTGTAGCCAATGTGACTATATACACAGATGATTATCAAAGTACTCTTCTAAAGATGGCAGAAGAAGATGAAAATTTTTGGGATAATATGACAATTGAAAAATTTCAAGATATAATAAAAAATGGCAAACACAAACAATTTGATTCTCAAATGATTAAAAGAATTACAATGCATGAGATTGGGCATTCGTTGAGCTTGAATCACCCTAAAACTGATGGAAGATTACAAGAAACTCCTGGAATAATGGGGTACAACATGTCATATAATCAGATAGATGATGAGGAAGTAGTAAAAATTGTAAAGGCATATCCGAATGGATTTTCTAAGATTTCAAATTCTGATTCAATCAAGCTTGATGGGAACAACAACAAAAAGATACTAACATTAGGGGAAGTAGTTAATCTCACAATAGAATTGCCAAATCAAAAGGGGAAACTTCCACCATCTGGAATTGAAGTATACATTTTCCCTGAGGGAACCTCATCTCAGAGAACAGAAAATGCACCAATTAAAATCATAAGAGCAGTAGGGCATAAACAACTTGTCAATAATGGCGGATTTTTTGAAGATGTTCACTCAATTATGACCCATTGGGGTTCATCAACGAAGGTACTTTCAATTCAATTCAAAGTAGTAAAGGAATTTGAGAATGCAGACATGATTGTGGTTGCCCATAATGTAGGAGGGTTTGAAGAACAGTGGTTTTTGGAGGATGTATTGTCTGTAAAAAAAGCATTATTTTCTAATCTTTTACTTGATTTTGATACCACAGAATACAAGTATTATTTGATGGGATCCAATCCAAATAGAATAATTGAGAAAGAATCTGCATTTGAGATAAATCAAGAAAAGATGTACACTGAAGCTCTAAGTGATTGTCTATCTGAAAAAAATATGAAAAAGTGTACAGATGAAATCAAACCAGAAGATTTCAAACAGAGTTTAGAACCAGCATCCATATGGATGCCATAGTTTAATAAAAATAATCAAGTCAGAATACTTCTTTTGGTCGATATTCACCAAATACTTCTCTGAAGGTATTACTGATCTCTCCAGTTGTGGCATATGCTTTAGCAGAGGTGATAATATACGGCATCAGATTTTCATCAGTCTCAGCTGCACTCTTCATTGCAGATAGTGCTTTTTCAAGTTTCTTTTTGTCTCTTGATGTTCTTAATTTTTTTAGTGCCTTTTTTTGTTGAATTTCAATTCTATCATCTATTCTCAAAAGTTCTGGTTGTTCTTCTTGTTCAGAATACTTGTTGACGCCGACAATAATTCTATCACCATCATCGGTTTCTTTTTTAAGACGATATGCGTTTTGCCTTATTTCAGATTGGAAAAAGCCCTTTTCAATGGCCTTGACAGAACCACCCATTTTTTGTATTTTTTTAAGATATTTCCAAACACCATCTTCAATTTGGTCACATAGTTCTTCTAGATAGTGAGAACCTGCCATTGGATCTGCAGTCTTTGTAACTCCACTTTCATGAGCAACAATTTGTTGGGTTCTCAGAGCAATTTTTGCAGATTCTTGTGTTGGCAGTGCCAGAGCCTCATCTCGAGAATTTGTGTGAAGTGATTGGGTCCCACCTAGCACGGCCGCCATTGTTTGAATTGCAACTCGAACGATGTTGTTATCAGGTTGCTGAGCAGTTAAAGACTCTCCGCTTGTTTGAGTGTGGAACTTTAATTGCATGGAGCGAGGGTTTTTTGCATGAAACATTTCTTTGAGTATTTTTGCATAAACTTTTCTTGCAACTCTAAACTTTGCAACTTCTTCAAAGAATTCTATAGTGCAACAGAAAAAGAATGAAAGGCGTGGTGCAAATTCATCTATTTTGAGTCCTCTGTCTATACATGTCTGAATATACGCAATTGCGTTTGCAAGTGTAAAGGCAATCTCCTGTGTGGCAGTACATCCAGCTTCGCGCATATGATATCCTGAAATTGATACAGGGTACCAAGATGGGACTTTTTCTGCACAATATCCAATCATGTCACCAATTAATCTCATTGATGGTTCAGGAGGATAGATGTAGGTGTTTCTTGCAATGTATTCTTTTAAGATATCATTTTGAGTGGTACCTCTTAGTTGTTCGCTTTTGAATCCTTGCGATTCTCCAACTGCGATATAGTATGCAAGTAAAGTTGATGCAGTTGAATTTATCGTCATAGAAGAACTGACTTTTCCTAGAGGAATACCGTCAAATGCAATCATCATATCCTTTAGAGATGCAATTGAAACCCCAACCTTTCCAACTTCACCTTCAGCTTGAGGGGAATCAGGATCATATCCAATTTGTGTGGGAAGATCAAAGGCCATGCTGAGTCCGGTCTGTCCTTTTTCTAGCATGAACTTGAATCGCTCATTAGTTAATTTTGCATCTCCAAAACCAGAATATTGACGCATGGTCCAGAATCTATCTCGATACATTCCCGGATGAATTCCCCGCGTAAATGGATATTTTCCAGCATCTTCAGCAGATCTTTTTTTAGAGGATTTTTGATAAATTCTTTTTACGGGAAAATTTGAATCAGTGAAAATCTTTTTTTCAGATTCTTTTGATTTTGATTTTTTTGTTACCATTTTTTTCACTTTATTAGGGATTTCGTAATTTTATCTGCTGCTTCAAAGGGATCAATCTCTTTTGTTTGTAGCTTTTTTAGATATTTCGAAAATGTTTTATCTGAATCAAGCATTTCATCCATCTTTTCTTTAATGTTATTTAAAACAATATCCTTAAGTTCAGTTTCGAGTCTTTCTTTGTCTTTTTCTTTTTTAGATTTTCGTTTTTCAGTCATCATTTCCTTGAGAGTCTTTGCAAATTGAGAGATTCCGGAGTTTTTCTTAACAGAGGTCTTAAGAATGACAGGGTTTCTCTCAGACGCGCCAATAAAGTCCCTTACTGCATCGTAGAGTTGATTTGTACCATCCAAATCACTTTTGTTTACAAGATAGATATCCCCAATTTCAGTCAACCCAGCTTTGATTGTTTGAATGCTATCTCCAGTATGAGGATTAAAAACAACAACTGTAATGTCTGCAATATTTGAAATTTCAACTTCTGTTTGACCTGCACCCACACTTTCAATAATTATTGGGTTAAATCCAGCAAACTCTAAAATCCTGATACTATTTCTCAAAGATCTTGAAACTGCACCAGTAGCGCCTCTTGATGCAATACTGCGAATATAAGTTCCTGAATCAGTTGATTCACTCATCCGTACTCTATCTCCTAAAATTGCACCACCAGTAACATGACTTGTAGGGTCAACTGCCAAAACTGCCGGTTTGGTGCGTAATTTTCTCATTGCCACCGCTGTTTTATTTATCAGGGAACTTTTTCCTGCACCCGCAGGGCCAGTAATTCCAATTACAATAGATTTGCCAGTATCCTTAAAAATTTTTTTTAATAGTTTTTTTGCCTCAGGTTGGTCATTTTCAACTATTGTGATGGCTTTGGCAATGGCACCTCTTTTTCCTTTTTTTAAATCAGATAACATATCCATCACGTATCACTTTTTGCAGGTGCAATAAAATCTTGCGTGTGATCTAAGGCTTTCCATAAATTACCGGAGCAGTAGGTTCACCATCGGGACGAATTTCAGTTTTAATAGATACTTTTCCCAATTCGTCATGATCTATTAGCAGTGTTACAGGGTGGATTTCCCATCCATATTTTGGGGGACTTGGAAATGAAATTGTTTCTTCAAATTCAGAAGAGAGAAAAGTTTTTTGAAAAGATTCATCCATTCCCAAAACTTCTAAAACTACCGCATTTGTTTTTTCAGATTTATCCTGGAAATTAATTTGAATATACCCATCATTCAAATCACCAGATGACGGAAAATATACTGCATTTATAGAAAAAGTGGATTTTAAGACTTCTTCATTTGTGTTATTTGAACCAGTAAGCAATAAAATTGCTAAAACTGTAACTACTCCCAAGGCAATTGGAGCACCTAGTTTTTTAGCCATTTTGGAATTCTTTTTTCATTCTTCCAAGGAATTTAGAATTAATTCTTATCCTTTCAAGTGTTTGAGCTTGTGTTCTTTCTGTACCGGGAGTAGGATTTTTCTTGAAAAAGTTTTTGATTTCTTTTTCCATAGAGTCATTGGCAACTGAGGATATGCTTGCAACAATCCTATTGAAGAGAGGGTTTCCATGACCTACTTTTTTGTTTAGTTTTTTCCAGTTTTTCTTAAGCCAAGGCCAAAGAACTTCTTTTCCATAAGGGTTAGAAGCAACTCTCATTATTGGAAGTTGCATGTTCTGCGAACGGACCTCAGATGTTTGAGAGAAGTCAAGTGTTTTTTTGAGGAGTTTTGTGTCTTTGAACCCACACATTGCACCCAAAAAGCGAAGTTTTTCTTCCATTGTTTTAGCATTTTTGTATAATTTTACAAGTTCAGAATATGTTTTAGAATTTCCATTCCATGCAGCAATTGAACATATGGGCTCAATCAAGTCTGGAGACAATGAGTTTGGAGATTTGAGGAATTTTTGATATCTTTTTTTGGCTTCGATAGCTACTTGTTCATCACCCATTTTACCTAAAGAAGAAATTGCAAACGAACGCAGTAATGCATCAGTATGTTTGTCAGATTTTCTTGGCTCCCATCCTATATCAGATAAAATTTTTCTCAGATAATTTATCACATACTCTTTAATCTCATCTGAAAACTTTTCATCAAAGGCACGAAAATAAAGAGATACAAGATTATGTGCAACGTTAAT